>NZ_JBQQBO010000029.1:0-102466 GCF_052246905.1 Saccharopolyspora antiqui
CGAACTCGCCGCCAGCACGTGCCTGATCCTGCACCCGGAGAGCTGACCCGAGCCGCGCTGTCGGTGGGGTGCGCCAGAATTGCCCGCATGGGTGTGCCCAGCGGTCAGTTCTTGCGGATGGTGGACAGGCTCGCCGAGGTCGAGGAGGCGGAGGGGCGGGACTACACGTCCTTCAGCGTGTGCGGCAAGCGGTTCGGCTACTACTGGCCGAGGACCGAGACGGTCGGCCTGAAGCAGACGCTGTCCGAGCAGATCGCGTTGGTCTCCGAGCGGCCGGACGTGTTCGAGGTGCAGTTCACTGCTGGTGGCTTCGGTTGGGTGGTGGTGCACCTGCCGAAGATCGACGCCGATGAACTCACCGAGCTGGTTTACGAAGCCTGGCGCCTGTCGGCCCCCGAACCCCTCGTCGAGGAACACCCGCTACCGAGTCGGTGAGCGAGCGGGCTCACGGCTGGACGAAGGAGCTCGGGCTCATCGTCGGTAGGCAGGCGAGTCCGTCGAAGGCGGTCAGCACGTCCACCGGTGTGTTGGTGTAGGCGTGCCGGATGGCCGAGGGACCGGGGTGGCCGCGTGCGGGCCGCAGGTCCAGCAGCACCGCCTCGTCGTCCGGCACGAGTTCCGCGACGGCCCGCTCCACGCCGTTCTCGGCGGGCGGGTCCAGCGGTCGCGTCACGACCTCGATGCCCAGCCTGGCTCGTTCGTCCAGCCGCCCGCCGGTGGTGCTGCCGGTACGCGCGGTGACGCCCAGGACGAAGTAGTCCGCGCCGAGGTCGGCGGCGAGATAACTGCCAGCGGAGGGGAACTTGACGCCCGGCACCAGCTCCATCGGCACGCGCTGCACGTGGCCGTTGTGCTGCATCAGCACGATCCGTTCCCGCGGTCCGGACAGCTCGCGCAGCAGCCGCACGGTCTCGGCCTGGTAGACGTCCCGGGACGACGGCAGCAGCGGGGGCGGGTTCGGTCCGCCCAGCTCGGTGAGCTCGCGCAACTGCTCGTCGAGGCGCAGCGCGCCGAGTGCGTGGTGCCGAGCGATCAGGTGATCTTGGTGGGGGCCGGGCCGCAGGGCGTCCAGTCGCAGCAGCAACCTGGTCAGCGCGGCGGTGGCGGCGTCGCGATCCGAGGTGCTCAGCGTGGCGTACCGGGCGGGAGCCGCACCGTTGTTGGCCGCGACGTAGGGCTGCGTCGCCTCCATCGCCGCGTCGGCCAGGTGCACCTGGCCGGGGGCGTGCGCGGCGAGGTAGTCGCGAACCCGGCGCAGCGCGGGCAACCCCGAGCCACCCGAACCCGGCACGTCCAGCCCGGCGAAGCGCACCCGACCGCCAGCCGCGTTGTGCGCGCGCAACCAGCCGAGCATGTCGTGCATCTCGGTGGAGTCGCCGATGCGGAAGGTGAACCCGTCCCGCGCCACCGCCTCGACCTCGCCGGGGCCGCCGCGAATCCAGTCGTCGACCAACTGCCCTTCGGCGAAGCCCGATTCGAACGCGAGCACCCCGAAGTCCAGTTCGGTGACCAGGAAGCGCAGGATCCGGTCGCGCAGCAGGTTGAACTCGCGGATGTGGTGGTTGTTCTCGCCGATCGCCACCACCTGCGCGTCGCCGATCAGCTCCGCGAGCGCGGACAGGTCATCCAGCGGCAGCCGACGAACGGTGTCTGGCAAAGGCATGGCGGCTCCCGTGAGGTGGCGGTTCGACGCTACGCAAGGTGCCGCAAACACCGATCACCGGGCAACTCATTTCCGCTCCCCGCGAATCCGAAAGCCGCCCTTGATCTTGTTCTTTGCGGCACCAAAAACTCGAAGACGGGCACTCAGGTGAAGTCGTTGTGGCTGACCGCGTTCAGCAGTCCTTCGAAGTCTTCGGCGCAGGGGCCGCAGGCCCGCAGGTGCGCGAGCATGCCGGGGTAGCGCTCCTCGGGGGCTTCGCCCTGCAACGTCAGGTCCACGTAGACGTGCAGGATTTCCATGGCCTGTTCGCATCCGACGTCGCGCGGGTCCGTCTCCAGGAAGCGGTCCAGCATCGGCCAGCTGTTCATGAGCGCCTCGCCGTGTCGTGGTCCACGTATCCGGCTGCGACGAGACGCGACCGGAGTTTGCGCCGTGCGTCGAACATCGTCTTGTACACGGCATTGCGGTTGGTGCCCAACTCGGCCACGAGTGCGTCGAGCGGCACGCCGCCGAGCACGATCGCGACGAAGATCCGGCGCTGGTGATCGGTGAGCACCTCGTCGACGGCCTGGCGCAGTCCGGCGAGCAGGTCGCGGGCTGCCGCCGCCTCGTGGGGCCCGATGCCGAACCGGTCGGGAAGCCTGTCCCAGTCCTCGGCGTCCAGCGGCGCGTCGCGGGTCCGCCAGAAGTGCCTGCCGAGTTTGCTGGAAACCTCCAGGATCGCGAACTTGAACGCCCAGGTGGTGAACCGGCTCTCGCCGCGGAACTGGTCGATCTTCCGGGTGATCGACATCAGCGCGTCCGCGGCGGCCTGGTGGGCGATGTCGTCGAGTTCGGGGCCGGTGATGTGCAGCTGGGGACCACGGCGCCGGACCTCGCCCTGCGCGACCCGCAGCAGCAGGGCGTGCAGCCGGTCGCAGGCGTGTTCGTATTCCGCGCCGCCGGAGGTCAGGGTGCGGATCCACGCGGCGGACTCCGGGTCGAGAGCCGTCGCGACCCGCCCGGACGGCTCGGCGTCGCCGGGCGTCGCGGGCCGCGATTCGTCACCGCGTGCGGGCATCGTCCGCACCTTCCGGGCGAGCTCCCCCGAGGTGTTCGCCGATGAGCGCCCCGATCAACGTGGTTCGGCTCCGGGCGGCATGCCTTCGATGCACAACGCGACCATACGCGCTGGGTACCGCCGCTTTCGAAGGCGCGGTGAGCGCGGCCGAAATTTGCTCGGTCCACGGCGGTAAGACCCCGGCCGTCGGCGCCACTAACCAGAGGAACAGAACGACAGGAGACAGGTCATGACTCTGCTCGAACCCGGGGCCCGATTCCCGGAGCTGACCGCGCAGGTGGCCGGTGGCGACCAGGTGGTCCTGCCCGACGCTTTGGCCGGGCACTTCGGGGTGGTGCTGTTCTACCGCGGTTCCTGGTGCCCCTACTGCAAAGCGCAGCTGCGCGCCTTCCAGCGCGCGCAGGAAAGCCTGGCCGCTGCCAATGCGTTGGTTTTCGCGCTCTCCGTCGACGACGAGGCGACCACCAAGGAGCTGGTCAGCAAGCTGCGACTGGAGTTCCCGGTGGGCCACAGCGCCGACCCGCACGCCGTGGCCGAGGCGACCGGGGCGTTCGTCAACCCCGACCCGGAGTACCTGCAGTCCACCGGATTCGTCCTCGATCCGCAGGGCCGGATCCTGGTGAGCGTCTACTCCAGCGGCGCGATCGGCCGCCTCGTGCCGGAGGACGTCGTCGGCCTGATCAACTACGTCCGCGACCACAACACCAACTGATCCCAAATCGCATTCACCAGTGCGCAACCGAGCCGCGCACGACGAGGTGACGGGACGGGGTGAGGGGCACCCGTGACCAACTTACTGGGTCACAGGTGCCCCTCACCTTGAACGGGGTCGGGGGTGGGTTGTTGCCAACTGGGCTCGGGTTGGTCGAGGGTGTGGCTGGTGTTCGTCAACGTGTCGACAGCGGAGGTGCCGTGATTGATCGCCGGGCAGTGGTGACGTTCGACCTGTTCAGCGCGCTGACCGACTCGCGGAGCGGGGGGAGCGCGCAGTTCGAGCAGCTGGCCGCGCGGCACGGCTGGGCGGTGGCGGGTGTGGACGTCTACGACCGGTGGGACGCGCTCAACAAGGCGGCGCAGCGCGATTGCGCGCGGTGGCGCCCTTTTCGGGAGCTCTCCGGCGAAGCGCTGGCGGCCACCTACCGCCAACTCGACCTGGCGGGCGACCCGGCCGCTGACGCCGAAGTGCTGCTCGATTCGGTCGGGAACTGGCCACTGTGGCCGGATGTGCAGACCAGTCTGGCCGCACTCGCAAAGCGCTACCGGCTCGGCATTCTGTCCAATGTGGACGATGATATCGCCGCGCGGACCCGCGCGGTGCCGCTGGTGAGTCCGGATCTGGTCTTCACGTCGCAGCGGTTGCAGACCTACAAACCCGGCCGCCGCATCTACACCGAGGCCGCGCGGCTCGCCGGATCACTGGTCCACGTGGCGACTTCCGGCCGCGACGTCGCCGGTGCGCTGCGCGCGGGCGTGCCGGTAGTACGCCTGCGGCGGCCCGGTCATGCCCCAGAATCGGGGAGCCCGAAGCCCGCCGTGGAGATCGCCGACCTGACCGAACTGGCGGCGCGACTCCGGCAGCCGAGCGGCTTCACTCCTGATCCGAGCGATACGGGGTTTCCGGAATGAGGTGCACAGCGGCTTCTTCCGCGGTCGCCGCCGAACCGTCGATGCCCACGTCGCTCGCGTACAGGTAGGGGTATTCCTCGTCCGTATCGGGGTCCGAGGCGAGTCGTCCGGCACGGGCGATCCCGACTTCTTCGTCGTAGGGTTCGCCGTCGGTGTCCGAGGTATCGCCGATGTCGTCGCCCTCGTCGAGGTATCCGGCATCGGGCAGTTCGCGCGCCAACCGACCGTCGAGGCTTTCATGCCCGGCCGCCTCGCGGGCCGTCAGTCCCCAATCGGACACCGCCCACGGGCGTTCCGGCGGGGAGTAGCCCTCGTCCAGCACATCGTCGACGCCCCGGTCGTCGAGGCTTTCCTCCGGCTCCAGCAGGCCCGAATCGGTGTCCACGCCATCGATTCGGTCGTTGTCGTCGCTCATCTCAACCTCCCATCGACTTCAACCGGCGCCAGACGACCCAGCCGTGACGTCGACGGTCCACCTGCCCCCAGTTTATCCGCGCAGCCACTGGTGACCTGCACCTTTGCCACCTGGCCGACGTTGTCTTGACCAGGCGACGACCGAGCCGGCCACCTACCCTGTCCGTGCGGCTGGCTGCCGAGTTGACCAGCGGGAATGCTGTTTCCGGCGGGAGAGGAGTGGCACATGGGGATCGTGTCGCCCGGGTTCCACGGCCGGGGACGACCCGCCGTGGAGCTGCCGCCCGGCCAGTACCTGACCGAGGACTTCCCGGTGCTGTCCGCCGGGCCGACCCCGCGGATCGTGCCGGAGGACTGGGAATTCACCGTCACCACGGAGACCGGGGCGACGTACCGCTGGACTTGGTCGGGCCTGCTGGCGTTGCCGGTGGAGACGGTCATGGTGGACATCCACTGCGTGACGAGGTGGTCCAAGTTCGGCACCACCTGGCAGGGCGTCTCGCTGGACACCCTGCTGGCCGACGTGGCCAGTGCGGCGGACTTCGCGCTGAGGACGGCTACCAGGCGCAACGAAGCTATTCGCTGGCCGCGCCAGCCGACGGCGACCGGCTGCGGTTGACGGTGCAGCGGGTGCCGGATGGCGAGGTGTCGCCGTACCTGACCGGGGTGCTCGCGCCGGGTGATCCGATCGAGGTCCGCGGGCCGGTCGGCGGTTGGTTCGTGTGGCGGCCGACCGACTCGCGGCCCGTGTTGCTGGTGGCGGGCGGGTCGGGCATCGTGCCGCTGATGGCGATGGTGCGAGCCCGCCGGGCGGCTGGCAGTCGGGTGCCGTTCCGGTTGATCTATTCCGTGCGCACCCCGGCGGAACGCTACTACGCCGACGAATTGGGACGGTCGACCATCCAGGGCGACGCGGGCGTCGACGTCAGCCACGTCTACACCCGCGCCGCCCCGGACGACTGGCCGCGGCAGCCGCACCGGATCGGTATCGCGGACATCAACAGCGGTGGTTGGCCGCCGGAGTTCGAACCGAGCTCCTTCGTGTGCGGGTCAACGGGATTCGTGGAGACCGTCGCGGACATCCTCGTCGCGCTCGGCCACGACCCGAGGCGGGTGAAGACCGAACGATTCGGCCCGACCGGAGGCTGAGATGGACCAGCAGTATCTCGATGGCAACGCGCTCGCGGGCCCGCTGGCCGAGATCTTCGCCGCGGACATCACGACCGCGGACGCCCGGTGCGGCGGCTGCGGGCGGACCGGACCGGTGGCGACGCTGCGGGTCTACGGCCGGGCACCGGGCCTGGTGGCCCGCTGCCCCGGCTGCGACGAGGTGTTGTTGCGGTTCGTTCGCGGCCCGGACGCCGCCTGGCTGGACCTGCGCGGCATGGTGCACCTGCGCATCGCGCTGCCCAGCTGACGACGCCGCGTCCGTCGACGAAGTAGTCGATCAATGTCCAGATAGGACATTTCTGCGGTGCTGCGCGCCGCAGGTGCGACCTCGGAGGTGTCGGCCGTGGCGATGCGCGGCGGTCCGTAGCGATTCAGTGCACAGGTGCGCCGAAACGAAACCCGCGCACCTCTTGACCGTGCGAAGTCACATAGACACTATGGGGACCGAACTGTTAGGGACCCTGTGAAAGATTGGGCCAACCGGATGAGCCGTGTCTCGGATGACGAGCGAGAAGACCTCGACGTGCTTCTCGTCTCGATCTCGGCGCGTCTGACCCGCCTGTACGGGCAGGTGCTCGGCCAGCTGGCCACCCCGCTGACCTTCCGCCAGCACCGGATGCTGCGCCGAATCGACCAAGGGCACAGCGCCATGGCGGCGCTGGCCGCCTTCGGCAACCTCACCGTCCCGACCGTGTCGGAGAGCGTCGAGGTCCTCGTTCGGCGCGGTCTCCTCAATCGGCAGGAGAACCCGAGGAGCAGGCGATCGCTGCTGCTGAGCCTCACCCCGGAGGGGCGCTCGGCGAAGGAAGCGGCGGACGCGGCGCTGGCCGAAGTCGGTCAGCGACTGCTGCAAGCCGTCCCCGAAGAGCGGCAGGCGATCTTGCACGAATCGCTGACTTCGATCTACGAAGCCGCGACCGATATTTTCCGGCAGCCGGATTCCGCAAGCGCGTCCCCGGGTGGTGCGCGCCGCTGATTCACCAGGGCTGCTAGCCGAAGCCGCGTCCCCGGCGGCCTTTCGGGATGGACTCGCGCAAGCGCGAGAGGAGATCACAATGAAGTGTTCGAAACTGTTGCGAAGATACCTGGCGTTGCTGGGTGTGGTGAGTCTTGGATTGGTCGCGTGCGGCGGAGATCCCGGCTCCGACGCGGCCATCGGCTGCGGTCCGCTCGCCCAACCGCAGGCCCTGAAGCTCGGTGTCAACCCCGGCGCGCAGGACATGGTCACGTTCGTCATGCAGGAGCAGGGCTTCGACAAGAAGCACAACCTCAATCTGGAGCTCAGCGAGTTCCAGAACCCGTCCGCGCTGCACGCCGCGATCGGACAGCAGACCGTGGACGTCGGCTTCGGCGGGCTCACGGCGATGGCCACCGCGCGCCAGCAGGGCCGCGACACGATGATCTTCGACGTGCTCACCAGTCCGTCCAATGTGATCGTGACCCGCAACGATTCCAACGTCCACAGCCTTTCCGACCTGCGCGGTAAAAAGCTGGGCATTTTCGGCGGCCGGACCAGTGCCACCTTCGCGATCGCCTCGATCGTGGCGAAGGAGAAGTACGGCATCGACAACCTCGAAAAGGACGTCCAGCTCATCGAAGGCCCGGACGCGGCGATGCTCGGCCTGCTCGACCAGGGCAACATCGACGCCGCGTTGATCGGCACCACGGCGACCGTGCAGGCGCTGCTGTCGGGCAAGTACCGCACGCTCAGCGACATTTCCCAGGACTACCAGGAGAAGTTCGGCAAGTTGCCGGGCCACGTGCTGGCAGCCACCACCGACGAGTACGCCGAGAAGCACTGCGGCGTCCTCAACGCCTTCAGCGCCGCTTTGGACGACACGGTCGCGTTCATCCAGCACGACGACAAGGTCTGGTCCGATTACGCGGCCGACATCAAGCTGACCGATCCACGGGCCCCAGCAACGCTGCGGGAGCGGGTCGCCTCGCGCTACATCCCGGACTGGAACCAGGAACAAGCCGATGCCGAGGCCTCGCTCATCAATCAGCTGATCCCAGTGCTCGGTCCGGACAAGTTCGTGCGAGCAGTCCCCGACGGGCTGTTCCGAGTCGATCTGAGGACAGCACAATGAGCACAGTCCACAGTGGTCAGGACGAGCGCGGCGCCGCGCTGGCGGCACCGGGTGCCGACGCCTCTTCGGTCGCGCCCGGCGCGGGCGACGCCTACGTCGCGCCGACTCCCGGGCGCAGCTGGCGGGGCGTCTGGCTGCGGACGCTGTCGCTGGCGTCGCTGGTGGTGGTGTGGTTCATCGCCTCGCTGTTCTTCGACGACAGCGTGTTGCCCGGTCCGGTGCGTGTCCTCGGAGCCATGATCGAGAACCTGGGCGACTCCGAGACCTACTTCCACCTCTGGACGACCGTGTACCGAGTCGTGCTGGGCATGCTGATCGCCGTGGTGCTCGGGCTGATCCTCGGCTTGGGCATGGGATTGTCGAAGTTCGGCGAGCAGTTCCTCGATTCCTGGATCCTCGTCGCGTTCACCGTTCCCTCGGTGGTGTACGGCATCCTGGCGATCCTCTGGTTCGGGCTCAACGACTTCGCGGCCATCGTCGCGATCGGGGTCACCGCGGTGCCAGCGGTCGCGATCAACATGTGGCAGGGCGTCAAGGCGATCGACTTCTCGCTGGTCCGGATGGGGCAGGCGTTCCACTTCTCGCGCGCCTCGATCCTGCGCAAGCTCGTCGTCCCGCAGGTGATCCCGTACCTGCTGGCGGCGCTGCGCTACGCGCTCGGACTGTCCTGGAAGATCGCCACCGTCGTCGAACTGATCGGCCTGTCCAGCGGTGTCGGGTTCCAGCTCAACTACTGGTACGGGCTGTTCAACATGACGCAGGTGCTGGCCTGGACGGCGTTGTTCACGATCGTCCTGCTGCTCATCGAATTCCTGATCCTCAAGCCCACAGAGCACTGGCTCACCCGCTGGCGCCCGACGATGCAGAACTAGAACTGTTTCAGAAGTGGTTTGCGTAGCGGTGCAGGTGGCGGAACCTCAGCAGCCGCCTCGGCTCCGGGATCCCCGACATCATGTACGTCCAATTCGCAGTGTTATTGCTCTGTCGGGGCTGTCCTCGCGAGGCGACGTCTGAGAACCCGCGGCGGTGCGAGCTGAGTCCCACACCATAAGCGGCTGCCGCCGCTTGCAAGACACTCAAGGAGTCGTCACACATGGCCGAGCCATATCTACTGATCGACAACGTGCGCAAGCAGTTCGACCGCCGCGGCGAGGCGCCGCTGACGGTGATCGACGGACTCAAGGTCGCCGTCGACCACGGATCACTGCTGTCCATCCTCGGGCCGTCGGGATGCGGGAAGTCCACGCTGCTCAACATGATCAACGGTCTGGACGACGTCACGTCCGGCAAGATCGTGATCAACGGGCACGTCGTGAGCATGAAATCCCGCTCCGAGGTCCGCATCGGCGTCGTCTTCCAGGAGCCGCGACTGCTGCCGTGGCGATCGGTGCGCGAGAACGTCCGACTGCCGCTGGACGAACTGGGCGTCCCCAGGGAGGAAGCGGACAAGCGGGTGCAGCACTACCTCGACCTGGTCGGGTTGGGGGAGTTCGGCGATTACTACCCGCTGCGGCTCTCCGGCGGCATGCAGCAGCGGGTGGCGCTGGCCAGGGGCCTGGCGATCGAGCCCGACCTGCTGCTGGCCGACGAACCGTTCTCGGCGCTGGACGAGATCACCGCGCGCAAGTTGCGCCAGGAATTCACCCGCATCTGGCGGGCCACCGGGCGTACCGTGCTGTTCGTGACGCACAACATCCGCGAAGCGGTGTTCCTGTCGACCCGGATGCTCGTCGTCACCGCGCGCCCGTGCACGGTGCACATGGACATCGCGATCGACATCCCGTATCCGAGAACTCCCGAAGACGATCGGCTTTTCGAGATCGAGAAGCAGATCACCAAGGACTTCATCGAGATGGAAGAGGCCGCCGGATGACCCCGGCCACCGAGCCGCGCACCACGGCTGAACTGCTGGTGCTGACACTGGTCGAGCACGGGGTGGAGGTGCTGTTCCTCAACCCCGGCACCGACACCGCTCCGGTCCAGGAGGCCTTCGCCCGGCTCGCCGCGGACGGCGTGGCGGTGCCGAGGGTGGTGCTCTGCCCGCACGAGGCGTTGGCGCTGGCCGCCGCGCACGCCTACTTCGCGGTGACCGGACGACCCCAGGTCGTCATGGTGCACGTCGACGTCGGCACGCAGAACCTCGGCGCGATGGTGCACAACGCTTTTCGCGCCGACGCCGGTGTGGTGATCATCGCCGGGCGGACGCCGCGCAGCGCGTACGGGGAAGAGCCGGGCGGGCGCGACACACCCGTCCACTGGCAGCAGGACGTGCCGGATCAGCCCGGGATCGTTCGCTCCTACGTGCGCTGGACGGCAGACCTGGCCGGTCCGGAGACGCTCGCGCAACAGCTGTCCAGGGCCTTCCAGATCGCTGGGGCCGCCCCCGGCGGGCCGGTCTACCTGACCGCGGCCCGCGAGGTCCTGATGCAGCCGGTGACGGCGCCGATCCAGCGTCCGGTGGTCGCCCGGCACCGGCCTCCGGCGCCACCCGCGCCGCACCCCGACGCACTGGAACAGGCCGCCGAGGTGCTCGCCCGCAGCGCCCGGCCGCTGATCACCACCACCCGCGTCGGGCGGCAGCCGGAGGCGGTCGCCGAACTCGTCGGCCTCGCCGAACTGCTGGGCGCCCCCGTCATCGACCGCCGCGAACGGGTCAACTTCCCATCGACCCACCCGCTCTACGTGACGGATCCCCGCGCGGCCCAGGAGTTGTTGCGCCAGGCCGACGCGGTGCTGGTCGTGGACAGCGACGTCCCGTGGATCCCGCAGCGCGCCCAACCGGCAGCCGATGCGTCGATCGTGCTCATCGACCACGATCCGGTTCGCGCCTCCGTGCCGGGCTGGTCGTTCCCGGTGGACGTGCCGATCGTGGCGGATCCGCTGGTCGGGCTGCGCCAACTCACCGCGAAGCTGCGCGAGCGCGGTGCCCGGCGACCCGACACGGCGTGGTGGACGCGCGCCGCGGCCGTGCAACCTCCCAGCACCGATGCCGGGATCGCGCCCGCGGACGTGGCCCGCGTGCTCGACGGTCTGCTGTCCGAAGAGGACATCCTGATCGAGGAAGCCACCACGAACATGGAAGTGCTCCGGGCAGAACTGCGCCGGACCGCACCCGGCACGCTGTTCCAGTCGGGCGGTTCCGGACTCGGCTGGGCGCTTGGCGCGGCGATCGGGGTTCGGCTGGCTTCGCCGGAGCGCCGGGTCGTCACGGTGGTGGGCGACGGCAGCTTCATGTTCTCCGAGCCGTTGGCCGGATTGTGGGTCGCGCGCCAGCAGAACACCCCGTTCCTGACGGTGGTGCTGCGAAACGGCGGCTACGCGGCGAGCCGACGCCCGGTGTTCGCGCTGTTCCCGGAGGGCGAGTCCAGCAGGAACGCCGAGGTAGTCGGCACCCGCCTACCGGACCTACCCGACTTCACGGCGGTCGCCCAAGCCTGCGGCGCCCACGGCGAACACGTACAACAACGAGACCGCCTACAACCAGCACTGGTCCAAGCCCTGAAGGAAGTCGACAGCGGCAGATCCGCCCTAATCGCCGTCGACGTAACCTCCCCATGGCTGTAACCGGCCGGTGAGCGACTGATTTTTCCGAGTGAAGGGCACCTTTGACCGACTATGCCGGTCAAAGGTGCCCTTCACCCATGACCCGTCCAGGTGAGCCCATGAGATCGCGGCCGCGCTCCGGCGCGCCTTGCTCGGGCGTACCTTGGCCGAACAAATCGCGACCGGTTGCGCTGATTCGGCCGTCCCGTGGGTGTTCAGGCCCGGCGCAGTGCCTCTTCTGCGAAGTGGCAGGCGGTGTGGCGGTTGGTGTCGATCTCGCGCAGCAGCGGGGTGTTGTGGTGGCAAATGTCCTGGGACATCCAGCAGCGCGGGTTGAAGCGGCAGCCGCTTGGTGGGTTGACGGGGGAGGGTGGTTCGCCCGCGAGGATCCGGCGGTCCGCGAGGCGGCCCCGGTTGGATCTTTCCGACGGTGGTGCGGCCGACAGCAGGGCTTGCGTGTAGGGATGTGCGGGTGAGTTGTAGATCGTGTCGGTGTCGCCGATTTCGGCGATGCGTCCGAGGTACATGACGGCGACGCGGTCGGCGATGTGCCGGACCACCGACAGGTCGTGGGCGATGAAGACGATGGTGACGCCCAACCGGCGTTGCAGGTCGCTGAGCAGGTTGATGACCTGGGCCTGCACCGAGACGTCCAGCGCGGACACCGGCTCGTCGCAGACCAGCACATCCGGGTGCAGCGCGAGGGCGCGCGCGATCCCGATGCGCTGCCGCTGGCCGCCGGAGAATTGGTGCGGGAACCGGCTCATCATCTCGGTGGAGAGTCCGACCAGGCCGAGCAGTTCGGCGACCCGATCGCGGCGTTCGGCGCGGGTGCCCGAGCCGGTGGCGGCCAGCGGTTCGGCGATGATGTCCAGCACGGTCATCCGGGGATCCAATGACGCGTACGGGTCCTGGAAGATCATCTGCACTCCGTCGCGCAGCCGCTGGCGATCGCGGCGCCGACCGGCCGTCACATCATCGCCGCGGTAGACCAGTCGGCCGCGGTCGGGACGTTCGAGGCCGACGAGCATTCGCGCCAGGGTCGACTTGCCGCAGCCGGATTCGCCGACGATGCCGAGCACTTCACCGCGTCGCAGCCCCAGGCTGACGCCGTCGACGGCGGAAACCCGGTTGCGGCGCGGGAACGAGCCGACGGAGTAGCCGCGCGCGAGGTCGTCGGCCCGCAGGACGACGTCCTGGTCGCCCACGGCGACCGGCGCGTCCGTTTTCCGGTCAACCGGCAGACTCATCGAGCATCACCTCCGACTGGTGGCACGCGGTGGCCCGCGCGGTTGCGATGGCCACCAGGTCCGGCCGGATGTCCCGGCACAGGTCGACGACCCGGTGGCAGCGCGGGTGGAACGGGCAGCCGGACGGCACCCGGGTCGGGTTCGGCGGCGCACCGGGGATGGTGAGCAGATCCTCACCGCGGCGCTCGATCCGCGGAACAGAGTGCAGCAGCGCCTCGGTGTAGGGGTGCGCCGGATGGTTCAGCACCGCGTCTGCGTCGCCCTGCTCGACGATGCGGCCCGCGTACATCACCGCCAACTCGTCGGCGACCTCGGTGACCACTCCGAGGTCGTGCGTGATCAGCAGGACACCCATGTCCAGCTGCTCGCGCAGGCGCCCCAGCAGGTCGAGGATCTGGGCCTGCACGGTGACGTCGAGCGCGGTCGTGGGTTCGTCCGCGATGAGCAGCTCCGGTTCGAGCGCGATGGCCATCGCGATCAGGATGCGCTGGCGCATGCCGCCGGAGAACTGGTGCGGATAGTCGTCGACGCGGCGTCGCGGGGCCGGAATCCCGACCAGCCCGAGCAGGTCGGCGGCGCGCGCCGCGGCGGCCTTCCGGGAAGCTCCGCCGTGGACGCGGAACAGCTCGCCGAGCTGGTCGCCGATGGTCAGCACCGGGTTGAGCGCGGACAGCGCGTCCTGCAGCACCAGGCTCATGCGCCGCCCGCGCAGTTCGCGCAGCTGTCGTTCGCCGAGGCCGTGAAGATCGGTGTCGCCCAACGAGATCTCGTCGGCCTCGACCTGCGCGCCGGGGCCGCTCAGCCCCATGATGGCGCGGGCCGTCACCGACTTGCCCGAGCCCGACTCGCCCAGCAGCGCGACGAGCTTGCCGCGGTCGACGTCGAGGTCGACGCCGCGGACCGCGGGCACCACGCCGCGATCCGCGGTGAAGGAGACCGACAGGCCCCGGACCCGGAGGGCGGTTCGGGTCGGGGTGTTGTCACGACCGGTCGTCTGCGCGTTCACAGCCACGATCCAACATGACTCATGTTGCCGATAAGTTTCATCTGACCGCCATATCTGCCTTGATTCAACGCGACAGTTGACATCGGCGCCGAATAATGATGACACTTTGCGGCATCCCACCGGACTGAGTCAACCGCGACGGCCGTTGAAGACGTCGGCTCGCGGCAACGAGAAACCGGTTCTCAAGAGCCCCGAAGGAGAGCCACGTGCTGGAACCCGCTTCCCGCTACACCGGCTACACGGCCTACGAATACCTCGAAGCAGGCAAGGACTACCGCGAGTTCGCCTACGCCAAGCAGCTCGGCCGGGTCCCCGAATACGCCGGGCTGGAACTCACCACCGAGCAGGCCGAGCGCACCCGCCGCCTGCTGCGGGAGGAAACCGTCATCTCGTTGCACGAGCACGTCCAGGTGTTCCCGGAGGACATGGGCCAGCTGCGCGAGCACATCAAGCAGGGCCGCGAACCCACCGGCTACGAGGGGCTGTCCCGCTCCGGGCTGACCGCGGTGTTCGACAACGGGATGGACGGCACCTGCTGCATCAGCTCCGACGCGGGCTGGAAGTACCAGGACGTGCTGTTCGACCTCGGGGTGCGGATGGCCGACCTCGCGCACCAGGACTTCGTGATCAAGGCCGAGACCGTCGCGGACATCGAGCACGCCCAGCAGACCGGCCGCGTCGCGCACATCTTCGCGCTGGAGGCCGCGACCCCGATCGAGAACGAGATCGACCGGCTGGACGTGCTGTACGGCTTCGGCGTGCGGCAGATGGGCATCGCCTACTCCGAGGCCAACCTGCTCGGCAGCGGGCTGAAGGAACGCGGCGACGGCGGCCTGACCTACCTCGGTGACCGGGCTGTGGAGCGGATGAACAAGCTCGGCATCGCCATCGACATCTCCCACTCCGGCGACCGCACCGGACTGGACGTGATCAAGCTGTCCAAGACGCCGGTGTTCATCACGCACGCGGGCGCCCGTTCGGTGTGGCCGACCAACCGGATGAAGAACGACGAGACCATCAAGGCCTGCGCCGAACGCGGTGGCGTGATCGGCATCGAAGCGGCCCCGCACACCACGCTTTCCAAGCAGCACCCGCTGCACTCCATCGAATCGGTGATGGACCACTTCACCTACTGCGTGGAAATGGTGGGCATCGAGCACGTCAGCTTCGGGCCGGACACGCTGTTCGGCGACCACGTCGGTCTGCACGACGCCTTCGCGGCCAACCTCTCGCTCGGCCAGGCGCACGGGTCGGTGGATTACCAGAAGGTGCCGTACGTGGACGGTCTGGAGAACCCGGCCGAGGGCTTCTACAACATCATCGGCTGGCTGGTGAAGCACGGCTACAGCGACGACGAAATCCGCATGGTCGTCGGGGGCAACACGATGCGGGTCCTCAAGGAGGTCTGGGTCTGATGCCCCGATTACCGATAGCGGCCGTCGCCGCGGCGGCGCTGGCGGGCGCACTGCTCGCGGGCTGCGCGCCCAGCCGACCGGAATCCGGCGGCCCGGCCGCCACCGACGCGACGCTGACGATCGCCACCACCACCGACGTGGTCAACTACAACCCGCTGATCGGCAACAGCCGCAGCGACAACTGGATCACCAACCTGATGTACCCGCACCTGCTGAGCATCGGCGCGGACGGCAAGAAGCAACCGCAGCTGGCGCAGAGCTGGGGATACACCGATCCCACCACCGGCTACTACGACATCCGACCGGACATGAAGTGGTCCGACGGCAAACCGCTGACGGCGGGGGACGTCGCCTACACGATCAACGCCGTCAAGCGGGACGCACCGTCCGGGACCTTGTACGGCCAGCTGACGAACGTCGCGTCGGCCACCGCGGTGTCCGACACCCGGGTCGAGGTGAAGCTCAGCCAGCCGGACGCCTCGGTCATCCCCGAGGTCGGCTTCTGGGGCAACATCGTCCCGCAGCACGTGTTCGAACCGGCCGGTTCGGTCGCCAAGTTCGCCAACGACGGCAGCGGCGGCGGCTGGGTCAGCGCGGGTCCGTACAAGCTCACCAGCGTCCAACACGGGCAGAGCTACACGCTGGACCGGGTCGACAACTACCCGCTGGTGCCCGGCGGCAAGCCGAAGGCGGCCAAGGTCGTCTACCGGGTATTCCCGGACATCAACACGGAGATCCTCGCCCTGAAGAACGGCGACGTGGACGTCATCGCGAACACGCTGCCGCCCGCCCAGGTCAAGGAACTGCAGAACACCTCCGGCATCAAGGTCGAAGAGGTTCCCGGTCTCGGCTACGCGCAAATGGCCTACAACATGGACCGGCCCGACCTCGCCAAGAAGGACGTCCGGCTCGCGCTCGCGCACGCCGTCGACTACGAGGCGATCCGCCGGGTGGTGCTGCAGGGCCAGGGCGTCTCCACCGGTTCCAGCCAGCTGATGCCCGTGCTGTCGGACTTCTACGACAAGTCGATCACGGAGTACGAGCACAACCCGGACCTGTCCCGCCAACTGCTGACCGCAGCCGGGTACCAGGCCGACGCCGCGGGCAACTTCCCGCTGCGCTTCCGGCTCATCTACTCGTTGCAGGATCCGGTCACCGCGCAGTGGGCAACGCTGGTCAAGGACGGCGCGGCAAAGGCTGGGATCACGATCGACCTGCAAGGTGTCGAACGAAACACCTACCTGTCCATGCGGGACAAGGGGGACTACGACATCTACGCGGGCAACTTCGCCATCATGGACGACCCGGCGACGAACATGGCGCTGGCCTACCTGCCGGACGGGTCGATCAACTACGGCCACGTGGACGATCCGCAGCTGACCGGGTTGATCAACAAGTTGCGGGTGACCTTCGACCAGCAGCAGCAGATCCCGATCGCGCGGGAGGCCGCGAAGCTCGTCCGGGATCAGGTGTACGACAACATCCTGTACACCCAGAACCTCTACGTGGCACATCGCGCCGACTGGCAGGGCTTCACCGTCGAGCCCAGCGAACTGCTGTCCATCGTCAACCCGGTGTCGGTCGCCTCGGCGACCAAGGTCGGATAGTCGGGAGGCGCCCGGATGTCGCTGTCGTTGTTCGCGCTCAAGAGGTTGGGTCGGGGCGTTCTCACCATCTGGTTCGCGGTGACCGTGACGTTCCTGATGCTCCGGTTGCTGCCCGGCGACCCGGCGCTGGCACTGGCGAGCCCGAACATGACACCCGAGATCCGGGCGAACATCCTCGCCCAGTACGGGTTGGACCAGCCGCTGCCGGTGCAGTACGTGGACTACCTCGGTCAACTCCTGCAGGGCAACCTCGGGACGTCGTTCACCCAAGGCGTTCCGGTGCTGAGCGTGCTGGTGGACCGGCTGCCTTGGACGCTGCTGCTGGCCGGGTCGTCGTTGCTGGTCACGGTGCTCGTCGGGATCCCGCTCGGGGTGCTGGCCGCGGCCCGCTCCGGCGGGCTGTGGGACCGGCTCGTGCAGGTCGTCTCGGTCACCGGGCAGTCGCTGTTCATCCCCAGCCTGGGCATCCTGCTGCTCTACGTGCTCGGCCTGCGGCTGGGCTGGTTCCCCATCGGGGGAGCGTTCACCGACGGCACCTACGAGATGGACTGGTACCTGAGCGTGCTCCAGCACCTCGTGCTGCCGTGCCTGTCGTTGGTGGCGGCGCAACTGGGCGCCTACGTCCTGACGATGCGCTCCACGCTGATCGACTCGCTCGGCGCGGACTACATCGTGCTCGCCCGCGCGAACGGGCTGCCCTACCGCCGGGTGTTGTGGAAGCACGCGCTGCGCAACGCCCTGCTGCCGACCACCACGCTGGTCGGGCTGCAACTGGGCTTCCTGGTCGGTGGCGCGGTGCTCATCGAGACCGTCTACGCCTATCCCGGAATCGGGCGCGGCATCTACGAAGCGGTTACGCAACTGGATTTCCCCGTGCTGCAGGGCGCTTTCCTGTTGCTCGCGGCGACCGTGGTGGTCGCCAACATGATCACCGACATCGTCTACGGCGTGCTTGATCCCAGGGTGAAGGCATCGTGAGGGGCGCAGAGATGACAACCTCCGAACCCGATCGGGACTCGCGGGTGACCACGGTCGCGCCGGAGGAGCCCGCGGGCGCTGGTGAGATGCCGCGCGCCGCGCTGGCCACCTGGCGCGCTTTCCGCCGGGAACCGCTTGGCCTCATCGCCCTCGCGGTGCTCGTCCTGCTGGTCGTCGTGGCACTGGCGGCACCGCTGCTGGCGGCGTATCCGGCCGGATACGGCGATGTCGTCCTCTCGCCGCCGTCCGCCCAGCACTGGTTCGGCACCGACAGCCTCGGGCTGGACGTGTACGCCGAAGTGGTCTGGGGAACCCGGCAGAGCCTGCTGGTAGCTGCGGCGGCTTCGTTGATCGCCATCCTGGTCGGCACCCTGCTGGCGGTCGTCGGCGCCTACTTCCCGCGGCTGGACGGGGCGATCGGGATGCTGGTCGACCTGATCCTGTCGTTGCCGATCCTGCCGCTGATGATCCTGGTCGCGGCGCTGGTCGGGCCGAGCACGGTCACCATCATCGCGGTGATCGCGGCGTTCTCCTGGCCCGAGGTCACCAGGGTGGTGCGCTCCCAGGCCCTCGCGGTGGTGCGACTGCCCTATGTGGACGCCGCGCGCCTGATGACCAACTCGCCGGTGTGGATCATCACCCGGCACATCGTACCGGCGGTGACACCGCTGATCCTGGTGTCGGTGGTGCTCACCGCGTCGCGGGCGGTGCTCTCCGCCGCCGGGTTGGCCTTCCTGGGGCTCGGTGACCCGAACTCGTGGTCGTGGGGGCGCATCCTCTACGAGACGCAGCAGGCCGGTGCGATGTCCACGGCGTGGTGGCTGCCGCTCTTCCCGTCCCTGGCGATCTTCCTGCTGGTGCTCACCTCGACGCTGCTGTCCACCGCGTACAACGACGCCCGCAACCCGAAGACCAGGCGCTGACCGGATTTCCGGACCACGGCGAGGGATGGCATGACCACAACGGCACCGGTCACGCGGCAGCGGGCTCGGGATGCACGAGCCGCCGTGCTGGCGCCTGGCATGATCGTGTCGAACCACGTTCCCGGCCACGCCGGATACCGGATCTCCGACAGCATGCTCGGCACCGACGAGGCATCGCGGCCGCTGACCTCCTACCCGCGCGGAATCGAGGACCGCGCCGTCGCCGTGCGATTGTCCACATCAGACAGATCAGGAGCCAGCAATGTCCACTGAGGACGAATCGACCCGATCGGCGGAAGTGTCGCCGGAATTCGCCGCTGCCGACACCGCGGCGCAGTTCGTCGAGATCAACGGCAACCGGCTGGCGGTCGAAGTGCTCGGACCCGAGGACGCGCCCGTGCTGATCGCGCACCACGGCGCACCGGGCCTGGGCTCCCGAGCGGAACCGCTGGCCAGCTTCGGTCGGCTCGCCGACACCTACCGCGTGGTGGTGTTCGACGCCCGCGGCTCCGGCGAGAGCGAAGGCAACGGGCCGTACAGCCACGAGCAGTGGGCCGCCGACATCGACGGGCTGCGCGAGTGGATCGGGGCCGAGCAGATCATCATGGCCGGTGGCTCCTACGGCGGATTCATGGCGATGGAGTACGCCACCCACTACCCGGACCGGGTGCGCGCCCTGGTCCTGCGGGACACCTCCCCGGACAACTCGCACGAGGAGAAGGCGCGGGCCAACGCGCTCGCCTCCGCCCGGGTGCGGGTCGACCGGGAGAAGCTGGACCGCATCTTCCAGGGGCGGGTCCGCGACGACGACGACCTCCGCGACTGCTGGCGCGAAATCCTGCCGCTGTACGACTACGACTACGATCCGGCCAAGGTCGAACAGCGGGTCCAGGCCACGCCGTACCGCTACCAGGCGCACAACTACGCGTTCTCGGTCAACATTCCGCAATACGACCTGAAGGCGGTACTTCCGTCCGTCACCGCTCCGACGCTGATCACCGTCGGCAGAACGGACTGGATCACCCCGGTGGCGTGCAGCACCACCATCGCCGAGCTGGTGCCCGGCTCGCGGCTGGTGATCTTCGAGAAGTCCGGGCACTCACCGCAGATCGAGGAGGCGGACGCGTGGACGAAGACGGTGCGGGAATTCCTGGCCGAGGTCTGCCCGGTCCCGCCCACCGCGAATCCCGCACGGTGAACGGGCTCAACGCGGTCGACGACCTCAGTCGGCGGATCATCGTGGCGCTCCAGCAGGACGGGCGCGCGAGCTGGACGGCGATCGCCGCAGCCTGCGGAACCTCGGTGCCGACCGTGGCCAGACGCGGCCAGCAGCTGATCGCCGACGGCGTGGTGCGGGTCGCGGTGATGCCCAGGCTCGGCAGCACCGGTCCGGTGGAGACGTTCTTCGCGCGGATCGGCTGCCGACCCGGCACCCAACTGGAGGTCGCCGCGCAGCTGGTGGCGCGCGATGACGTCCGGTGGGCGGCGCTGATCACCGGGCCGTACGACATCGCGGTCGAGCTGGTGGTCGACGCCGGGCCGACCCGGTACCCCAAGACCATGCTGGAGTTGCAGCGGATTCCGGGGGTCGAGCGCTGGTACAGCGATCTGCTGCTGCACGTCTACAAGATGTCGCACGACTGGAGTCGGCAGCTGCTCGCCGACGAGTCCACCGACGCGCCGCCGGGTGGGTACCGGGCCACCGAGCCGACGTTGTGCGCGCCATCGCACCTGGACCAGGTCGACTGGGCGATTCTGGCCGTGCTGCGGGAGAACGGGCGGGCCAGCTTCAAGTCCGTGGCGCGCATCCTGGACCTGAACGAGAGCACGGTGCGGCGGCGGTTCGAACGGATGATCGGCGACGGCTGCGCCACCGTGGTCACCATCGTCCCGGCGGCGGCCCTCGGGCTGGAGGCCGAGACGGTGCTGACGGTGAGCGTCGAACCGGCGAAGCTCAGCGAGGTCGCCGACGCCATGCGGCGGCACCGGTCCGTCCGCTACCTCGCCGCGACGCTGGACGGCAACTCGTTGCTGTGCGAGGTCATCGCCACGTCGACGCGGGGACTGTTCGAGTTCACCACGTCCACCCTCGCCAACATGCCGGGCGTGGTCGGGTGGAGCGCCTCGGTGGAACTGCTGTCGCTGAAGCGGGGCTTCGTCGAGACGCCGTGGTGGCGCGACCAGCTCGCCGAACACCGGATCGACGACGCGTTCGACAGCTGCGCGGTCGCGGCAGAGGGCGTCCAGGCTGGTCTTCGCGGTTAGCGGGGCTGGAAGAGCGCGCTTCCTCGGACGTACTCGTCGTAGGGGATGGTCCAGTCGGGGATGTCGCCGTCCGCCGGGGTCAGCGGCCGACTGGACCCGATGATCTCCACCGGATCGCCCATCTGCACGAAGTCGAAGTACCACTTGCCGTTGGTCGGCGACAGGTTGATACATCCGTGCGAGACGTTGGCCTCGCCCTGCACACCGACGGTTGCCGGGTTGACGTGCACGAACTCGCCGTTGTTCGAAATGCGCACCGCGTGCGGGAGAACCTCGTCGTAGTAGCCCGGTTGCCCCTTCTGCGGCCCGCCCCAGGAGTCCGAGCGCATCCGCACCGAGGTGTGCTTCTCGAAGGCCACGTGAATGCCGTACTGGGTCGGGTAGATGCTGCGGCCGTAGGAGGCGGGGAACTCCTTGATCGGCTGGCCGTCCTGGAAGACGGTGAAGGTGTGGGTGTTGACGTCGCCGACCGCGCGCTGGTCCCGCCCGATGACGAAGTTGGTCTCGTGGTCGGCGGATCCCATCACGCCGCCGCCGGTGTCCACGCCGTACAACCGCGCGCGCACCCGGACGTTCGTGCCGGGCTTCCAGTACTCCTTGGGGCGCCAGTTGACCTGTTCGTCGCTCATCCAGTGGAACGAGCCCTCGGTCGGCACCGACGGCTCGACCGACAGGCGGCGTTCGACGGCGGCTCGGTCGGTCACCGGCTTGTTGAAGTAGATCGACACCGGCATGGCGATGCCGACGGTGTCGCCGTCGGTGGGCCGGGTTCGGTCGACGGCCACCGTGTCCACCGGCGTGGCGGTGCTGAACGTCGAGTTCAGCGGCATCGAGGGCCGTTGATCCGCGTCGTGGGCCTGGGCCTGCACGTGGTAGGTCGTGCCGAACGCCAGCGGCACGGTGCTGCTCCAGCGGCTGCCACCGCGCTCCAGCGCCCCGGGCACGCGGGCGCCATTGGCGGTCACGGTCACCGAGGTGAGCGTGCCCTGGTGCGCGGTGACGACCAGCGGATCGCTGGGAGCGACCTGCGCGGCCCGGTCCGGGATCGAGGCGCTCACCCTCGCCTCCGACGGCGTCGGCCCGAAACACGAGGTCAGCGCGCAGGCGAGCACGCCTCCGATGGCGACCTGCCAAGCTGTTGCGACCCGCATTCCCGCCCCCAGTCCAAATAGTGCAGTCCAGTAGCTGCACGGCTCGACGTCAGAACCACTGTCCGGGCCCAAGCGCAACATCTCAACACGATCATGTAACCCGATCCCGTGACCACGCACCGCCGCCCCACGGGGTGAGGGGAACAGGGTGAGGGGCACCTGTGACCCAGTAAGTTGGTCACAGGTGCCCCTCACCTCTCACTCGAAAGGGGTCGTGAGGGCGCGGGTTGGTGGCCGTTCGTGCATTAGCGACCTTTCAATCGGTGGTGCGGGCGTTGGCGATTTCGCGCGAAATCGCCAACGGTTGCGCGCCGCACGATCTCGGGTGTCAAGGCAGCGGGATGAACTTCTCCGGGGTGATCGGGAGTTCCCGGACGCGGTGTCCGGTGGCGTGGAACACCGCGTTCGCGATGGCCGGTGCGACGCCGACCGACGCGATCTCGCCGAGTCCCTTGGCGCCGACGGGATGCGCGTCCGGCTCGGCCTCGTCGACGAACCTGGCGCGGATGTCGCCGATGTCGGCGTGCACCGGCACGTGGTAGTCGGTCAACGCGGGCGTGATCAACCGGCCGGACACCGGATCCGGCAGCTGCTCCATCAGCGCGCCGCCGATGGCGAAGATGATTCCGCCGCGCGCCTGGTTCTCCGCGGTCCTGGCGTTGAGCACGCGGCCGCAGTCGAACACCGCGATGTGGCGGATCACGCGCACCCTGCTCAGCTCGCGGTCGATCCGCACCTCGGTGAAGTGCGCGGCGAAGGTGGCGAGCGCGAACGGGTTGGCGTCGAGCCGCACCGGTCGGCGCACCACCAGCGCGGCCAGCGGGGCGAGGAGCGTGTGTCCCCACATCCACGACTTGTTGCCGAAGGCGCCGCAGAGCAGCGAGGAGATCATCCGGATGCGTTCCTGCGGGATGCCGAACGCGGTCGCCAGCGCCGGGCGGTGCGCGTAAACGCCCTGGCTGGAGTCGTACACGGTGAGGCGGTCGCCTTCCCAGGCGGCCAGCGTGACCGACGGCTCCAGCGGGGAATGCGAGGCCGCCGGACGCCGACCGTGACACCAGATGTCCAATATGGACTGAACAGGTGATGTCGGAACCGCACGCCCGGTAGCGACGGATGGTCTGGGTGAGGGGCACCCGTGCCCCAGTTACTTGGTCACGGGTGCCCCTCACCCACGCTTGCTCTCCCCGACACCGCCGCGCCTTCAGGGGTTTGGCGTGGGTGGGTGGTGAGTTGGCGGACCACCGTGGTGAAGGTTGTGATCAGGGGGTCTGCGGTTTCGGCTGGTGTGCACAGTGCGATTCGCAGGGGTGGGATGTCGGTGATGGGGCGCCACGCGAGGTCGGCGCGGCCGTAGTTCGCGCTCATCGACTCCGGGCTGATGCAGATCGCAGTGCCCGAGGCCACGTGTTCGAGCATCTCCTCGACGTTGTCGTTCTCCGGACCCCAAATCGGTTCGCTGCCGTCCGGGCGCGGATTCACCGCCCACCAGTCCACCCATTCCCTCGGCGCCCGTCGGGTCCACATGATCGGGTCCAGCGCGAGGTCCGTGATCGAGACGGCGTCGCGTTCGGCCAGCGGGTGCCGGGCGGGGAGGCCGACCATGCGTTGCTCCACGCTCACGATCTCGGTGCGCAGCCCGATCGTTTGGGCTGGCAGCCACACGAAGGCGACGTCGACCAGTCCTTCGTGCAGCGCCAGCGCCTCGCCGCCCCAGTCGAAGCGCTTCGGCTCGACGCGGACACCCGGTTGGCGGCGCATGAACTCGGCATAGGCCTGGGTGGCCAGCGGTCCTGCTCCCGAGGCCGCGAATCCCACCCGCAGGGCACGGGATCTGGCCGCGGCACGGGCGGTCTGCTGCGCCGCGTGCCAATCGGAGATCAGTTGCCGCGCGGTGGTCAGAAATGCCTCGCCCGCAGGCGTGAGCAGCACCTCGCGGCCGGTCCGCTCGAACAGCGGGGTTCGGAGGTCTTCCTCCAGTTGGCGGATCCGCCGACTCAGCGAGGGCTGGGAGATGAACAGCCGTTGCGCGGCGCGGGTGAAGTTCAACTGCTCCGCGAGTTCGACGAAGTACCGCAGGGTGCGGGTGTCCACGTCCAAGCGTCGGCCTCCTGCCCTGACCAGGAAGGCTCGTGCGTGAAAATCCCGGTCCGCACCGGAACAGCCACCCACGATCCCCAGCCCGCGCACGCCAATCCGCGCGACCTATGCGTTCACTGTATGGCCAAAGGTCTTGGCTCGTGGCGGGAAGCGCGGGTTTCCTGGATCTCGCCGGGTTTTCCCCGGCTCGATTTCGCGTCCGGAGGGGAGCACTCGATGGCTGGAGTTTCTCGTGCGGCACTGCTGCGCGCGGCCGGGTTTTCGGCGGCCGGTCTCGCCCTGGGATCCGTCCCGCGCACCGCGGCGGGCAGTGCACGAGAGCATCCGAACGTCGTGCTGATCACGGAGTACTACGCGGCCTACGCCGCAGGAGATCTCGACGCCCTGCGCGATCGGTTCTTCGCGCCCGACATCTCGTGGACCATCCCCGGTCATCACCCGCTGGCGGGCACGAAGCGCGGCGTGGACGAGGTCATCGCGTTCTTCACCCAACTCGGCCTCGTCGGGATGCGGGCGGAGACGTTCTTCCTGGCCGCCGACGGTGAATGGGTCGCCGACCTGCACCGGGGTTGGAGCACCGCGCCGGAAGGGCTCGACACCACGTGGGCGCTGGCCTTCCGGATC
This sequence comes from Saccharopolyspora antiqui, assembly GCF_052246905.1. NCBI lineage: Bacteria > Bacillati > Actinomycetota > Actinomycetes > Pseudonocardiales > Pseudonocardiaceae > Saccharopolyspora > Saccharopolyspora antiqui. The sequence continues at coordinate 24,886 of NZ_JBQQBO010000029.1, forward strand.
CGGGACGGCCGCATCGTCGAGGCGATCAACTATCCCGGCGACCAACACGCGGCGGACGCCTACTTCTGGGCGAACTTCCCGCTGGCCCCGATACCGGATCGGCTCGACCAGGGGACGTGAGGGGCCGCAACGTGGTCAGCGGGCCGGTATCCAGCCTTCCGCGCGTGCGAGTTGGCAGTCGGTTTCGACCAGTGCGCGCGTTGCTGGGTGGGCGGGCGGTCGCCAGATGATGTCCAGGTTGACCGGTAGGTGCTGGCCGATCGGCAGACACGCGACTCCGCCCGGCAGGTGCTCCCGCAGCGACAGCGGGAGGAACATGAATCCGCGGCTTTCCAGGTGCGGGTTGCGCGACCTCGCCGAACGGTGCGGGACTGGATGAACAGGAGTTGGGGCCGTGCCACAGGAAAACCAGCCGTCGACCGCGACCCGGCGGCAAGTGCTCGCCGCGGCAGCACTCGGTGCCGCCGGAACCGTGCTGCCCGCCAGCACCGCGTCAGCAGCCGGAGAGCTGATCACGAGACCGATTCCGGGAACCGGTGAGCGGCTCAACGCGGTCGGGCTGGGCACGTTCATGACCTTCGACACCGTGCCCGGCGCACCGACCGCCAACCTGCGCGAGGTGCTGCGCCGCTACTGGGAAATCGGCGGCCGGATCGTCGACACCTCGCCGCTCTACGGCGCCTCGGAGGCCAACCTCGCGGCCTTCGCCGCCGAGATGGACATCAAGTCCGAGATGTTCGTGACCAACAAGATCTGGGCGACCGGCGAGTACCTGTGGGACGACGGCGTGGCGGCGCGCAGCCTCCGCAACTCGGTGGCCCGGCTGTCGGACGACGGCAAGATCGAAGTCGTCCAATGCCACAACCTGGTGAACGTCGACTGCCACGTGCCGCTGCTGCACGCTTGGAAGAAGGAAGGCCGAGTCCGCTACCTCGGGGTGACGCACCACGACGTGAACTACTACGGGCCGCTGGCGAGCTGGGTGGAACGCGGCGAGCTGGACTTCGTGCAGGTCCGGTACTCGATCGCCACGCGGCAGGCCGAGGAGCGCATCCTGCCAGCGGCGGCTGATCGCGGTGTCGCGGTGCTCGTCTGCATGCCGTTGGAAAAGGCGCGCCTGCACCACCTCGTGGCGGGCCGGGAGGTCCCCGGGTTCGCGCGGGAATTCGGCATCCGGACCTGGGCCGAGTACTTCCTGAAGTGGATCATTTCGCATCCGGCGGTGACCTGCGCGCTGCCCGCGACGACCAACCCCGACCACCTGCTGGACAACGTCGCGGCCATGCGCGGCCCACTGCCCGATCCGGAGCTGCGGAACCGGATGCTGCGCCACGTGGAGTCGATACCGGGTTTCGATCGGCTTGAGGCGATGCCGTGGTACCCGGGCAAGAGGTTCAACGGTCTGGTCTCCCGCGCTCAGGCCGAGATGCGCCGTCGCAGCCCCTGGTGGCCTGCGTAGCCGGGCCAGGTCGGCGCGGGTGGCGAAGACGGCGATTTCGCGCGAAAGCGGCGCTTCCCATGGGGAGAGGGTGGCGATTTCGCGCGAAATCGCCACCACGTCCCCTAATCCGACGCCGGGCCCGGTGCTCCCGCCTTCAGCTCGGCAGGGCGGATTCCAGGGCTCGGATGACCTGGTTGACGTGGCGTCGGGTGGCCTGTTCGGCGGCGGCTGTGTCGCGGGCGAGCAGCGCGTCCACGATTTCGGCGTGCTCGTCGAGGCTCGCCTCGGGGCGTCCCGGCACCTTGATCGTCACGTTCTGGCCGAGCTGCAACTGCGCGCCGAGCAGGTCCGCGATGGCCAGCAGGCGGCGATTCGACGAACCCCGCCAGATCAGCGCGTGGAACTCGCGGTCCAGTTCGGCGTAGCGCTCCACATCGCCGTTCGCCACCGCCAGGCGCTGCCCGGTCAGCAACTCGCCGAGCCGGTTCAGCAGCTCCGGCGGCCGGTCGCGGGCGATGTCGCGTGCCGCGAGGGTGTCCAGGGCCGCGCGCAACTCGTAGATGTCGCGCATGTCGGCCGCGGTCAGCTCGGCGACGAAGTAGCCGGAATGCTGGCGTGCCACCAGGAAACCCTCGCGTTCGAGGATCGCCAGCGCCGCCTTGACCGGTGTCGGTGAGATGCCGAGCCGTTCCGTGAACGGTCGCACGGTGACCCGCTGGCCCGGCCGCAACTGCCGTTTCAGCACCGCCTCGCGGACCGCGACGTAGGCGGCACGGACCAGGCTGGCCGCTTCGGGAGGCTGGTCACTCACCTGGTCGCGTCACCTCCGGGTGCATCGGGACGAGCTCGTGCCGTTGCCAACCGCTCAACTGGTCAGCGTAATGCGCCGAACCGGGCTGTCCGGACGCTCCGCCAGGAATCACCCAACCCGACGCGCCCAGCTCCGCGAGGTCGAGGACCTGCCGGTACACCGACAGGTTGGTGATGTCGAACGGCGCGCCGGGCGCCCAGCCGTACGCGCCGTTCTGGATGGTCTCGTTGTCACCACCGATCCCCACCCGCGGCGGGTCGAACTCGCCGCCCACCACCGGATGCAGCGGATGGCGCGCCGCCGTGCGGTGCACCTCGCCCCACGGCTGCAGCCCGGACCGGTTCGCCTGCTGCCAGGCCGCGGCCAGCGCGTCGGCCAGCAGTTCGTCGCCCAGCTCGTGGGCTGGCAGCACGCCGTCACGCGGCCAGGTCAGGCTCGCGAACCAGCGCCGCAGCACCACCGGCATGCCCGGCAGCCCGCACGCCATCAGCCACGACCGCGTTTCGGCACCGATCTCGCGGTCCAGCACCCGGCGCGCCACCTCCCGGCGGAAACACGCGTGCACCAATCCCACTTCCCCGCCGGGACCCAGATCTCCGTCGCCTGCCGCGAGCAGCGCGCGGGCCTGCTCGGCGTCGCCGGTGAACGGGCCCCGCGCGGCCAGCAGCTCCGACCAGCGCCGCGCCGCGACCGAGCGGGTGTCGCCCTGCCACGCCCGCATGTCCGCGACGGTCGCGGGACCGGCCGCCGCCGCCAGCTCGTGGATGCGCTCCACGCGGTAGCAGTCGTTGAGGGCGTGCGAGACGTAGGGCCGCTCGTCGGCGGTCACCGTGTTGTTCGCGGTCACGATGATGCCCTCGGGCGGGTCCTCGGTGCGCGGCATCTCGGCGAAGGGCACGCGTCCGCGCCAGTGGTGCTCGCGCTTCCAGCCGGGCACCGGAACCTGAGCCGCCGCAAGGCTTTCCCGGGCGGGGAGCGTGCCGCGCAGCAGGTAACCGATGTGCCCGTCGACGTCCGCGGCGAGAAGGTTGTTGAGCGGATCCACCCAGCCGTCCTGCGCGTCGAGCAGCGTGCGCACGTCACCTGCCAGCAACATCCGCCGCAGCACGCCGAACTGCTCGCAGGCGCCGTCGGTGGCCGTCCACCGCAGCGACACCGCCCACTGCGAGGATGGCCCGCCGCTGCTGGGATCGCCGTGCACGACCGGACCGTTGGGCGTCCGCCAACAGCGTTCGACGTGGTCTTCACCATCGCGCACGACGATGCGTTCGTCGCGCACCTCGGCAGGCACCCAACCGTCGGCGGTCCGGACCTCCCCGGCGCGGAACTGCTCGACGAACAGGTCCTGCGCGTCACCGGCGGCGTTGGTGATCGCCCAGCCGACCCGGCCGTTGTGCCCGAAGTGCGGAAAACCGGGGATGCCCGGGAAGGTCGCGCCGGACGCGGCGAACTCCGGGCAGCGCAGGTGCGCCTGCCAGTAGGTGTTCGGCGCATCGAGCGCGCGATGGGAATCGTTTGCCAGCAACGGCTTTCCGGTGCTGGTGCGGCTGGGGCCGAGCACCCAGGCGTTCGAGCCGCCTTCGGACTCGGCGAAGAAACCCAGGTGCTCCGCCGCGGCCTCGACGTCCGCCCTGGCCTGCTCCACCAGTTCGGCGCGCCGGTTGTCGTCCGGGATGCGCGCCAGCGGCGGCACCGTCACCCGCATGCCCGGCAGCGGCTGCGGGTTCAGCTTCTCGGCCACCTCCGCACCCGTGCGGGCGCGCAGTGCCGCGCGGGCGACCTTGTACTGCCATGCGCCCATCAGCACGTGCCGGATCTTGAACGCCAGCACCGAATCCTGCGGTGTCCACGCCTCCCAGCCGATCCCGCCCCGGTCGTACTCGACCGGTGTGCCGTGCGCGGCGACGTAGCCGTTGACCCCCGCCGCGTACTGCTCGAAGGTGTCCAGCGTTCGCGGATCCATGGCCGCGACGTCCGCTGCGGCGGCATCGACCAGCCGCAGCCTGCGCGCGAGCCGGTCGGCCGGGAGCGCGGCGGCGCCGACCACCTCGGCCCACCGCCCGCGAGCCCGCCGCCGGTCGTATTCCAGCTGCCACAACCGGTCCTCGGCGGCGGCCCAGCCGAGCTCGTACCAGGCCTGCTGCTCGGTGTCGGCGACCACGGAGGGGATGCCGTACTCGTCGCGCGTGATCATGCCGTCCCCACCTGCGCGGTCTCGGCGTAGTGGCAGGCCGCCGCGCGATTGCCGGAAAGCGGCCGCAGCGCGGGATCCTCGGTGCGGCAGCGTTCGGTGGCCAGCGGGCAGCGCGGCGCGAACGCGCACCCGGTGCGCTGCGCCAGCGCACCCGAGGCCTCGCCGATCTGCCGGACGGCGTCCGGACCGGTGTGTTCCCGCACGCGCGGCCGGGGCACGGCGGCCAACAACAGCTGCGTGTAGGGATGTCGGGGATCGGCGAACAGCTCCTCGGCATCGCCCTCTTCGACGATCCGGCCCAGGTACATCACGGCGACCCGGTGCGCCAGGTGCCGCACCAGCGCCAAGTCGTGGCTGATGAACAGGTACGTGATGCCCCGCTCGACCTGCAACCGCCGCAGCAGGTTGACCACCTGGGCCTGCACCGAGACGTCCAATGCGGACACCGGTTCGTCGCACACCAGGAACTCGGGGTCCAGCGCGATGGCCCGCGCGATGGCGACCCGCTGCCGCTGGCCGCCGGAGAGCTCGTGCGGATAGCGCTCGGCGAGCGCGGGGGACAGGGTGACCGCGTCCAGCAGCTCGCGGACCCGCGCGCCGACGTCGCCGGAGAACCGGTGCACCCGCAGCGGTTCGGCGACGATCTGGCCGACCGTCATCCGGCCGTTGAGCGAGTCGTAGGGATCCTGGAACACCGGCTGCATGGTGCGCCGCAGCTGCCGCAGCTCGCGCTTGGCGATCGAGTGCACCGCGCGCCCGGACACCTCGACGGTGCCCGCATCGGGGCGCTCCAGCGCGAGCAGCAGCCGTCCGGTGGTGGATTTCCCGCAGCCGGACTCGCCGACCAGCGCCAGCGTTGTGCCGCGCTCGATGCGCAGCCCGACCCCGTCCACCGCGGCGACCGTGCCGCCGCGCACCGGGTAGCGCTTCACAAGTCCTTCCGCCACAACGAGATCCGTCATCAGGCGACCTCCGTCCGGGTGCCGGTGTGCGGGTGCCAGCAGGCGGCGACGTGCCCGTCACCGGAGAGTTCGGGTGCCGTGCCGCACTCGTCGTCGGCGCGGGCGCAGCGCGACCGGAACGCGCAGCCTTCGATGCGTTCGCCGACCGCCGGAACCTGGCCGGGAATGGTCGGCAGGTCACCGGTTGGCGGTCGGTCCGGGTCGGGCACCGAACGCAGCAGCGCCGCGGTGTAGGGGTGGCGCGGCGATTCGAGCACCTCGCGCGCCGTCCCGGTCTCCACGACCCGGCCCGCGTACATCACCGCGACCCGATCCGCGATCTCCGCGACCACGCCCATGTCGTGCGTGATGAACAGCAGCGCCGTGTCGCGGGTGCGTTCCCGCAGCAGCGCCAGCACCTGGGCCTGCACCGTCACGTCGAGCGCGGTGGTCGGCTCGTCCGCGATCAGCAGGTCCGGCGCACCGGCCAGCGCGATCGAGATCATCACGCGCTGCCGCATCCCGCCGGAGAGCTCGTGCGGCAGCTGCCTGGCCCGCGCCGCCGCGTCGGTGATGCCCACCGACTCCATCAGCTCCACGGCCCGGCGCAGCCGCGCGGACCGGCTCATCGAGGTGTGGATCGCGAGGACCTCGGCGATCTGGGTGCCGATCTTCGTCGTGGGGTTCAGCGAGCTCATCGGATCCTGGAAGATCATCGACACCCGATCGCCCCGGATCCTGCGCAGCTCCCGATCGCCCCGGCCGATCAGCTCGGTGTCGGCCAGCTTCGCGGACCCGGACACCCGGGCGGCCGGTGGCGTGAGCCCGAGCAGCGCGAGCGCCGTCAGGCTCTTGCCGCAGCCCGATTCACCAACCACCGCAAGGGTTTCGCCGCGGCCGATGCTCAGGTCGACGCCGCGCACGGCCTCGCGCCCGGCGCCGAAGTCGACCCGCAGGTCCCGTACTCGCAGCAGCTCAGTCATGACCCGGCCTGCCCAACCCGTCGAGGGAAACGTCGTAGCCAGCGCCGTGCGCGCGGTGGTGCTCGGCCAGTTCGCGGACGGTCGGCGTGCACACCGCGTCGTCGGCGACGACCGGCGCCAGCAGCGCTTCCAGCGCGGCGACGCGGGCCGGGCGCCCGGACAGCCAAGGATGCACCGTGATCATGCACAGCGTGCCGTGCTGCTTGGCCGCCGCGATCTCCGCGGCCCAGCCGTCCCGCACCGTCGGCGTCGTCGCCGGGGGCCGCGGATCACCGCCGACGTAGCGGTAGTAGGGCGCGTCGTCGGTCGCCCAGTCCACCGGCACCTCGACCAGGCCGTCCACGAGGTACGGACGATCGTCGCCCATCAGCGAGCTGTCGTAGTCCACCCCGAGTTCGTGCAGCACTGGGAAGATCGTGGTGTTCATGTCCCAGCTGGGGGAGCGGTAGCCGGTGGGGCGCTGGCCGGAGATGGCGGTGAGCGCGTCGGCGGCCCGCGCCAAACTGCGGTGCAGGTCGTCGCGGGGCAAGCTGGTCGGCGGTTCGTGGCACCAGCCGTGCAGCGCGAGTTCGTGCCCGCGGCGGTGGACCTCGGCGACCCGGTCTGGATAGCGGTCCGCGATCCAGCCCGGCACGAAGACCGTGGCGCGCAGGCCGAGGTTGTCCATCATGGACAGCAGGTTCATGATCCCGCGCCGCGGGCCGTAGCGCCGCTGCTCCAGTTCGCCGACCGCGTCGCCGGGATCGTTCCTGGTGCGCCACAGGTGCGGCGACTCGCCGTCGAAGTCGAGGGTGAAGCACACGGCGGCTCGCGCGCCACCAGGCCACGGATAGTTCACGACCCACCTCCAGCCGGTGTGAAATCGCCCGCGGTGCGGCCGCCGTCGACGTCCAGCGTGGCGCCGGTGACGAAGGAAGCCGCGCTCGAACACAACCAGAGGATCGCCGACGGCGCGTCGTCCGGCCCGGACGTGCGCCCCAGCGGGATCGCCGCGCGCATCTTCGCGACGTGCTCCGCGGGCAGTTCGCTGACCTCGCTGCCGGGCGCGAAACCGGGGCCGACGCTGTTGACCCGGATTCCGGCTTCACCGGTCTCCAGCGCCAGCGAGCGGGTGAGCATCTCCAGCGCCGCCTTGCTCGCCGAGTAGACGCCGCCGGTGCGGGTGGGTCGCTTGGCGGCGCCGGAGGAGATGTTGACGATGGAGCCTGCGGTGCCGGTCCGGGTCATCGTGGCGATCACGTGCCGCGCGAGCTGGTAGGGCGCGATCACGTTGATGTCGAAGATCCGCTCGACCACCGCTCTGTCCGTTGTGGACACCGGGGTGCGCGGGTAGACACCGGCGTTGTTGATGAGGATGTCGGCGGTCGGCCAGCGCGAATCGATCGCATCGGTCAATTCCTCGACCCCGGCGGCGGTGCTCAGGTCGGCCACGGCGTGCTGCGCGCCGAGTTCTGCGGCCAGGCTGGCCAACGGCTCGGACCGGTTGTCCGAGAGCAGCAGCCGTGCCCCCTGGGCGTGGAAGGCCCTGGCGGTCCAGGTGCCGATCAGTCCGGCCGCGCCGGTGATGACGACGCGCCTGCCGGTGAACTCGTCGCGGTAGTCGGGGATCATGCCGCCTGCCTCCGCATCGTGGCCCGCTTGACGAGCCGCCGCCGGAAGAGTCCAGAGCGCGGCAGATCCGCGCGTTTGGCCGGGTCCAGCCGGTCGCGCGCCGCATCGCCCAGCAGGTTCGCCGCCAGCACCAGCAGGAACAGCGCGATGCCGGGGAACGTCGCCAGCCACCAGGCGGAGGCGATGTACTGCTGGCCGTCGGAGAGGATCGAACCCCACGACGCGGTCGGCGGCTGCACGCCCAGCCCGAGGAACGACAGCGACGCCTCGTAGATCACCATCAGCCCCAGCTCCAGGGTGCCGACGACGATGGCCACCGGCAGCACCTCGGGCAGCACGTGCCGCAGCACGATCCACCAGCCCGGCGCGCCGGTCGCGGTCGCCGCCCGGACGAAACCTCGGCTGCGGGCCTGCAGGGTCGCGGAGTGCGCGACGCGGGCGTAGCGTGGCCAGCGCACCAGCGCCAGGCACACCACCACGTTGAGCAGGCTCGGTCCGAGCACCGCCACGACGAGGATCGCGAGCAGGAAGAACGGCACCGACAGCACGATGTCGACCAGCCGCATGAGCACCGCACCGATCTTGCCGCCGCGCCAGGCCGCGATCATGCCCAGCGCCACCCCGACGACCCCGCCGACCAGCACCGCGCCTACCGCGACCAGCAGCGAGACCCGGGCGCCGTAGATGACGCGCGAGAGCACGTCGCGGCCGAGCGCATCGGTGCCGAGCAGGTGGTGCGCGCCGGGCGGCAGCAGCCGCTGCGCCAGCGCCACGGCGTTCGGGTCCTGCGGCGCCAGCAGCGCCGCGTTGATCGCGGCGAGCACGTAGATCGCGAGCACCACGAGCGGGATGAGCACGGTTCGCCGGTTCATGGCGCACCTCCGGTGAGACCGCTCGCGACGCGCCGGTCGATCACGCAGTAGAGCAGGTCGGTGAGCAGGTTGATCACGATGTAGACCGCCGAGGCGAACAGCACGATCGCCTGCACGACGGGGAAGTCGCGGGCGGCGACGGACTGGATGGTCAGCTGCCCGATGCCGGGCCAGGCGAAGATCACCTCGGTGACCACCGCGCCGCCGAGCAGGTTGGCCAACTCCAGCGCGGCGACGGTGAGCACCGGAATCGCGCTGTTGCGGGCGAGATGCCGCAGCACCAGCCGGGTCGTCCCGGCGCCCTTGGCCCGCGCGGTGCGCACGTAGTCCTGCGAGAGCTGTTCCAGCACCGCGCCGCGGGTCACCCGGGCGATCGCGGCGGCGGACAGCGACGCGAGGGTGACGCTGGGCAGCAGCAGCGAGAGCGGACCGTCATAACCGGTCGAGGGCAGCCAGCGCAGCCCCACCGAGAACACCAGCACCAGCAGCAGGCCGGTCCAGAACGCTGGCATCGCCTGCCCGACCAGCACGATGGGCATCAGCACCCGTTCCTGCCAGCGGCCCCGGTTGAGCGCGGTGATCACGCCGATCGAGACGCCGACGAGGAGGGAGAGGACCAGCGCGGCGACCGCGAGGTTGGCGGTGTAGGGCAGCCGTTCGGCGATGAGCGTCGCCGCGGGCCGGTTCTGCACGTAGGAGTAGCCGAGGTCGCCGCGCACCGCGCCGCCGAGGAAGGAAACGTACTGGTGCCACAGGGAATCGCCCAGCCCCAACTGCTCGCGGACCCGATCGATGTCGGCGGCCGTCGCGCCTTCGGGCACCAGCAGCCGAGCCGGGTCGCCGGAGAGGCGCAGCGCGAAGAAGACGATGGTGGTCACGCCGAACAGCGCCAGCACGGCCTGCCCGATCCGGCCCGCGATGTAGCGCGGCGTCGCCGGGATGCTCCTGGCCCGCCGACGGGTCGGCACCGCGATCGCCGTCATGTCAGCTCACCTTCATCTGGTCGAGGAACAGGCTTTCCGAGGCGTCCGGTGTCCACTGCAGACGGGAGTTCGCGCCGTAGACCGCGTAGGCCTGGAACAGCCCGATACCGGGCAGGTCCCGGTTGAGCAGTTCGAACGCCGACCGGTACAGCGCCATGCGCTGCTGCGGATCGATCACCTCGCGGGCCTGCTCGACGATCTCGTCGAATTCCGGGTTGCTGTAAGAACTCCAGATCTCGCCGGTGTGGAACAGCGGGTAGATGACCCCGTCGGAGTCCAGGCACGAGCAGGACCACTTGCCGAACCGGATCGAACCCCAGTTGTGCGCCGGGTCCTGCACCTTCTTCAGGTAGGTCGCCTGGTCGCTGTTCTGGATCTCGACCTGCAACCCCACCGCGGCGAGGTCGGCCTGGATGGCCTGCACGATCTGCGGGTCGAACGACGGCGAGGTCACCATGACCAGCTTCGCGCCGACCGCCCCGGCCTCGCGCAGCAGCCGCTTCGCGTCGTCCGGGTCGTGCTCGTTGTTCGGCAGCGACCTGTCGTAGCCGAAGGCCAGCGGGGTCGCCATCGAGTTGATCGGCTGGGCGTAGCCGCGTTGCAGGTTGTTGATCAGCGCCTGGTAGTCGATCGCTTCGGCGATGGCCTTGCGCACCCGGGGGTCGTTGGTCGGGCCGCCGCCGATGGCGTTGAAGGCGACGTAGGCGACGCGTTCGGTCGGGGTGGACAGGATGGCGAGGTTCGGGTCGCGGCGGATCTGGTCGGCGGCGTCCGGGGTGAGCGCGGTGGCCAGATCGGCCTTGCGGGACTGCAGGTCCGCCACCCGGCTGGCCATGTTGGGCACCGCGCGGAAGACCGCGGTGCGGATCTGCGTCGGTGGGCCCCACCAGCGCGTATTGGCCTGCAGCACCACTTCCGAGCCCGCGGTGGCGGACCGCAGGACGAACGGGCCGGATCCGATGGGTGCGACGGCGAACTGCTTGTCGCCCACCCGCTGCACGTAGGCCTGCGGGACCACGGACAGCGACGTCAGGTAGCTCAGCAGCGTGGGGGAGGGGACCGAGGTGCGCACCACCAGGTCGGCGCCGTCGGCGCTCGCCTGGCTGATCACCGAGAAGTTCGCGTACTGCTGGCTGCCGAACTTCTTGTCCAGGATCCGGTTGATGGAGAAGGCCGCGTCGCCCGCCGTCAGCGGGCTGCCGTCGCTGAAGGTCACGCCTTGCCGCATCGTGAACCGCCAGGTGACCGGATCGGTCTGCCGCCACGACGTCGCCAGCCACGGCACGACGGCGTTGGTGCGGGAGTCGCGGCGCAGCAGTTGGTCGAAGATGTTGCGGTACACGGAATAGGTGTCGGTGTCGTACTGCTTGCCGGGGTCCAGTGTGGACGGATAGTTCGCGGTGTCGATCACGATCGTGCCGGGGCCTCGGCTGGCGGTTGCCGGTTCGATGCCGCACGCGGCCGTGCCGAAGCAGAGCGTGGCGATCAGGAGGATCAGGGTCGTGCGGAAACGTCGGTTCATTGGGTTCGATCCCGTCAGATCGCCTAGGTCGCTGGCAGCGAAGCTATCAGATCAGATCCAATTTCCATTACCAAGCTCGTCAGGTGGACTTAATGAGCTGGCAACATGGCCGGGATCGGGGTCCGTCTTCGTGAGCAGGTGGGCATCGCCGTCGATCGCTCGGAGTACCTGATGTCGGCGCCGGTGCAGGCAGGAGCCCCTGGTTGTGTCGGTGGCGATTTCGCGCGAAATCGCCGTTTCGCAAGGGGGGGGTGGGGATTTTGGGCGCTACCTCGCCCCACTACGTACTCGACTTTGGATCCAAAAAGATCAGGGCCGCTGACATCTCCCAGGGTTCAGCGGCCGATGAATTCAACGGCGAGGCACCACGGCTTGGGCGCATTGGGTTGAAACGTCCTGTCCGGGCGTTGTTTTCGGCTTGTCCGGATCGGCTAGGTGTACCGGGCGGCGATGATCCCCCGCAACCCGGCCAGATCGCGCAGTTCGTCCTGGAGTGCCGCGACCGTCTCCCACGCGGAAACGTCCTGCAACGTCGGGATGCACACGAGCTCGCCCCGATCGAGTCCGGCGAGCGCCGCCGCCACCAGTTCGTCGGCGGTGACGAAGGATTCGTCGGGGAACATCGAGGCGTCGGTGCCTGCCGCGTCGAAGAATTCGGTGCGGACCGGTCCGGGCAGCACGACCTGGACCTGCACGCCGGTGTCCGTGGTCTCGCGTTGCAGCGCGCGGGAGAAGTGCAGCACGTAGGCCTTGGACGCGCCGTAGGCGGCCCCACCGGGTGGCGCCCGGAAGGCGCCCAGCGAGCCGATGTTGACCAGCTGTCCGCCGCCGCGCGCGCGGAACGCCAGCAGCGCCGCGCGCGACAGCCGGGTGAGCGCGAGCACGTTGAGCGCGACCAACTGCGCGAGGGCCTGCGGGTCCGCATCGACCAGGGGTTTGAGGGCGCCCATTCCGGCGTTGTTGACCACCACCGCCAGATCCGGACTATCGGCGATCACCGCCTCGACGGCCGCGATACCGTCCTCGCTGGTCAGGTCCACCGGCAGCGACCTGACGTGCGCGGAGTCCAGGTCCGCGGCGAGCTCCGCCAACCGGTCCGCGCGCCTGGCCACCAGGATCAGGTCGTGGCCACGCGCCGCGAGGCGGTGCGCGTACGCCCGGCCGATGCCCGATGAGGCCCCGGTGATCAAGGCTGTGGTGCGTTCGTCCATGAGCTGCCTCCCCGAAGACCGAGGCTAGCCGATAGTCGCCACGGGGTACCCGCCAGCGATGCCGCTACTCCTGCCGGAAGTCCCGGGTCGCAGCTGGTCCCGTCGGTAAGCTCCGCATTCATGACCGACGTGGACGAGCAGGGACGCCCGGAACCGCCCATCGCGGGTGACGAGACCTCGACCCTCCTGGGATTCCTGGACTACCACCGGGCGACCCTGGCGTGGAAGTGCGCGGGGCTCGACTCGGCTGCCATGCGGGCGACGGTCGCCGCCTCGCCGATGACGCTGGGCGGAATGCTCAAGCACCTGGCCTACGTCGAGCACGCCTGGATCTCCTGGCGGCTGCACGGGCACGACCTGGCATCGCCGTGGGACGAGGTGGACTGGGCCGCCGACCCCGACTGGGACTGGCACTCGGCCGCCGAGGACAGCCCGGAGCAGCTGCTCGCGCTCTGGCAGGACACCGTGACCCGTTCCCGTTCCCTGGTCGCGGAGGCGCTGAACGACGGTGGCTTGGAGCGGGTGATGCGGCGCGCTTGGCCGGATGGCAGACGCCCGAGCCTGCGATGGATCCTGTGCCACCTGATCGAGGAGTACGCGCGGCACAACGGCCACGCCGACCTCCTGCGCGAGTCGGTGGACGGCCTCACCGGGGAGTGACCCCCCGCGCGACCGCTCCCGTACGGGTGACGAGTGAAGGGCACCTTTGACCGGCATAGTCGGTCGAAGGTGCCCTTCACTCATGTCGCGTCCAGGTGAACCGGGGCGATCCGGGGGTGGCTCGGCGCCGTTTGGGTGAAGGGCGCCTTTTGCCAAGTTAGTTGGTAAAAGGTGCCCTTCGCCTCGGTTGGGTTGATCGGAAGGTGGATACCCTGGATACCCCCTGGGTGTATGCGGTATAAAGGTGGGGTTGTGGCGGTTTGGTTGGTTGGTGAGGAGAGGTTTATGGGGGATGACAGGTTTGTTGCGCGTGAGGGTGCGAGGATTGCTTACCAGGTAAGTGGTTCTGGGTCGCTGGTTGGGTATGCGCATGGGGTCATGTTGAGTCGGGATGCGGTGCGGCGGCTTGAACTGTTCGATTTCGAGTCGCTTGCTGCTGATCATCGGCTGCTCACGTACGACCAGCGTGGTCACGGCCACTCGACTGGGCGCCCGGTCGCCGAGGATTACCGGTTCGAGAACTTCGCCCGGGACCTGCTCGCGCTGCTCGACGAGTTGGGCGACGACCGGCCCATGGACTTCGCGGGTTCCTCGTTGGGCTGCGACAACGCCCTGCGCGCCGCGCTCGCCGCGCCGGATCGCTTCCGCCGCCTGGCGCTGCTGATCCCGCCCGTCGCATGGGAAAGCGGCCCCGGACAGGCGAAGCAGTGGTACTTCGACACCGCCGACGACATCGAGGAGCTCGGCGCCGGGGCATGGCGGCAGCAGCTGGCGAACGCCGATCCGCTGCCCATCTTCGCCGAGTACCCGAAGTTCGACCTGAGTCCCGACGTCGTCGACGAACTGCTCCCGTCGATCCTCAGAGGAGTCGGCATGTCGGATCTGCCAGCACCGGAGGAGATTGCGACGCTGCCGCATCCGACTCTGATCCTGGCGTGGGACACCGATCCGCTGCACCCGGTGTCCACCGCGGAAAGGTTGCACGACCTGATTCCCGATTCCACGTTGCACGTGGCGAAGTCGGTGGCCGACATCAAGAGCTGGACGGGCCGCATCGCCGACTTCTTCGCCAGCTGAAGCCACCCTGCCGCCCACCCGAGTTCCGCCGAGGCTGGGTACTCGCCGTCCGGGCCGCGATAGCCTCGGGGCATGGATGTCGAGTTCATCGACGACGTGCTCAGCAGCGTCGCCGCAGCGGAGATCATGCCCAGGTTCGGGCGGCTGTCGGACGCCGACGTTGCCACCAAGACGTCGGCGTTCGACATCGTCTCGACCGCGGACCGGGCCGCCGAGCACGCGATCGCCGAGGCGATTCGCGGGCAGTACCCCGGCGCGACCGTGATCGGTGAGGAAGCCGCGGCCGCTGATCCGGCCATTGTGGACGGTGTCGACGAGGTCGAGCTCGCGTTCCTGCTCGATCCGCTCGACGGGACCAAGAACTTCGTGGCCGGGCTGCCGTTGTTCGCCGTGATGGCGGCGGTCGTGCGGCGTGGTCGGATCGTCGCGGGTGTCATCCACGATCCAGTCACCGGCACGTCGGCGATCGCGACCGAAGGCGGCGGTGCGTGGCTCCGTCGCGACGGCGCCGCGGCCGTCCGGCTGCGCGTTGCCGATCCGGTGCCGGTGAGCGAGATGGAGGCCGTCGTCGGCACCCAGTTCCTGCCGGAACCGCTGCGCGGCACCGTCACGGCGAACCTGTCCGCCCTGGCCAGTCACACCTGGTTCCGCTGCGCCGGGCACGAGTACCGGATGGCCGCGGCCGGACAATGCCACCTGCTGTCCTACAACCGCCTGATGCCGTGGGACCACGCACCGGGCTGGCTGCTGCACCGGGAGGCGGGCGGCTACAGCGCCCACTTCGACGGCACGCCGTTCCGCCTCAGCCGCATGTCCGGCGGCCTGCTGTGCGCCCCCGACGAAGCCTCCTGGCACGCGGCCCACGACACTCTGTTCGCCGGAACCACCACTTGATGGGAGATCTCGGTCTTCCGGGCGTCAAGCGTGCGTGGTTGTGCTGGCTGTTGCTCGGGCCCGGCGCACGCTGTTCACCACGGCGTCTTCCGGGCCGTAGGCGCCGGGTTTCATGACCAGGGTGAGTCCGTCGAACGGTCCGCCCACCACGCGTGTCTCCACGATTCCCACCCCGTACCGGCCCAACGGTTGCAGGGCCGTCGCGTCGAGCGCCCGCGCGATCGCCATCGCGGTGTCGCCACCGGTCGCGACCACCGCGCGGAAGTGGTCCAACGCCAGCGCCCCGAGATATCCGGCGAAGGAGAGGTCCACAGTGGAGTCTTTGTTGGTTTGGGGCCCTTGTTGGTTTGGGGCGAGTGCAAGACGACCGCGCCGTGCGTGCGGTGCCCGCGACCGACCTCTTCCGCCAACTGCCGCCGCACGGACTCCTGCCCGCCCGGCACGGCGACGATGACCAGCGCGCCCGCCGCGCGCAGCCGGTCCACCTGCTGCTCGGAGACGCCGCTGCGCGATCCGACGAGCACCAGGACCGGTGGGCGCATGTCCATTTCGGACATCGAAGCCAGCTCCGCGCGGCACAACGCGGTCGCCAGCTCGGAGGTGCCGCCGAACCGCCGCATCCCGACCCGCAGCGCACTGCGCGCGATGAGGTCGAGGTGTTCCTGCGTGATCGCATCGCACAGCGGCGGCCGAGTACGCCGTGCTCGGCATCGTCACCGCCAAGCCACAGACCATCGGCTTTGCCGAAGCCGCCGGGCTGCTGGCCGCTGTGGAGACCGTGACACGCGCCCTCGGCGACATGCACTTGACGGAAGGCCAGACCCTGCTGATCGACGGCGCCGCTGGCGGCGTGGGCAGTGCGGCGGTGCAACTGGCCGCGCGCCGCGGGATACGAGTGATCGGAACCGCCAGCGAGGCCAACCACGACCACCTCCACGCACTCGGCGCGATACCCACCCGTTATGGGGCGGGCCTGGTCGACCGAGTTCATCGCACTCGCGCCGGACGGCGTGCAGGTGGCCCGGGACATCGACCAGCCCTTGGAGAGCAGCGAAGCGCAGTTGGGCTCGATGCTCCACGACTACCAGAAGAAGGCCGCCTTCGGCGCTGCGATCACCTCGCTGGCTCCACCCGGAGTGCTCGCCGAAGACCTCACAGCAGACCAAGTAACGGACTTCCTCTTCGCCGTCAGCCTGTCCTGGAAACACCAGGCCGCGTCGCGCACCGACTTCCGCGACCGGGTCGGAGGGCTCGTGAGCCTGATCCGCCGGGTCGGCGACTGACCAAAGCCCTTTCAGGGATACGTATTTCAACCCGCGGGCCAGGACTCGTTGATGCCTGACCGCGTGACCCCGCTAGCCCGTCGCGCAACGCCCAGCCGAAAAACCGGTGACTCGCACTCCTCTGTCCGGGCGTCCGGAATACCAGGTATTCAGGCGGTGTAGCCGCCGTCGATGTTCAGGCTTGCGCCAGTCATGAAAGCCGCTTCCGGACCGGCGAGGTAGGAAACCATCGCGGCGACCTCGTCGGAGGTGCCGTACCGGTCCAGAGCCATCACGCTCAGCATGCTCGCAGCCAACGGCCCAGTTGCGGGGTTCAGATCGGTGTCAATCGGGCCAGGCTGAACGTTGTTCACGGTGATACCGCGCGGCGCCAGTTCCCGCGCCAGTCCACGGGTGAGGCCCGCGACAGCGGCTTTGGTCATCCCGTAGACCGACAGTCCAGCGATCGGAATCCGGTCGGCGTTGATGCTGCCGATGGTGATGATCCGCCCCCCGTCGCTGAGGTGCTTCAGTGCCTCCCGAATAGCGACCACCACACCACGAACGTTCACGTCGATCAGCCGGTCGATGTCGTCCATGGACAACTCGTCCACGGGTTGTACCGCCCCGACGCCGGCATTGTTCACCAGAATGTCCAACCCGCCGAAGGTCCGCACCGTCTCGGTGACAGCGGCGGCGACATCGTCATGGTTGGCGCTGTCAGCGTGGATGGCCACCGCGCGGCCGTTGGCCGCCTGGATGCCCGAGACGACCTCGTCGGCCTTGTCTCTGGAGCTGGCGTACGTCAGCGCGACGGTTGCGCCATCGGCCGCCAGACGCCGAGCCACAGCCGCTCCGATACCCCGAGAACCACCAGTGACAAGGGCGGTCTTTCCGCTGAGCGGGTTGGCCATGTTGATCTCTCTTTCGACTTTTTGACTCCTCGTTCAACATGTCATCGAACAGCGGCCTGGTCAACCGATATATTGAACGTTCGTTCCCGAATCGAGGTGTTGTGAGGTGTCTAACGTGCCGATGGGTCGCCCACGAGAGTTCGATCTGGACGAGGCGCTAGCCGCCGCGCTGCGCGTGTTCTGGGCGAAGGGCTTCGAAGGCACGACGATCGCGGATCTCACCGAGGCCACGCAGCTGAAACGGGGCAGCATCTACGCAGCCTTCGGCTCCAAGGAAGGTCTGTTCCGCCGGGCCCTGGACCGCTACGTCGAAACCGTGTTCAGCTACGCCGACGATGCGCTGGCCCAGCCCGCCGTGCGAGCAGTCGTCGAGAGGTTCCTACGCGGCGCCGTCCAGGCCTGCACCGGCGAGACCACGCCGGCGGGCTGCCTGCTCGTCCAGGGTGCACTCGTCGCTGGCGACGAGGCCCGCGAGATCCGCGACGAACTGGCCAACCGTCGAGCCATCGGAAACGCTCGGCTCCGAGAACGCTTCGAACGCGCGGCCGCTGAAGGCGACCTGCCTGCGCACGTCGACCCGGAGGCGGCCGCCCACTACGTCAGCGCCCTCGCTCAGGGCATCGCCGTCGAAGCCTCATCCGGTGTCAGCCGAGCACGGCTAGAACAACTCGTCGATCTGGCTCTACTTCGACTTCCCTGGGAACAGGGCACACTCTCCGCTGGTGGCACGTTGTGAGCTGCCTTCCGCTGGGTGTTCGTGGCGCAGGAAGATACTGATCAGGGCCCCGCCGCAATCCCGAGCCGTCAAGATCCCCCACGGGTCGCGTCGGCATATCCGGTTCGATCGATCACGATCATCCACTGTGAACTCCTGGTCGGAAGTTGAATGATCAGGAAGTCGAGGATCAGGCAGGTTTGGACGAGGACGCTGGTCGGGAGACTGGGTCGATCTGGATGCGTTCGAGTCGGTTGCGCACGATCGCGGCGTCGGGCAGCGGGCGATGCGGGCCGAGTTCGTGTCGATTCAATCCCAGGCTCGGCTGCATCGAACGTGCCGCTGATGATCGCGTGAATCTGCCGGACCGTCGAAGCAGCCATTGGCTTGCACCCGTGGACTCGGCACTGTTCGGCTTTGCAGTCGTGTTCACCGCTCGTCTTGTGAGGGAACCGCTGATGCCTGTGGCCACCGAACTCCTCCTCGCCCCGCCACGGCGAAGCCGCCTGCAACACCGCACTTCTCGGGATTTGTCCATTTAGGAGAAAAAGCGGCGGGCGCTGGGAACGTGCCCCCGGCGCCCGCTGTGCGAGGCGGTCAGAATTCTTCTTCGTCGCCTTCGAAGAAGTCGCCGACCTCGTCGATCACTTCGCCCGCGATCATGCCCCCCACGATTCCGGCACCGACGCCGAGTGCGGCACCGGCGACCATGCCGCCCATGCCGGAGCCGTGGTGCCGGTGGTGGTGATCATCACGGCAGCCGCCCGAGCCTGCGATGGGTCCTGTGCCACCTGATCGAGGAGTACGCGCGGCACAACGGCCACGCCGACGTGCTGCGGGAGTCGGTGGACGGGAGTACCGGGGAGTGACCGCCCGCCCGATCGCCTACTGCTCCGGGTTGGGCTCGTCCTGGTGGTCGACGATGTCGCGCAGCGCCGCCACGTGCGCCCGGTAGGCGGCCCGACCGGTCTTGGTCAGGTGCAGCCAGACGCGTTGCCGGGTGTCGCGAACGGCCTTGCTCTGCCCCACGTAACCGGCGTTGACCAGCACGCTCACATGTTTGCTCAGCACCGATGCGCTGACCCCGAGTCGATCTTGCAGTAGCGCGAATTCGGCGTGTTCGACGACGTCGAGCAGGGCGCAGATCCGCAGCCGGTTCGGGGCGTGGATGATCGTGTCGAAACCGTCGGCGGGATCGGACATCGTCACGCCGACTTCCGCACCCGCTGCCGGGCCGTGGCACCCATGATCAGGATCACGGCAGCGATCACACCGGACGCGACGAACGGGGCCCAGGCCTGGTCGTACAGGATGGTCAGCAGCGACGCGACGATCACGGCGACGGCAACGACGACCGCGAACGGCAGCACCAGCTTCGGCGGCACCAGCCTCAGTCGCGGCACGACACCGTACTTCCGCACGTACGTCCCGACCGTGATGCCGAACAGCGCGGCCCACACCACGATGCCGAGCAGGGCCAGCCCGATGCCCAGGGGCGTTGACGGGGCGAAGTTGATGACCGGTGCGACGGCCGCCATGGCGGCCATGGCTATGAAGTACCACCACGGCGGCGGGGTGCTACCGAGTGCGGCCTGCGCCTGTTCGGCCTCGCGCAGCGCGGCAGCGGCCTCTTCCCGAGTCGGCCGATCGATGGGTTGTTCCGGCGACGTTCCGTTGGTTTCCATGCCGGAAAGTGAAGCAGTGACTTTCCATGTTGTCAATACGAGAGTTTCTGCTGCGGAAAGTTGGGGTTGCGTGCTCGGGCGTTCTCCCTAGTGCTGAGATGGTTCCTCGGTCGGGAACAGGATCATGCTCAGCAGATGGGGGTTTCGGCCCGGCGCGGGTTCGTTTTGCGCCCTCGTCGCGAGGACGGCGCGCAGCGCGCTGATCAGTTCGGCGAGCTCGTCCGGGCTGAGCCAGAGCGTGCCCTGCCGGTAGCCCACCGAGTCGGCGGTCGGATCGGCGCCGTCCCGATCGAGGTAGGCGTTGAACTCGGCCAGCAAAGCGGCCATCGCCGCGGCTGCGTCGGCGTCGATCGCCGTCCGCTCGGGGTGCAGCCGGTAGTGGCGTTCGACGGCGCCGTGCACGCGCTGTTCGTCGGCGACTTCCAGTAGTCCCGCGTCGGTCAGCACGCCGACGTGCCGGTAAACGGTGGTCTTGGGGACGTCGGGCAGGCGAGCGCACAGCTCGGACGTGGTGCGCGTGCGGCCGCCGGACATGGCGTGCACGATGCGCAGCCGGACTGGGTGCAGGAGCTGGATGATCCGGTCCTCCAGTTGCTGGTCGATTGGTGGCCAGTCGATCGACTCGTCGATTAGCCAATTGTGATCTTCAGTGATCGGTGTGCTGTCCGGTTCCGGGTCAACTGGTGTGCCATTCAGCCAGGGCAACGGGTTCATGGGCCCTTCATTTCTTTCAGTGTCTCGTTGCAGCTCGAACAGGTTGGGGCGTGGATCCAGTCGATTTCGGAAGGCTTGGCGAGAGCGAACACCTCGTCGCAGACGGATGTCGCGGACGGGCCTGCGTCCGCGCTGGCGCCGAAGAACGCGTGACGAACCAGGCCGTGGGAACTCGTGTCGTCCGGAACTGGTCGCCAGAAGTACCGCAGCCATGCCTGTGTCGTCGTCATGAGAGCTCCCATTCGCGTGTGCCGTCAGTCGTTGCTTCGCGACGCTTGGTTGGCGGGGCAGTCCCCGCCAATCGGTCGGGGAGCACTTCGGGAGGGGGCGTTGGAAGTGCAACGATCAGCGAGGACTGCCTGTAAGTAGTTTCGAAGGCACGGACAGTAAGCGGTAGGGTTTGGCTGTTCACAGGTGTTCACAGTGGGGGCGGGGCTGATGACGACGGGTGCGGACTTGCGGGCTGCCCGCGATGCTGCGGGGTTGAGCTTGTCTCGGATGGCGCGGCGCACGCACTTCGCCAAGTCGTACTTGAGCCTGGTCGAAACCGGGAAACGGTCAGTGGCGCCGGATGTGGTCAACGCCTACGAGCAGGTACTCGGCGTGCCGTTGCGGCCCGCTGCGAGTGATCCGGTGCGGATCGCCCATGAATGGCTCGTGTCGGAGTCACCGATCGCCGTTCAATTCCGTTCCGGTCGACGGGTCGGTGATTCGCTGGCGGACGAGCTGGAAACCCGCGTGATCGAGCTTCGTCATCTCGATGATGTGGTGAGCAGCCGGGATCTCTTGCCTGCTGTTTCGAAAGAACTGGGGGAAGCTGACCGGCTTGTGCGGTCGGCGAGCTTCTCGGAGCCAGTGGGCCGACGCCTGTTCACGGCCGTTGGGGAACTGGCCCAGCTCGCTGGTTGGATCGCCAGCGATGCGGGCCGTTATGCCGAAGCGCAGCGGCTGTACATCTCAGGTGTGGGAGCGGCCGCGGGGGCGTTCGATCGCGTTCTTGGGGCTCAGCTGTTGTCGAGCCTGAGCTATCAGGTCGCGAACATCGGCAACCCGCGCGACGCGGCCCTGTTGGCTCGGACCGGCGTGAAAGGTGCGGACGGGGCAACGCCCGTTGTGCGTGCACTACTGCTCGAACGCGTGGCGTGGGCGTCGGTCAAGGCCAACGACATCCGTGGCACCTGGCGGGCGCTGGATGCCGTGAACGACTCGTACGAACGACGAGGCGACGCCGGATCTGAGCCGGAGTGGGCCTACTGGCTCAACCGATCCGAGATCGACGTCATGGCAGGTCGGTGCATGATCGAGTTGGGCAGGCCGAATGATGCAGAACCGCTCCTGTCGAACGCTGTCGCGAACTACCCTCCCGATCACGCCAGGGAGGTAGCGCTTTACCTTTCGTGGCTTGCTGAATCCCATGCCCGGACCGGTGATCTGGACGCCGCCCGCGACGCCATCGAGCGGGCACAGCGCTACGCAACAGCCATGCCCTCAGCCAGAACCGACGACCGGCTCCACGCGGTACGACAGATGCTTTGACCACCCCTGCTCGCCGCGACGCGTGGTACAGCCACTGTTCAGATCGCATACGCTCCCAGATGGTGCCCTTCACTGCGCTCCATCCACCCGATCGCGGGCGGGAGCTGCGGAGGCAGGAGTCCTCGACTCCTGACCGGCCGTGCGGCACACCATGTCGGGACACAGATCGACAGCCACCATCTGCGTTGTGAGCGCGAACGTGGAAATCCGTTGACGCTGAACATGTTCGCAGCATGTGATCATCGACAGGCCACCTACGCGGGTGGAGGACGCGGACCTCGGAGACGCCGCTGGGCGATCAGACAGGCGTCTCCGTCCATATTGGATGGTCGACCGGTGTGAATCTTCGTCCTGCGGTCGCGGAGTTTCCGGCCGACTTTGTCGTCCCTTGCGGACTTCTCGAAGGAGCTGAGGTCAACAGCGGGCGCCGGGAGCGTGCCCGGCGCCCGCTGCGAGAGGCGGTCAGAACTCTTCGTCGCCTTCGAAGAAGTCGCCGACCTCGTCGATCACTTCGCCCGCGATCATGCCCCCCACGATTCCGGCACCGACCCCGAGTGCGGCACCGGCGACCATGCCGCCCATGCCGGAGCCGTGGTGCCGGTGGTGGTGATCGTCGTCGTAGTGGTGGCCGTGGTGCCCGTGCCCGCCCATCGCGCCGCGTCGCTGGGCGGCCTGTTCCAGCCATTCGTGGATGCGTCCGGCCCAGTCGGTGGTGAGCGCTTCCTCGTGGGTGGTGTGGAACCGGCCGAAGGCGTCGTGGCCGGAGCTGAAGAATCCGCCGCGCTTGTCGGCCTCCAGCACCACGTCCAGTCCGTGCGGGCTGGCGACGAAGGTCAGCTCGACCTCGTTGATGCGCCCGGCGAACTGCGATGGCGGGTAGAACTCGATCTCCTGGTAGAACGGCAGTTCCTGGTGGATGCCGTGCAGGTGGCCGTGTTCCAGGTCGGCGCTTCGGAAGTGGAAGCCGAGTTGGGAGAACGCCTCCAGCACCTTCTCCTGCGCGGGCAGGGGTTCCACCGAGATCGGGTCGAGGTCGCCCTTGTCGGCGACCTTGGCGATGGCCAGTTCGGTGCGCACGCCGAGGAGCATGCCGTGCAGGTGCTGGCCGTAAACGCTGGTGATCGGTGTTTCCCACGGCACCGGCAGTTCGAACGGGATCGTGTGGTGCTCGCCTTCGGCGAGCGCGAAGCGCCCGCCGAAGGCGACGCGGTGGAACTCCACCCCGGCATGTCCTTCGTGGTCACCGTGTTCGGTTTCGATCTGCGTCACCAGTCCGAGCGCGACGTGCTCGATGGTGACGTCCTGGTTTCCGCCGGTGATGCGGACTTCCCCGGCGAGGCTCGCACCGGGGCGGACGTGCGGGTGGTGCAGCACGGTGTCCACCGACGGACCGCCGACCCCGAGTGCGCCCAGAAGTTTCTTGAAGACCATCAGCCTGGCCCTTTCCTCGCCGGATCATCGTCCACGCCCATAGCAACGGAACAGTGGACCAGTCGGGTTCCGGACAAACGCGCCAAAAACAGTGATCAACACTACATCACCGGACACCATGGGTTGGACTGTTCGTCCGATCTGGATGTACCGTCCAGAGCATGAGCGAGCTGGCCGCGCGGTGGGCGCCGGTGTGCGAGGCGATCGTGCGGCTGTTGTCCCCGCACGCGGAGGTGGTGCTGCACGATCCGCGCAGCGACCGGGTGATCGGGATCTGGAACCGGTTTTCCGGCAGATCCCCAGGTGATCCGTCGCTGCTGGGCGAGCTCGACGGGCTGCGGCCGGTCGGCAAGGACGTGTACGGGCCGTACCCGAAGTCGTTGCCCGACGGGCGGCGGCTGTCGAGCGTCAGCGCCGTCGTCCGGGACGGCGATGGGCGCGCCGAAGTCGTGCTGTGCGTGAACGTCGACCGGACCGCGTTCGACGAAGCCGCTCGGCTGCTCTCCGGATTCGCCGCACCGGCCACCGGTCAGCCCCAGGCCCTGTTCGAGCGCGACTGGACCGAGACGCTGGGCGAGGTGGTCGGCGAGTTCGTCCGCGATCGCGCCACCCCGGTCGAGCAGCTGAGCCGCCAGGACCGGCTGGCGCTGCTGGCGCGACTGGAGGGCGCCGGGGTGTTCTCGCAGCGCCGATCCGTGCCGGTGGTGGCGCGCGCACTGCGGATGTCCCGTTCGACCGCCTACCAGCTGCTCGCCGAAATCCGGAAGGAATCCGATGCCGACGCTTCCTGACTTCCGCCTGGAAACCTACTTCTCCCGCTGGGAGTTCACCGCTCGCCACCACCTCACCGCCTCGGACGTGCAGACCATGGCGGTCTCGGAGCTGCTGGAGCTGGCCGACGACGACGGGCGGCAGCGATGGGAGACGCTTTCGCTCGGCTACACCGAAACCTGGGGTCTGCCCGCGCTGCGCGAGGAGATCGCGGCGACCTACCAGGAGGTCTCGCCGCAAGACGTGCTGTGCTTCGCGGGCGCGGAAGAAGGTCTGTACCTGGCGATGCGGACGCTGCTGGACCCGACGGAGCACGCCATCGTGATCACCCCGAACTACCAGGCCGCCGAGACGATTCCGCTTTCGGTGTGCGAAGTCTCGGGCGTCGCGCTGCGGTCGGAGCAGGACTGGGCGCTGGACGTCGCCGAAGTCGAGCGGCGGCTCCGTCCGAACACCCGGCTCGTGTCGGTCAACTTCCCCAACAACCCGACCGGTGCCGTGCCCGACCTGGAGACCTGGACGAACCTGGTGCGGCTGTGCGAGGAGCGCGGCATCCTGCTGTTCAGCGACGAGGTCTACCGCGGGCTCGAACTGGACCCGGCGGCGACCCTTCCGCAGGCCGCGGACCTGTCGAACTCGGCGCTGTCGCTGAACGTGATGTCGAAGGCCTACGGGCTGCCGGGCCTGCGGATCGGCTGGATCGCCTGCCGCGACCGGGAAATCCTCGGCCGACTGGAACGCGCCAAGCACTACACGTCGATCTGCAACTCCGCGCCGAGCGAGGTCCTGGCCCTGATCGCGCTGCGCGCCCGCAGGCGGATCCTGGCGCGCAACCGGGCGATCATCGCCGAGAACGTGCCGCGCTTCGACGCGTTCTTCAACCGGTATCCCGATCTCTTCGAGTGGCAGCCGCCGCGCGGTGGCTGCGTGTGCTTCCCGCGGTACCTCGGTGCCGACGGCGTCGAGGCGATGTGCACCGAGCTCGTCGAACAGCGCGGCGTCCTCCTGCTGCCCGCGAGCATCTACGGCTCGCGGCTCACGCCGACACCGGCGGACCGGTTCCGCATCGGGTTGGGCCGCCGGGGCGCCGACGAGGCGCTGGCCGCCTGGGCGGACTGGCTGGAAACCCGGTGATCGAGCCGCGGATGCCCGGCATGCCGATCAGCGGGTAGCGGTTCGTCCCGCACCGACACGTCAGTCACCAGGCACGGCAGTGGTCGGGCGGTCGGTTCGCCGGTCGTAGTCGGCGCGGGCGGCGCAGATGGTGTCGAGGTTCGCGTTGGCCCAGGACGCCAGGGCCTGCACGATCTCCAGCAGGCTGCGCCCGGTGTCGGTCAGCGCGTACTCCACGCCTGGCGGCACGGTCGGGAAGACGGTGCGCGACACCACGCCATCGCGTTCCAGGTTGCGCAGCGTCGAGCTGAGCATCCGCTGCGTGATGCCGTCGCACCGGCGGCGCAGTTCGTTGAAGCGCCGAGGCTGGCTGCCCAGCTTGCAGATGACGATGACGGACCACTTGTCGCCGATGCGCCCCAGCAGGCTGCGCACGAGCGCGGAGCGAGCCTCGTCGAGGTCGTAGTCGGTGCCCTCCGGCGGGCTGGGGGTGGTTCCCGTCGAGGTACCAGGGAATTTCGAAGTGCCTTCTTGCTGGGCGGCGGAGCCTGGAGTGACCATCACCAGGACAGTATTCAACGAATACCTACCCTCTCGCCATATACCGGATGGAGCATGATGAAGGCAGTAGCGGTGTCCGAGTACGGGGGCCCGGAAGTGTTGCGCGTGGTCGAGATTCCCGAACCGCACGCTGGACCGGGGCAGGTACGGGTCCGGGTGCACGCGGCGGCGGTGAATCCAGCCGACACGCTGCTCCGGATCGGCGACATCGATTCGATGCTGGTCGGCAGGCTCACACCGCCGTACCGCCCCGGTCTGGACGCCGCCGGAATCCTCGACGAGATCGGGCCCGGCACCGCGACCGACCTGCGCATCGGGGACCGGGTGATGGCGATGGTCAGCCAAGTCGAACCCTCCGGCGGTGCCTACGCGGAACACGTCGTCCTGGCGGCGACCCAGGTCACCCACGCCCCGGCAGGGACCAGCCACGTCGAGGCGGCGACCCTACCGATGAACGGGCTCACCGCGCGCCGCGCGCTGGACCTGCTCGATCTCGCTGCGGGCGAATGGCTCGCGGTCTCCGGAGCGGCCGGTGCGGTCGGTGGTTACGCCGTCGAGCTGGCCAAGGTGGACGGCCTGCGCGTCGTCGCTGACGCGGCACCGGCCGACGAGGAGCTGGTGCGCGAACTCGGCGCCGATGTCGTCGTCCCGCGCGGCGCCGGGGTGGGGGAGCGGTTCCGCGAAACCGTTCCGGCTGGTGTCGCGGCCGTGCTCGACGCTGCCCTGCTCGGGGCCGACGTGGTGCCCGCCCTGCGCGACGGTGGGCAGGTGGCGATCGTCCGCCGTCCCGGCGAACGGGGCGCCGCCGCTGGCTTGACCGGGGTCACCGTCCGCGATGTGTGGGTTCCGGACTACCAACACGCCCGCGACAAGCTCGACGAACTCCGCGTCCTGGCCGAGCGGGGACGGCTCACGCTGCGGGTGGCGCAGGAGTTTCCCGCCGAGCAGGCCCCTGATGCGCACCGCCGACTCGAAGCCGGGGGCGCCCGAGGCCGCCTCGTGCTGACCTTCTGACCACGCGCCCGCGAGCGGTTGTCAGAAACCGAAGGTGGTGATTCTGGGGAGGGTGTTGGTGTGGAGGTGTTGGAGGATGAAGTGCTCGTGGGGGACGGTGGGGTGCGGTAGTGCGTCGAGCGGGAACCACCGCAGATCCGCGGTTTTGTGGGGTTCGGCGCGGTGGGGGTGGCCGGTCCAGTTGTGGCATTCGAAGAAGAAGTCGACGCGTTCGTTCAGCGGTCGGCTGTCGCCCTGCGTTCGGTGCATGACCGACAGCGGCACCAGGTCCGCCGCGGAGATCCCGATGCCGAGTTCCTCCGCTGCTTCCCGGCATGCCGCGTCGAGCACGGATTCGCCGGATTCGACGTGGCCTGCCGCCGCCATCGCCCAATGGCCGTCCATGTAGCCGGTGTCCTTTCGGAGCTGGAGCAGTACTTGCGCACCGCCAGCGGAGCTGCGGAGCGCGACGTAGACGGATGGCACCACCTGGAATCGATCGACCATGGAACCGACTCTAGATCAACGCGGGCCCCGCACCGAAAAGTCCACAATGGATTGTAGGTGCGGGGCTAGAGCGCGAGGGACGCCCAACCGCCGCCTTCGGCGAGCAGCGTCTGCACGCCCACGGCGTGGTCGGCGAACCCGGCGAGGTCGCTGTGCAGCAGCGCGGTGCGTTCACCGTCCAGCGGTGTGGTGTCGCCCTGCCACAGCTCGCACGTCCAGCTCGCGACCGGGTACATCGACCGCAGCAGTCCGACGACCTCGGCGGACTCGGATCCGCCCGCGGCGAGGTAGTCGGCGAGGATCTCATCGCAGGTCGCCATCAGTTCTCGCAGGCCGCTAACCGCTTCGTCGGGACTGCCGTCCCAGCTGGCACGTGGCCAGGCGGACGAGCTGAGCGCGAGCCACAACCGCCATCCCGCGATCAGCTCCTCGTGGTCCTGCGGGGTCCACTGCCCGTCCATTCCTCAAGTGTGCGCCCGTTCCGGCTCACCGGGCGGATGGCATTCCTCACTCCGGCGGGCCGCCCGAGCGTCGACACCCCGCGTTTTCGTGGGGGTCCGAGTTCGGACAGCGGAAAGCGCTGCGGAGCCTCGGTTGGGCTGCGGTGCCGATGCGTGTGCGGCGGAGCGGGACGGGATCCAGCGGGTTCGGTGTCCAATCCTCTTGAAATCCACATAGGACTGTGAAGTGGCTGACTTGCGCGAATCGTCTTTGCACAGCAACAGATTTGAGAATGTTGATCAAAAGTGGTTCGCCGACCCGTGGTGTGAAGGGGACGGTTGGGCGGACTGGTCGCAGCGGTGAGCCGCATCCGGTGCGAGGCGTTCGGCACGACCGCGCCCCGCCGGTGCTCACGCCGCGCAGATGATCATCGATCGTGAGCAACTCCGGCGATCGGGGTTAGGGTTTGCGGCGACCGAACGGTCACGTGTCACCGCCGAACGTTGGGAGTAGGCCATGCCAGCACAGCCATCCGCAGCAACAACCGGGCAGGCACCAGCCTCGATGCCGCTGCTGCCCACCTCGCTGGTCGGCAGCTACGCCCAGCCGGAGTGGCTGATCGACCGCGCGAAGCTAGCTGGCCGGTTCCCGCCCCGGGTCCGCGCCCGCGAGCTGTGGCGGATCGGCCCCGATCACCTGGCGGAGGCCCAGGACGACGCCACGGTGATCGCGATCCGCGCCCAGGAGGACGCCGGGCTCGACATCATCACCGACGGTGAGATCCGCCGGGAGAGCTACTCCAACCACTTCGCCACCGCCCTCAACGGCGTGGACATCGACAATCCCGGTACGGCGCTGGACCGCAGCGGCCATCCCAATCCGGTGCCGCGCATCGTCGGCCCGATCGCGCGGCGGCATCCCGTCGAGGTCGACGACCTGCGGTTCCTGCGCGCCCACACCGATCGGCCGGTGAAGATGACCGTGCCGGGCCCGTTCACCATGTCGCAGCAGGCCCAGAACGACCACTACCCGGACGCGGAGGCCGCCGCGATGGACTACGCGGCCGCCGTGAACGCCGAGATCAAGGACCTGCACGCGGCGGGCGCGGACATCGTGCAGATCGACGAGCCCTACATGCAGGCGCGTCCCGACGCCGCCCGCGCCTACGGGCTGGCCGCGCTCAACGCCGCCCTCGACGGGGTCACCGGCGTCACGGCCGTGCACATCTGCTTCGGCTACGCGGCGATCATCCACGCGCGGCCCGAGGGCTACTCGTTCCTGCCCGAGCTGGCGGGTTGTCCGGTTGATCAGATCTCCATCGAGACCGCGCAGTCCGGGCTCGACCTCGGCGTGCTCGCCGACCTCACCGACAAGACGATCATCCTCGGGGTGATCGACCTGTCCGACCCCGAGGTCGAGAGCGTTGACACCGTCGCCGAGCGCACCCGTCGTGCGTTCGGCTGGATCAAGCCGCAGCGGGTGGTGATGGCCACCGACTGCGGCATGAAGTACCTGCCGAGGGATTCCGCGTTCGGGAAGCTGCGCGCGATGTCCGAGGCGGCGGCGCTGCTGCGCCGCGAACTGGGCGCCTGAGCGCGTACCACGCATGCCGACCGACAGCCGAGCTCGCCGTGCGGGCTCGGCTGTGTCGTCGTGCGTGGGAAAACCCGCTAGCCACGGGACTATTCGGTAGAGCGGAATTTCGTACCCAGATTATTCCTCTCTGAGGTATGCGTAGTTAACATCCGATGACACGGACCGCCCCCGCGAGGCTCTGGGCGTGGTCCTGCAACGCGAACCTGAGGCGAGGTCCCCCGTGGCGGTAGCACGACTGACAGGTTCCGGTGGAGGCGAGGCGCCAGCAGGTTCCACCTCCCCGCAGATGCTTGCCCTGTCGAACGTCAGCAAACAATTCACCGCGGACGGCCGCGAGTTCATCGCGGTAACGGATGTGAACCTGGACATCTCCGTCGGCGAGTTCGTCTGCGTCGTCGGTCCGAGCGGATGCGGCAAGAGCACCCTGCTGATGATGATCGCGGGCCTGCTGACCCCGACGTCCGGCCGGATCGCGATGAACGGCACCGAGGTCACCTCACCCGCACCGTCGCGGGGCGTGGTGTTCCAGGAAGGCGGCGTGCTGCCGTGGCGCACGGTGCTGCGCAACGTCACCTACGGCCTGGAGCTGCAGGGATCCGGCACTCGATCCGAACGGATCAGCCGCGCCCGCGAATACCTCGACATGGTCGGCCTCAGCGATTTCGAGGAGCGGCTGCCCAAGCAGCTCTCCGGCGGCATGCGCCAGCGGTTGGCGATCGCGCAGAGCCTGGTCTGCGATCCGCAGGTGCTGCTGATGGACGAGCCCTTCGGCGCGCTCGATGCCTTCACCCGCGAATCGCTGCAACTGGCGCTGCTCGACATCTGGGAGAACCAGCGGACCACGGTGTGCTTCGTGACGCACAGCGTGGACGAGGCGGTGATCCTCGCCGACCGGATCGTGGTGATGGCGGCCCGCCCGGGACGGGTGGCCATGGAGGTCCCGGTGCCGCTGGCCCGCCCCCGGACGCCCGAGGTTCGGGCGACCGACGAGTTCCAGAAGATCCGCCAGGTGGTCTGGCAGGCGATGAACGACCAGTCGGTGGTGGGCGACGATGAGTGACACGGCGGAAAGCGCGCAGCTGACGGAGACGCGGCCTCCCGCGCAGGTCGGCAACAGCTCGGCGGGATCCCCACGAGCGCGGCGGATCTGGCACCGAATCGGTCTCGCCGCGCTCCGGTGCACGCCGTTCATCCTCATCCTGCTCCTGTGGGAGGCCGGATCCGCGCTCGGTCGGCTCGACCCCCTGGTGATCCCCGCGCCGGGCCGCGTCGCGGTCGCCCTGTGGGACGAGCTGTTCGGCAGCGGTTCGATGTGGACGGACATCGGCTCGACCATGTACCGGGTGGTCGTGGGTCTGGTCCTCGGCGTGGTGGTCGGTGTGCTCGTCGGTGTCCTGATGGGACAGTCCCGGATCCTGGCGCACCTGCTGGATCCGTTGATCTCCTTCACCTTCCCGATGCCGAAGCTGGCCCTGCTGCCGCTGCTGATCCTCTGGCTGGGCATCGGTGAACCGTCGAAGATCGCGATGGTGCTGCTCGGCACGTTCTTCCCGATGGCCGTGAACACCTACACCGGCGTCACCGGGGTGAACCGGGTGCTGGTCTGGAACGCCCGGACCCTCGGCGCCAGCCGCCGCCAGATCCTGTGGACGGTGGTGCTGCCGTCGGTCACACCGCACATCCTCAGCGGAATTCGGGTGGCCACCGGTATTTCGTTCGTGCTCGTCGTGGCCGCCGAGATGATCTCCGCCAACGACGGCCTCGGATACTCGATCGTCTTCTGGCAGCGCAACTTCCGCCCCGACATCATGCTGGCCGGAATCGTGGTCACCGCGCTGCTCGGCTTCATCCTGGACCGGCTGATCAGCCGCGCCTCGGCGAGACTGCTGTCCTGGCAGGACTCCTCCGCGCTGTGAAACCCGTTCGTGCGCCGCGAAACCTCTCCCGCCCCTTGGAGGCACCGATCATGCCCTTGAACGCCGTGCGGCGCTTCCGGATCACCGGCGCGGTGGTCCTCACCGTGTGCCTGCTCGCGCTCGCCGGCTGCGTGTCGCCCGGATCGAGTCGGGAGATCAAGGTGGGCTACGCCGCGTCCTCGCCGATCGCCACCATCCTCGCCGCCCAGCAGCGGCAGGTTTGGCAGGGCCACGGACTCGACGTCTCGCTGGAGAACGTCAATGACGTCGGGCTGTCGACCAGTCTGCTCAGCGGCAACCAGGTCCAGTTCGCGCATTCCGCGCCGACCACCGTGTTCGCCGCGGTCTCGCAGGGCGCCCCGGTGACCATCCTCGCGGGCCTCGGCTTCGGCCAGGGCGACCACCAGGGCGGCTACCTGGCGGCCCCGGCGTCCAGCGGGATCGCCAAGCTGGCGGATCTGCGGGGCAAGAAGGTGGCGCTGACCGGCATCGGCACCAGCTACGACTTCTACCTGCGGGCCAAGCTCGCCGGGATCGGCCTCACCGTCGGCAAGGACGTGCAGTTCGTCCCGGTGCCCTACCCGCAGATGGTCGGCGCGTTGGCGACGAAGCAGGTCGACGCCGCCGTGCTGCTGGCGGTGGACTACGCGAAGCTGCGGGCGAAAGAGCCGGTGAACGTGCTCGCCACCACCGCGGATCTCGCCAACGCCCCGATCGAGTACACCTCGTGCATCGTCGCCCGGACCGACTGGCTGGTCGACCACCGGCAGCAGGCGGTCGACTTCCTGGCCGGGCTGCTCGATGCGGAGAAGTGGTTGCAGCAGGACATCTCCCAGAACCAGGGCCAGCAGGCGCGGGCGCTGCTGCAACCGATCCTGAAGTACGACCCGCCCACCATGGACGCGTTCTACACCTACCGGCTCAGCGACATCGGCCAGGAACCGTCGCTGGCGAACCTGCTGGGGATGCCGCGCGACTTCATCCAACCGGCCATCGGGGCGCTGCGGGCCGGTGGCGGTCTCAAGGGACCGGTGAACGTCACCTACGAAAACACCGTCGATCTTTCGTACCTGCGAGAGGCCTACCAGAAGGCCGGGTTGACCTGGAACGACTCGGCCAAGTTCCACTGATGCAAGCGGAGGATGCCATGGGCTCGGACTACGTTTCGACCAGCCTGCACGTAACCCTGATGACGCCGTTCGACGAGTCGGAGAAGGTGGACACGGCGGAACTGGCCCGGCAGGTGGCACAGACCGAGCGAGTCGACCCCGATCTGCCGGTGGTGCCGATCATCAACGCCGAGGCAGGCGAGATCTACACGCTGGAACGCGACGAACTGGTGGCCAACGTGACCGCGGCCGTCGAGGTCGCCAAGGGCCCGGTGGTGGCCGGGGTGGTCGGGCGCACCACGACCGAGGCGATCGCCGTGGCGCGGGATGCCCTGGCATGCGGTGCGGCGGCGCTGTTCGTGCTGCCGCCCTACGGTTCCGCCGACATCACGACGTCGTGGAACGCCGCCCGGTACCCGGAGGTCGTCGCGGACTACCTCGGCAAGGTCGCCGACAGCGTGGGCGATGTTCCGCTCCTCGTGCACCCGACCGGTCCGCGCACCCCCGAGTACGGCATCGGCTGGCCCATCGAGACGATCCGGGCGGTGCTGGAGCGGGTGCCCACGGTCGCCGGTTGGAAGATGACCTACTCCTACGAGGGGTACCGGCGGGTCGCCCGTTTCCTGCGGGCGGAGGCGCCGCAGGTGGCGATCCTGCCCTCCAGCGCCGTGCGCTACCACGAGAACCTGGCGAACGGACAGCTCGACGGCGCCTGCTCCGGTTCGTTCTGCTACGCGCTGGAACCGATGCTGGAGCACATCCGGCTGTGGCGCGCGGGCGAGGTGGCGGCGGCGACCGAGCTCTGGCAGAGCGGGCTGGCCGCACTGCACGAGTACGTCTACTCGGACTACTCGCGGCTGCACATCCGCTACAAGCTGGCCAGCTGGCTCGCCGGGAACATCTCCTCGCCGCTGATGCGCGACCCGATGCCCGCCCCGCTGCCCGAAGAGGTGGACCGGCTGCACGCGCTGATGTCGGCTGCTGGCCTCGCCAACCGGGGCCCGGATTCGCTGAACCTGCGCTGAACGGTCGTGAGTGCGAAAACCGGCTCCAACCGGTGTTGGCCCCCCCACGACTCGAAAGTGCACTGGTGGGACGGCGCACGAATCTGGATCTTGGATTACATGTCCAAGAATCCAAAGTGGTCGCGTCATGTGTCGTTCGTGCCGGAGGACCGCGAGCGGTGGATCAAAACGGTGGACTCCCAACACGGGGTCGTGTCAACCGAGCAACTCCAGGGATTCGGTCTGTCCAGGCACCTGATCCCAGCACAGCTTGAGGCGCAGCGGTGGCAGTGCGTGTTGCCGAACGTGTACGCCACCTTCACCGGACCGCTGCCGAGATCATCTTTGCTGAGCGCAGCCCTGCTCTACGGCGGACCGTGGGCGGTGCTCAGCCACCGCACGGCCGCCGAGGAATGGGGGATGCTGCCGGTAGCGGAAGACTCCCCGGTGCACATCACGGTGCCGTACAAGCATTCCGCTGTTGCGCAGCTGCCGATCGTCCAGGTGCACAGATCACGGGCGTATCGGCACATCATCGCGCCGTCCGAACCGCCGAGGACGAACCGAGAGGACACCATCATCGACCTGGCCGCTGGTGAAGCGACGCCGGAGCAGGCGCGCGACATGGTAATCCAGCTCGTCGGTGCGAACCGGGTTCCGTTGTGGAGGGTGCACAGTCAGCTTGAGCTGAGGCCGCCGTACCGGTATCGGAAGGCGATGAAAGCCGCACTCGATCTGTTGGCCGGTGGTGCTCTCTCGGTATTGGAGGCCGAGTACCTGCTCAACGTGGAACAGGCGCACGGGCTTCCGACGGCGCTTCGACAAACCCCTTTCGTGGTCGATGGCATCGTGCTCTGGGAAGACATCAGCTACGACGACGCGGGGGCACGATTGACCGTCCGCCTGGATGGGCGGCAGTTCCATTCGACCAGCCGGGTCGCATTCCGGGATCGGCGCCGTGACAACGCCGCCGAACTCGCCGACCGCGCTCGTCTGGTGTACGGGTGGCATGAGGTCCACGCAGAGCCTTGCGCTGTCGCGGCGGAGGTCCTGAGCGTGCTGCGTCGAGAAGGCTGGCACGGTTCGTCGAGTCGGTGCCGCCGCTGCGCTGCATAGGGGTCGTGAGTGCGAAAACTGGCCCACCCCCCCACCACTCAGGCGCCGTCGCCGTGGCCGGTGATTGATCGGTTCCAGGGGGCGATGCGGCGTTCGGCTACCCCGATCAGCCAGGTGAGGATCAGGGCACCGGCCATCAGGACCACCACAGCGGCGAACATCCGATCCGGTTCGAAGGTGTGCCCGGCTTCGACGATCACGCCGCCCAGGCCGCCGAGCGCGGTGAAGAACTCGGCGATGACGATGCCGATGACGGCCTTGCCGACACCGATGCGCAGCCCGGTCATGATCGACGGGATGACCGAGGGCAGCACGATGGAGCGCAGGATCATCCGCTGCGGCGCGCAGAACGCGGTGCCGACCTCGGTGAGCGTGCGGGGAATCGCCTGCACGCCGTTCCAGGTGTTGATGATCACGGCGAAGACGGTCATCGTCATGACGATCGCGGTCTTCACCGTGTCCTCCAGACCGAACCACAGCACGAACACCGGGGTGAGGGCGATCATCGGCAGCGAGTAACCCGCCACGACCAGCCAGCCGATCGCCGCCTCGACCACCCGGAAACGCCCGATCAGCAACCCGATCGGAATCCCCGCGACGGCGGCCAGCACGTACCCGGTGAGGAACGGCCGGGACGTCGCACCCACGGCCTCGCCCAGCGTGCCGTCCCGCGCCATCTCGATCAACGCGGTGAACACCCGGGACGGCGGCGCCGCCAGGATCGGGTTGAGCGAACGTCCGACGATCTCCCACACGATCAGCAGCACGATCACCGAGGCGAGCGTGATGAGCCGGTCGCGAAGTCCGTACCTGCGGCTCCGATTTCGTGTCATCGGCACGTCCTTCGCGTCGGCCGATGGGGGCGTAGCCGTTGCGGTGCTCATCGCGAGCTCTCCTCTGGTAGCAGGTCCCGCTTTCCGTGGATGAGCTGGTAGAGCTCGTGCCGCCGCTGCATGAACCGCGTCGAGCCGCGCCGCTGCTCGATGGGCAGCGATCGGTCCAGGCTGGTGTCCAGGATCGCCTGCACCCGCCCGGGATTCGGCAGCATCGCGACGACCCGGTCGGCGAGCAGGACCGACTCGTCGAGATCGTGCGAGACGAAGATGATCGTCTTGCCGGTGCGCTCCTGGATCTGCAGCAGCTCGGCCTGCATGGTCTCCCGGGTTTGCGCGTCGAGCGCCGAGAAAGGTTCGTCCATCAGCAGCAGTTCCGGATCGATGGCGAGCGCCCGCGCGATACCGACCCGCTGGCGCATCCCGCCGGAGAGCTCGTCCGGCCTGCGGTCCGCGGCGTGCGACAGGCCGACGAGCTCCAGGCACCGGTCGGCGACCTCGCGGCGCTGCGCGCGCGCCATGCCGCGTGCCTTCAGCCCGAACTCGACGTTGCCCCTGGCGGTGCGCCAGGGCAGCAGTTCGGCGTGCTGGAAGACGATGCCGCACTTCGGATCGCAGCCCTCGACCTCCCGGTCACCGACGCGCACCGTGCCGCCGGTCGCCGTTTCCAGGCCCATGATGATGCGCAGCAGGGTGGTCTTCCCGCAGCCGCTGTGCCCGGTGAGCGCCACGATCTCACCGGCGGCCACCTCGAAGGAGACGTCGGTGAGCGCGTCCACACCCGGCCGCTGCCTGCTGCCGTAGGTCTTCGAGACGTGCGAGACGACGACGCCAGCGGCGACGGCCGCCGAGGCATCGGCCGGATCCGCGGAACGCTCGTCGACGGCGAGTCGGTCATTCACGGTGCTCTCCATGCTCTGCGGACGACGACTGGCTTGCTGACCCGGAGTTCGCCCGATCGCTGGGCTTGATCATTTGGCGCCATAGTAGGTCTCCGGAACGGGACCGATCTTCTCGATCGCTTTCTGGCGGAAGCTGTCGTCGATGAGTTGGTTGATGTCGACTGATGTGTTGGACAGACCGAGGCGCTGCTGCAACTGCTGGATGTACTGGATCTGCTTCACCGGGATGGCACCGTTGGACGACAGGTAGCCGCCCTCTTTGTATTCGGTGTAGGTCGAGGTGATCTCCTCGGAATCCGCCGGGATGTTCAGCGTTTTCGCGGTCAGGGCGTTGGCCTCGTCCTCGTGGTCGAGGGCGTAGCGGATTCCCTCGATCAGCCCGGCGAGCAGGCCGACGACCTTGTCCGGCGCCTGGGTCAGCACGTCCTCGCGGGCGATGATGGCGTACCGCGGGTAGTCCGGCACCACGTCCTTGGCCTTGGCGAGCACCCTGATGTTGTCCTTGTTCGCCTGCGCGATGAAGTCCAGCGGTGACGACGCGGCGTCGGCCCGGCCGGAGACCACCGCCTTGTAGCGGTCCGGCGAACCGCCGGAGTTGACGAACTTGACCGAGGCGAGGTTCACACCGGACTGGCTGAGCATCTCCTTGGCGATCAAGGCCGGAAGCGCCGTGGGCGTGGAGATCCCGACGGTGGCGCCCTGCAGGCTGCTCAACGTCGCCCGGTCCTGCTTGCCGTAGAGGACGTAGTTGAGGCCGGGCATGGTCGATCCGATGAACTTGATCGGGGCGCCTTTTTCCTTCGCCAGCAACGCTTCGCTCGGATTGCCCTGGATCACGTCGACCTGTCCGGACAGCAGCGCCGGAAAGGCCTGCTGCGCGCTGTTGAACTGGACGACCTCGACCTTGACCCCGTACTTGCTGAACAGCTGCTTCTCCTGGGCCATCAGCAGATAGCCCGCGTCGGTGCCGGGTTCGTAGACGCCGTACTTGATGACCGACGCGTCGTCGGACTGGCCGCCGGAACCGCAGGCGGTCAACAGGCTGATCAGCGCCAGCAGCGCCACAGCGCATCTCGTGATCGTCGCGTTCCTCATGCTTTCCGCTCCCCTTCGAACGGTTCGTGCCCGAGGCGGTCCAGAACCGCGGAGAACTTCTCCGCGACCTTGGCCCGCAGCTGCGGGCTCGCTTCCGCTACGGGAGGGAATTCGGCCAGCCGCTCGAACGGCCGCACCGCGCTGATCAGGGCGCGCGAGTTGCGCGTCACGCCGCGCGGGATGCGGGGATCCAGCGGCCCGCTCCACGCGCCCCGCACGATTTCGATGTCCTCGGCGGGATCGCACCGGGTGGACATCGCCCAGAGCACGTCGAACATGTTGGTTGGATCGATGTCCTCGTCGACGACCACCACGAACCGGCCGAGGTAGGAGCCGGACTGGCAACCGGCGGCGAGCAGCGCGGCCTGCTTGGCGTGTCCGGCGTAGGCCTGCTTGATCGAGATGACGTTGAACAGCCGGGCGGCTCCGGCCTCGTGGCACCAGACGCCCTGCACACCGGAGAGTCCGGCCCGCTCCACTTCGTCCCAGATCATGCCGGATTTCATCACGCACTTGCTGTAGGAGAAGTTCGACGGCGGCCGGATCGGGGAGGCGACCGTGAGAATCGGGTCGGTGCGGTGGTAGATGCGCCGGATGCGCACCACCGGTTGATCGCTTCGACCACCGGCGTAGTACCCGGTGAACTCCCCGAAGGGCCCCTCCGGTGCGGTGTCGCCGGGATGGATCTCGCCTTCCAGCACCAGTTCGGCGTGCGCGGGCATGGGCAGCCCGTGCAGCTCGGAGCGGACCACCTCGAAGGGTTGGCCGCGATGCCCACCGGCGTAGTCGAATTCCGACAGCCCGTACCGAAGTTCGTTCCCGGCCGCCAGGAACAACAGCGGATCGTGCCCGCAGGAGATCAGCACCGGGCAGGGTTTGCCCTGGCTGAAGTACTTGTCCCGGATCTGTCGGCCCTGCTTGCCCGGCGACGTCCACAGGCCGACGCGGTCGGGGCCGTGCACCTGGACCCGGTAGGTGCCCGCGTTGATCCAGTGCTCGTCCGGATCGGCCATGATGACGAGATCGTCGGTGCCGATGTACCGGCCGCCGTCGAGTTCGTGCAGCAGCGGCGCCTGGAAGGCGGTGACATCCACCTCCTCGTCCCGCAGCACGTTGTCCAGGATCGGGCCGGTGTCCACGTACACCGGCGGAATCGGGCGGTGCCGCTTCATCCGGTCCCGGTAGCTGCGCACCACGTCCATCGGATGCTCCGGGGTCGGCAGACCCATCGTGAGCGCCAGGCGGCGAGCGGAGTTGGTCGCCCCGGAGAACACCCGGCGCCCCTTCGCCGCGCCGACCACGTCGTCGAAGAGGACGGCGGGACCGCCTTCCCCGGCGCGATGGGCGATCAGCTCGATGAGCGTGCCCAGCTCCAGGTCGAGTTCGACGCCCGGCACGCGGACGAGTTCACCGGCCTTGTCGATCCGCGTGATGAGCTCGCGGAGATCGGCATGTGGTTGGTCGTATTCGTTGTATGCCAACGGACCGCTCCTTTGCGGTAGGCGTCAACAACAGCTGTGCCCCGCGGCACCGGCACTCCTCGCGGGCGAGGTTCACCGCGAGTTCGGGAAGGAATCCCTGGAGTAGCCCGCCACCTGCTTGTACCGATCCGAGATCTCGGCGAGCTCGCCTTCGCTGATCACCTCGTTGATGTGCTGGAACGGCCGGTCGCCGGTGCGGGTGAAGACCTCCCGCAGGATCGCGTCGGGCGGATTCGTGCGGTTCATCCGGACGACCTCGGCGGTGGCTGGCAACCGGACCTGTTCGTAATCGGCCAGCGCTGCCACCGGATCGCCGCCAGAGGACAACGCGACGCGCAACGCGCGAGCGTCCAGAATGGCCTGTCCCGCGCCGTTGGATCCGCGCGGCACCATGGGATGCGCGGCGTCGCCGAGCAGCGTGACGCGGTCGAAAGACCACTTCTCCAACGGATCCTGGTCGACCATCGGATACTCCAGCACGGTGTCCGAGGCGCGCAGCAGGGCCGGGACGTCGAGCCAGTCGAAATGCCAGTCGTCGAACGCCGACGCGAAATCCGCCAGCTTGCCGGTGCGGTTCCAGTCGCGCGTCAGGTGTCGCGGCGTCTCGATCTCCACGACCCAGTTGACCAACTGGTTCCCGGCCTCGTCGATGTTCTCCCGGATCGGGTAGACGACCAGCTTCCCGGAGGTGAACCAGCCTGCCCGCACCATGCTCGCGCCGGAGAGGAACGGTTTCCACCGCGCGACGCCCCGCCACATGTTGATGCCGGAATAGCGGGGCTCGCCCTCCGCCGGGTACAGCTGCTTGCGGATCGCCGAGTGGACGCCGTCGCAGCCGATGACCACGTCCGACCGCAACCGCGTCGTGCCGCTCGAACCGCGCACCTCGACGTCGACTCCGCCCGCGTCCTGGGCGAAACCCAGGCAGCGCAGACCGGTGCGGACGCTGTCGGGTCCGAGGCGTTCGCGCACGGCCTCCAACAGCACCTTCTGCAGATCGCCGCGGTGCAGCGACAGCTGCGGGTAGTCGTAACCCGCGTAGCGGCCGCCCGGCTCGCGGTGCACGAGCTGGCCGAACCGGTTGAAGAAAACCGACTCCTTGGTGGTCACACCCACCTCTTCGAGCCGGTCGGCGACGCCGAGCTCGGTCAGGATCCGCATCGCGTGCGGTAGCACGTTGATGCCGACGCCGATTCCGGCGATGCTCTCGGCCGCCTCGACGACCGTGCATTCGATGTTCGCCTCGTGCAGCTCCAGCGCCAGCGTGAGTCCGCCGATGCCAGCGCCAACTATCGTCACGTTCACCGCGTGACCTTTCTCGACGAGCTGTGCGGTCGCGCGCTGCGCCACCGCGGTCGTCGGATGCCGAATTGCGAGTGCTGTCAAACTAGATCGCTGGCCCGCTGCTTGGAATGCTCCGCGCAGGAGATTCCGCATGTTCGAACACCGTGGACGTAGTGCCTGCTCGGCGGGCTGGTGGACTTGGCGATTTCGCGCGAAATCGCCGGTTCCCATGGGGAGGGGGAGACGATTTCGCGCGAAATCGCCGCACCGCACGAACCTCGTGCCGCAGCGGCGCGCCACCCGAACTACATCTCGGTCGCGCGTGCCCGCAGTCGGTCCAGCAGGTTCCGGGTGCGCGCCCAGTGCTCCATTTCCACGATCTCCGCGGTGGGCTGGAAACCTATTGGCGCGAGCGGGATTCCCAGCGAATCGCGCTTGTGCGACACCAGGCGGAAAACGCAACCGAGCAGGCCGTCCTGATCGGTGGTCGATGCGGTTCGCAGCTTGGCGTAGTGGGCTACCTCGCCGTGCACGGCGATCAGGGTCGCCTGGCCGCAACGCCGAATGTTGGCCCGGGTCTGCCCGCTGGCCACCACGGCGAGGATCGCGCCGCGGTCGGCATCGACGTCCAGTTCCGCGCGGGACAGCAGCGCCACGTGCGGGAACCCGCTCTCGTCCACGGTCAGCAGCGGGAAGGCCTGCTCGTCGACGTGGATCCGCGGCCAGCCGCGCAGCAGACCGGCCAGATCTTCGGGCACCGTCATGAGGTCCACCGGCGGAACGTCGAGTTCTTGATCCCGAACTGATCCAGGACCTTGCCGCAGATGTGCCGCAGCAGATCGTCGATCGTCTCCGGGTAGTGGTAGAACGCCGGGACCGGCGGCAGCACCGTCGCCCCGGCGAGCGTGACGGTCTCCATGTTCTTGATGTGTATGTAGTTCAGCGGTGTCTCGCGGGTGACCAGCACCAGCGGCCGCCGTTCCTTCAGCGTGACGTCGGCTGCGCGGGAGACCAGGTTGTCGGAGTTCCCACTCGCCACCGCGGCCAGCGTCCGCATCGAGCAGGGGATGACGACCATTCCCATGGTGGGGAAGGAGCCCGAGGAGACCGCGGCGGCCATGTCGCGGGAGTCGTAGACGACGTCCGCCAGTTTCTCGACCTCCAGCGGATCGCGGCGCAGTTCGATTTCGATGCTGCGCCGGGCGCCGTCGGAGAGCACCAGATGCGTCTCGAACGAGGCCAGTTCACGCGCCACCGCGAGGAAGGTGGCCCCCAGTTGTGGCGCGCTGGACCCGGACATCCCCACCACCAGCCGTGGCATCTCCTCGCCCGCGGCGGGGCGGTGCGTGCCCGTGGTGCGATCGCCGGACGTGTCGGGGATTTCGGCGCGCCCGGCGTCGTTCGGCTGCGGTGTTCCCGGTGTCATCAGTGACCTCGCTCCGTCCAAAACCGCTGCTGCGTCGCTGAACGGGCGACCGGCGGTGATCAGGCCAGATTAGTCAGCGTGCATTGCCTGGCGGAATGGCGGAACTCTAGGATTCGACGATGCGGAACAGCTCGACGGGGCGGAACAGCTCGACGGGGCGCAACGAGTCGACGGGCAGCGACCGGACCAGCGCCGCCACCTCGGTCGACAAGGCGCTGGCCCTGGTGCTGCTGATCAACGAGGTGCAGCAGATCCGGGTCAGCGAGGCGGCCGAGGCGCTGGGAGTCGCCCGCTCGACCGCACATCGGCTGCTCACGCAGTTGCGCGCGCGTGATTTCGTGGTGCAGGACGGTCAGCGGGTGTACCGGCCGGGACCGGCGTTGGAGCAGCTCAACTCCACCCCGGTCAGGCGCCTCGACCTGCGCCGCGAACTGCACGACCACCTGTTGAACTGCAGTCGGCGGGTCAGCGAGACGGTCCACCTCATGGTGTTGGAGGGCAACGGGGTCCGGTTCGTCGACGGTGTCGAAGGTCCGCATCCGCTGCGGGTCGGCCTGCGCACCGGGGTGATCCTGCCAGCGCACTGCACCGCTGGCGGAAAGGCGTTGCTCGCGGCGCTTTCGCCGGATGCGCTGAAGGCGCTCTACCCGCGCGGCCTGCCCCGCACCAACGGCAACGCCCTGACCAGTTTCGCGGTGCTCAGTCGGCAGCTGGCCACCGCTCGGCGCCGTGGCTATGCCACCAACATCGAGGAGAGCGAGCGCGGCATCACGGCGGTGGGCTGCCCGATCATCGACGCACGCCGCCACACCGTGGGCGCGATGGCCATCGCGGTGCCTTCGGTGCGCTGCCCGCGCAGTCGCATCGCCGAACTCGTCGAGGAACTGCTGCGCGCGAGCAACGCCGCGTCCAAGGAGATGTGAGCCGCCGGGGCTCATGAGCGGGTGGTTCGGTAAGACCCTTCATCTCACGAGCAGCGGAGCAGTGGTTGGCCCATTAATTAATAAATAATGTTGACCTGAGGCGGCCAGCGAGCAACACTTGGGCGCGCACCGGCCCGGCCTGGGCCGGGCGTCGACGGTGGATCACTTGAGGAGAAACGGATGGGCGCAACGGGGCGTCGTAGCGGCAAGGCTGCCCTGGCGCTGGCGGTGGTCGCGCTGTTCGCGCTGGTCACGGGCTGCGGCGGCAAGGTGGGGGAGAACGGCCGGTTCGGCGTCGTCTACATGGACGCGCAGGGTTTCTACGCCGGAGTCCGGGTCGGCATGCAGCAGGAGGTGACGGCGCTCGGGCGCGCGCCGCAGCTGCTCCAGCTCAACGCGCAGGGCGACGCTTCCAAGGAGAGCACCTTCATCGACCAGGTCAGCGCCGCGAAGGTCGACGCGCTGATCCTCTCGCCCGCGTCGGCGACCGCCTCGGTGCCCGCGATCAAGCTCGCGCACGACTCCGGCATACCGATCATCTGCTACAACACCTGCATCGCCGACGACCGCGCCCGGCAGTTCGTCTCCGCCTACGTCCTCGGCGACCCGACCCGCTTCGGCGGCCTGCTCGGCGAGCGCGCCGCCGACTACTTCCGCTCCATCGGCAAGTCCAATCCCAAGATCGCGGTCGTCAACTGCGAGTTCGTCGAGGTCTGCATCCAGCGCAGGCACGGCTTCGAGCAGGCCTTGCA
The DNA here is from genome assembly GCF_052246905.1 of Saccharopolyspora antiqui. Taxonomy (NCBI): domain Bacteria; kingdom Bacillati; phylum Actinomycetota; class Actinomycetes; order Pseudonocardiales; family Pseudonocardiaceae; genus Saccharopolyspora; species Saccharopolyspora antiqui. The sequence continues at coordinate 68,166 of NZ_JBQQBO010000029.1, forward strand.
CGCCAAGCTGCCCGGCGCGCAGATCGTCGCCAACCAAGAGGGTTCGACCATCGACGAGGCGGTGGATGTCGCCGAGCGGATCCTCACCGCCCATCCCGACCTCGACGCCTTCTTCGGCGAGGCCGGTGGCGCCACGATGGGCGCGGTCCGGGCCGTGCAGGCCAGGAACAAGGTCGGCCAGACGGTGGTGTTCGGCGGCGACATGTCCACCGAGGCCGCGCAGGCGCTGGCCGCCGACGAGGTGCTCAAGGGCGTCGTCGACATCTCCGGCATCGCCGTGGGCAGGCTCGCCGCCAAGGCCGCCGACCAGGTCCGCACCGGCGAGCTCGGCGCCTACACGGTCGTACCGGCCCCGATCGACCTCTACGCGACCCCGCAGCAGGGCCAGGACTGGCTGCGCGCCCACCCCGACGGCGTGCCGTGATCGCCGCGTCCCGACCGAACACCATTCCCAGCGGAGGAGAAGCTGTGGCTGCCGACGTCACCGAACCCGTCGTCGTGGTCGACGGTGTCACCAAGCACTACCCCGGTGTGCGGGCGCTGACCGATGCCGACCTGACCATCCGGGCGGGCGAGATCCGCGCACTGCTCGGCCGAAACGGCGCGGGCAAGTCGACGCTGATCCGGGCGCTGTCCGGAGTGGAGCGACTGGACCGGGGCAGCGTCGCGGTGGCCGGTGACCGGCTCGGCGCCGGCGGCGTGCGCCGCGCCGCCGAACTCGGCATCAGCACCGTGCACCAAGAACTGAGCCTGGTCGCCGAGCTGAGCGTCGCCGAGAACATGTACCTCGGCCGCTGGCCGCGGCGCGGGCGGACCATCGACTACACCGCGATGCGGACCGGCGCGGCAGCGGTCTTCCAGCGGTTGGGCATCGACATCGATCCCGCCGCCCCGGTCGGCTCGCTGTCGCTGGCCGCGCGTCAGCTGGTGGAGATCGGCCGGGCGGTGCGCGAGCAGCCGCGCCTGCTGATCCTCGACGAGCCGACCAGCGCGCTGGCCGCCGCCGAAGTCGACGTCGTGCTGGAAACCGTCACCCGCATCGCCTCGGCCGGAGTTGCCGTGCTCTACGTGAGCCACCGGTTGGAGGAGATCCGCCGGATCGCGCACAGCGCCACCGTGATGCGCGACGGCCAAATCGTCGACACCGTCGACATCGGCGCGGCCGACACCGCGAGCATCGTGTCCCTGATGCTCGGCGACAGCGCCGCGGCAGACGCGCGCCCGCCCGCGCGGGAGGTCGACCGCACCGGGCGGCCGCTGCTGTCGGTGCGCGGGCTCGCCGTGCCGCCGAAGGTGCTGGACGTGTCGTTCGACGTGTTCCCCGGCGAGGTGCTCGGACTCGGCGGCCTGATGGGCTCGGGCCGCACCGAAGTGCTGCGCGCCGTCGCCGGGTTCACCCCGGCCGCCGCCGGGACGGTCAGCGTCGACGGCCGCGAGATCAGCCGCCCGAGCGCGGCGGTGATGAAGCGGCTCGGCGTCGGGATGACCCCGGAGGACCGCAAGAACGAGGGAGTCGTGCCGCTGCTCGGCGTGGACGAGAACCTGGTGCTGTCCAAATTCGACTCCGTCAGCTCGGGCCCGACCGTGCGGCCCGGCAAGGTGCGCAGGGCGGCGGCCAAGCTAATCGCGCGGCTGTCGATCGCGACGGCCTCCGCCCGCACACCCATCGTGAACCTCAGCGGCGGGAACCAGCAGAAGGCCGTCATCGGCAGGTGGCTGCACGCGGGCAGCCGGGTTCTCCTGCTCGACGAACCGACCAGAGGCGTCGACGTGCAGTCCAAGGCCGAGATCTACCGCCTGGTGCGGGAACTCGCCGACGGCGGAGCCGCGGTCGTGTTCGTCTCCGGCGAGTTGGAAGAACTCCCCCTGGTGTGCGACCGGGTCCTGGCACTGCGCGGCGGGCGCGTCGCAGGCGAACTTACCGGACCCGACCTAACTACCGATTCAGTGCTCTCCGCCGCGATGGCGGCCTGAATGACTGTCTCCGAGCTCGTTTTGCTTTGCGGTGCGGGTGGCGGAACCTCAGACGCCGTCTCGACTCCGGGATCCCCGACATCATGTATTCCTATACACCACGTCGTGGCTGTCCTCGCGAGACGACGTCTGAGAACCCGCGGCGGTGCGGGTGCCGTAGGTGGGCTAAGCGGCTGCGCCGCTTTCAAAAAACAAAGACAGACTTCGAGAACCGACATGAGGACGACAATGACCGTTACCCAGACGAGGCCGGAGCAACGCGGCCGTGCGGCGGGCCGCCGCTTCGCGGGACGCTCGCTCAACGAGATCGGCCTGATCGTGGCGATCGTGGTGCTCTACATCGTGCTCGGCAGCACCGCGGCCGGATTCCTGAGCCTGGACAACCAACTCGGCATCCTGCGCGATGCGGCCACCGTGGGCATCGCCGCGTGGGGCGTCACCCTGGTGATCATCGCGGGCGAGATCGACATCAGCATCGGCCCGGCGGTGGCGTTCTCGTCGGTGCTGATGGCCAAGGGCGCCGCGGAGTGGGGTCTTGGCATCGGCCCCGCCATCCTGCTCACCCTGGTGGCGGGCGCGGCGTGGGGTGCGCTGGCCGGATGGCTTCGGGCCCGCTTCGACGTGCCGTCGTTCATCGCGACGCTGGGCGTGTGGAGCGCGCTCGGCGGCCTCGGCCTGTACCTCACCGACGCGCTTCCGGTGGTGCTGCCGGAAAGCGGGCTGATGGACGTGCTCGGCGGCAGCATCCTCGGCGTCCCGACCCCGGCGGTCGTGATGGTGGTGCTGTTCTTCGCTTTCGCCTACCTCGCCCGCTACACCGGCTACGGCCGGTCCGTCTACGCCGTCGGCGGCAACGCCCCGGCCGCCCGGATGGCCGGTATCAACCTCGCCAGGGTGCGGGTGCTGCTGTTCGCCACCACCGGCGTGCTGTCGGCCATCACCGGCGTGCTGCTGGCCGCGCGGCTGGGCTCGGGCAACGGCGGCGCCGCATCCGGGCTGGAGTTCGACGTGATCGCCGCGGTCGTCATCGGCGGCACGGCCCTCGCCGGTGGGCGCGGTTCGATGCTGGGCACGCTGTTCGGCGTCGTGTTCATCACCGTCATCAGCAACGGGCTGGTGCTGCTCGGGGTGGATTCGTTCCTGCAGAACGTGGTGCGCGGCGTGATCATCGTGGTCGCGGTGCTGGTGAACGTCGTGATCACCAAGCGCGCCCGCGCCACGAGGGAAACCTGATGAGAGAGGAGACACGGGTGTCCGGCAACGTCATGCGGGGGGTGTACCTGCCCGGCGACTCCACCGCGGTGCTGCGCGAGCTGGCAGTGCCGGAGCCGGGGCCGCACCAGGTGCTCGTCGAGGTGGGTGCCTCGGGGATCTGCGGTTCCGACATCGGCTACATCTACCACGAGCACAAGGGGCATCGCGGCGTCGACGGCCCGGCCTACCAGGGCGTGGTCGCCGGGCACGAGCCAGCGGGGCGGATCGTCGCCGCCGGGCCGGGTGGCACGCGGTTCGGCGTCGACGACCGGGTGATCGTCTACCACATCGCGGGCTGCGGCCTGTGCGACAACTGTCGGCGCGGCTACTTCATCAGCTGCACCGCGCCGCAGCGGCAGGCCTACGGCTGGCAGCGCGACGGCGGGCACGCGCGGTACGTGCTCGCCGAGGAGTCCACCTGCGTCCCGCTGCCGGACAGCTTGTCCTATGTGGATGGTGCGCTGATCGCCTGTGGTTTCGGGACCGCTTACGAGGGACTGCGCCGCATTGGCGTCAACGGCGACGGCGATCTGCTGGTGGTCGGGCTAGGCCCGGTGGGGCTGGCGGCCGGGGTGATCGGCAAGGGCATGGGCGCGCGGCGCGTGGTCGGGGTCGAACTGTCCGCGCGGCGCCGCGAATGGGCGGACCAGCTGGGGGTGTTCGACGCGACGGTGGCCCCAGCGACCGACGCCGAGGCAACGGCCGCCGTGGTCGCCGACGTGCTGCACGCGCCGGGCGCGATCACCACCATCGACTGCTCGGGCTCGCGAGCGGGCCGGGCCACGGCCATCGCCGGAGCCGCCGAGTGGGGCCGGGTGTCGCTGGTCGGCGAGGGCGGCACGCTGGAGACCGAGGTGTCGGATGCGTTGCTGCACAAGCAGTTGACGCTGCACGCGTCGTGGGTGACCTCGCTGACGGCGATGACCGAGCTCGCCGCGAACCTGGCCCGCTGGAGGCTGCGCCCGGAGACCGTCGTCAGCGACCGGTTCCCGCTGGAGGCGGCCGACAAGGCCTACGCGCTGGCCGCCGGGGCCAGCCGGGGCAAGGTCGTCCTGCTGCCGTCGGCGGAGCTGCGGCCATGAGCCGCGCGCCGCGCGTGGAGCGGGACGCCGGGGGCGAGGTGCTCTGGCTCGACAACGGCGTGCTGCGCCTCGGTCTCGTTCCCGAGCTCGGCGGGCGGCTGCTGTCGTTGCGTCTACTGTCCCCGGGTCTACTGTCCGATTCGGACGGACGAGAACTGCTGTGGCGCAACGACCGGCTGCTCACCGACGATTTGCGGCTGCGGTCGGGCCGGGTGCACCGGCCGCGGTCGGGCAGCCTCGGCGACTGGGTCAACTACGGCGGCGACAAGACCTGGCCCGCGCCGCAGGGCTGGGACGATGAGACGCAGTGGGCTGGCCCGCCCGATCCGGTGCTCGATTCCGGCCCGTACACGGCGAAGATCCGGCAGGACGGCGAACTCGCGGCCGTCACCCTGACCAGCGGCGACGATCCGCGCACCGGGCTGCGGCTGACCCGGCGGTTCGAACTGCGCCGCGACCGGTGCGGCTACCGGCTGGAGCTGACCGCGCGGAACACCAGCGAACGCACCGTGCGCTGGTCGCTGTGGAACGTCACGCAGTTGGCCGCCGAAGGAGCGGGCGGGACTTATCTGGCGAGCCCAGCGCAGGTGACCCGGCTGCTGGCCGGAACCGGATACCCGGACTGGGCGAAGCTGCCCGGTGATCGGGTGCACATCCCGCACCGCGACGTGGTCGGCAAGCTCGGTTTCCCCGCCGCCACCGGGTGGTTGGCCCACATCGGGGGCGGGGCGACGCTCACGCAGTCGTTCACCGTCGACGACGCGGCCGAGTACCCCGACCGCGGATCGCGCGTGGAAGTGTGGCTGGAGTGCCCGCTCCCCGAACCGCTGGCCGCACTGGGCGACCTCGACCCGCCAGCCCGGATCGTCGAGTGCGAGGTGCTCGGCCCGCTCACCACGCTGGCGCCGGGGGAGCGGACCACGCTGACACTGGACTGCGCGGTCACACCGGGTTCCGGGGCCGTGCACGACGTGACACCCGCGGGCCACTGGACCCGGCCACCCGAACTGCGCGACGGACGGCTGGTCGGCGAGTTCGTCGCCTACCGCGACGGCGAACTCGCGGCCGGGCAGGGGGCCGTCGAGGTCCGGGCGGGCCGGGCGACCACACTGGACGTGCCCGCCGCCGACGAGCAGCGGGCCCTGGAACTCACTGACAGCACAGGGGAACGGGTGCGCGCGGGCGTCGCGCGCAGCCGCGCGGAGGCATCGCGATGAGCGGACGGCTGGGCGGCAAGGTCGCGGTGGTGACCGGCGCGGCGCAGGGCATCGGCGCGGCCACCGCGCTGCGGCTGGCCGCCGACGGCGCGGCCGTCGCGGTGCTCGACATCGCCGAGGACGCGCACCAGGTCACCGAGCGGATCATCGCGGCGGGCGGCAGGTCCGTCGCGGTGCGCTGCGACGTCAGCTCCGAGACCGACTGGGCCAAGGCCATCTGGCGCTGCCGCGCCGAACTGGGGCCGGTGGACGTGCTGGTCAGCAACGCCTACACGGTCGATGTGCGGCCCGCCCACGAGACGAGCCTGGCGTCCTGGGACCGCCAGCTGTCGGTGAACCTCACCGGCGCCTTCCTCGGTTTCCGGGCATGTCTGGCCGACCTGTCGCGCGACGGCGCCGGATCGGTCGTGCTGACCTCGTCGGTGCACGCGCTCGTCGGGCTGCCGGGCAGACCGGCCTACGCGGCGACCAAATCGGCGCTCACCGGGTTGGCCCGCCAGCTCGCCGTCGAGTACGGCACCGCGCTGCGGGTGAACTCGGTGCTGCCCGGTCCGGTGCTCACCGCGGCCTGGGACGACATCGGCGAGGCCGATCGCCAGCGCAGTGCCGAGGAGACCGTCGTGAAAAGGTTGGGCAGGCCGGAGGAGGTCGCGTCGGCCATCGCCTTCCTCGCCAGCGACGAGGCGTCGTTCATCACCGGTGCCGCGTTGACCGTCGACGGGGGCTGGAGCGTCTACAAGATGTCGTCGTGACGGCGTCACGGACGGGGAGGAGCGGTTCATGAGTGCCTACAGCGGGCGGGGTGTGCACGGGCAGACCGTGGCCACGCTCGGCGCGCGCATCGTGTCCGGGGAGATCGCGCAAGGCGACATCATCGACCTCGGGGCGCTCGGCCGCGACCTGGACGTGAGCATGACCGCGCTGCGCGAGGCCATGAAAGTGCTGGCGGCCAAGGGATTGGTCGAGGCGCGCCAGAAGCGGGGCACCTACGTGCGGGCCCGCGAGCACTGGAACCTGCTGGACAGCGACGTGATCCGGTGGCGCAGCGAGGCCGGTGACACCGCCGCCGTGCTGCGCGATCTCGCCGAGGTGCGCGCGGTCGTCGAACCGGCCGCCGCGTCGATGGCCGCGCTGCGCCGCGACGAGCGCGACCTCGCCGAGCTGGACGCCGCACTGGCGGCGATGCGCGAAGCCGTCGGCGGGGGCGCCGAGGCCGAGGTGGCGGCGGACCTGCGCTGGCACCGCGCCCTGCTGCGGGCCACTCACAACGAGATGCTGGCCAGGATGGACGTGTTCACCGAACCGGCCCTGCGGCTGCGCGACGCACTCGTGCACGAGGCAGGTCCCGACGACCCGGTGCCGAGCCACGCCGTCGTGGTGGAATCCGTCCGCGACGGCGACCCGGAGGCGGCGGCGGCCGCCGTGACCTCGTTGCTGGACAAGGCGTCCCGCGACGTGGCCGACCTGATCGGCGAAGTAGCAGAGAAAGCGAAGCACACCGAGTGAAAATCACTTCCGTAGAGACGTTCTTGGTGCCGCCGAGGTGGCTGTTCTGCCGGGTGGCCACCGACGAAGGCATCGTCGGCTGGGGCGAGCCGGTGGTGGAGGGCCGGGCGGAGACGGTTCGCGCGGCGGTGGACGAGCTGTCCGACCTGCTCATCGGGCGGGATCCGCGCCGCATCGAGGACGCCTGGCAGCTGCTGACCAAGGCCGCGTTCTACCGCGGTGGCCCGGTGCTCTCCAGCGCGGTCGCCGGGCTGGACCAGGCGCTGTGGGACATCCTCGGCAAGTCCCTCGACGTGCCGGTGCACCAGTTGCTCGGCGGTGCGGTGCGCGACGAGGTCCGGGTCTACGGCTGGATCGGCGGGGACGAGCCCTCCGCCGTCGCCGAGGCGGCGGCCGAACAGGTCGAGGCCGGGCTGACGGCGGTCAAGATGAACGCCTCCGGTCGGATCGGCCGGATGCCGGACCGCGCCGAGGTCAACGACGTGGTGGCCAGGCTCGCCGCGGTGCGCGAGGTGCTGGGCGACTCCCGCGACGTCGCCGTCGACTTCCACGGCCGTCTGGGGACCGCCGCGGCGCGCCGGATCATCCCGGAACTGGCGCCGCTGCACCCGTTGTTCGTGGAGGAGCCGGTGCTGCCGGAGTACACGCACCGGCTCGGCGACGTGGTGTCGGCCAGCACCGTGCCGGTGGCCTGCGGTGAGCGGCTTTATTCGCGAACGGACTTCCTGCCCGCGCTGCGGGCGGGGATCGCGGTCGTGCAGCCGGATCTCTCGCACGCGGGCGGTATTTCGGAGGTGCGCCGGATCGCCTCGCTCGCCGAGACCTTCGACGCGCTGCTGGCGCCGCACTGCCCGCTCGGCCCGCTCGCGCTCGCGGCCAGCCTGCAGGTGGCGTTCGCGACCCCGAACTTCCTGATCCAGGAGCAGAGCATCGGAATCCACTACAACACCGATGCCGAGCTGCTCGACTACGTTCTCGACCGCGAGCCGTTCGCGTTCCCGCGCGGTGCGATCAAGCGCTGGGACGCCCCGGGATTGGGCGTGCGGATCGACGAGGACGCGGTGCGCGAGGCCGCGGCACGCGGTCACCGCTGGCGGCCACCGGTGTGGCGCCACGACGACGGCTCGTTCGCCGAGTGGTGAGCCTGGACCTGCTCCTCCGGCGTCGCCTGGGATCGTCCGGGGCAGCAGGTCCAGCAGCGTGCGGCACGCGGCTGAGGTGCTGTCGAGGCCGGGATTGATCGATTGTCTCCTGTGGACTGTTTGCCGATTCGGTCGGTTTTTCGTCACCGCGTAGCCAGATTCTCGACAGGTTCGTTCAGCTGGTGGGGGCGGCTCAAGGTCGTCTGGCTGGTGAGTCGCACCGGTCTTAGAGTTGGTTGTTGCGCCTGCTTCGGCCGTTGCTGAAGGTCGCGAACACGTTGTGCGGCGCCGAGTGGCGGATGCGCCGAAGTGGAGCATTCGAACAAAAGCCTTGATCGGCAACGACTTCAGGTGCGCACGAAGAGCTTCAGGTCACCAGAGGAGTCAGCGATGTTCTTCCACGTCCAGCGCATGATCAACGAGATAGTGGCCGACGAACCGGATCCGGCTGCCGCCAACGCCCTGCAGGAGGGGCTGGGCGGCCAGTTCGGCGAAATGCGAACGATGATGCAATACCTCTTTCAGAGCTTCAACTTCCGTGGAGCGGATGGCAAACCCTACCGGGATCTGTTGTACGGAATCGGAACCGAGGAGATCAGCCACGTCGAGTTGATCGCCACCACGATCGCTCGGCTCACCGATGGCTCGCCGCACTACCGCGGTGCGGAACGAGAACCGCTCGACCAGCCAGCGGCCGGTGGTAGCACGCCGTTGTCGAACGCGCTGTCGGAAGGCAACATCCACCACTTCCTCGTCGGTGCCCAGGGCGCGCTGCCGGTCGACGCGGTCGGCAATCCCTGGTCCGGGTCCTACATCTACGCCAGCGGCAACCTGGTGCTCGACCTGCTGTACAACCTGATGCTGGAATCCACCGGACGGTTGCAGAAGTGCCGCATCTACGAGATGAGTTCGAACCGGACCCTGCGGTCCACGGTGGCTTACCTGATCGTGCGCGACCAGGCGCACGAGAACGCCTACGCCAAGGCCCTGGAAAGCCTCGGGATCAACTGGGGCAAGACGCTGCCGATCCCGAAGACCAGCGCCGAGCGGTACCCGGAGGTCGCGACGCTCCTGGAGCGGGGCATGCACAACAAGCAGTACACGTTCAACCTCGACAACCTCTCCGAGGCGGGGAAGGTCTTCCAAGGGAGCTCACCCTCCGCACGCAACGGCGAGGTGCTGCGGATGGCGCAGGCACCCGAGGGCGTCCCCATGGACATCGCTCCGGAACGCCCGGAGGAGTTCAGCCCGGGCCTGGACCCGGAACTCGTCGAACTCATCCAGGCCACGGCCGAGATGGAGATGGCGGCAGCCGAAGAGCCGGTCCGCTACGGCCCGGCATAGGCGCGCACCAGCCGAAACCCGTCACCCATCGGTCGGGCGGCACAGCACCGGGTTCGCGAGTTCGGCGCACGGGCGGTTGCCGTAGGAGCGGATGATGTCGCTGCCGACCTGGTTGGTCAGGTAGCGCATGAAGCTGGCGGCCAGCGAGCTGGCCGCGGGTTCGCCGAAGGTGTAGGCGTATTCGGTCTGCCAGAACGGATAGGCGCCGTGGTCGGCCGCCTCCAGGGTCGCGTCCTGGCCGTCGATGCGGACCCGCAGCAGGTCCGTGCGATCGGTGGCGGCCCGCAGTTCGCTGTAGCCGATGGCGCCGGAGGTGCCGACCACGGCGTCCAGCATGCTGCCGGTGTCGGCACGTCGGCAGCGGACGACGACGCCGCGCAAGCTGTCGTTGATGGGCTCGACGCAGTCGTTGGAGTTCTCGCCGGGTTCCACCGCGCCGCTGAGGATCCGCTGCTCCAGCGTGGCTCGGGTACCCGAGAGGGCTTCCCGGTCGACGATGCGAACCGGCACGTCGTTGCCGCCCACCTCGCGCCAGTTGGCGATCCGCCCGCTGAAGACGTCCCTGACCTGCGCCAGGGTGAGGTCCTGGACACCGGCATCCCGGTTGATGACGATCGTGAACAGCAGGAACGCCGTGGGGCGCGGCAGCAGTTCGGGGAGCCGGTCGCCCTTGACACCGTCGGAGAACGCCACCATCTCCGGCGATCGCGTGCGGTTGAGCAGTTCGAGACCCTGGGCGCTGCCGTGCATGTCGAAGGCGAAACCGCTGTCGGGGCAGGATCGCGCGTACGTGTCGGCGGCCTCCCGCAGCACGGGTTCGAAGGCGGTGGAGCCGGTGACGGTGAGATTTCCGGTGGCGCAGTCCAGCGGGGCCGACCGCCCACTGGTGAGTTCGAAGATGAAGGGCTCGGCGAGGCTGACCATCAGCAGGAAGCAGACCAGCGCGACGACCCAGCGGGGGGTTCCGGTCTGTCCCTTGGTCTTGTGCACCTTCCCGCTGGCCACCCCGCCGCTGATGGTCCCGACGACCTCGGGATCCGGGAACCCGCTCTCGGTGCTCTTCGCGGGTTCCAGGACGAAGCCTTCCGCGCGTTCCAGGACGACCAGGACCTTGTAGTGGTCGGAGCTGTTCAACTTGACCTTGGGCAGTTCGACGAGACCGACCGTCTGCCCGGCCTCGTCGAGGTCCGACATGCTCAGCCCGGGCGCTTTCTCGCCGAAGTAGGTCGCCAGCGTCGGGTCGCTGAGCTCGGTCACCACGACTCCGGCGATCCGGCGACCGGGAAACCTGACGCGGATTCCCACGGGAGTGTTCTCGGGGAAGGCGTAGTCGGTTTCGGCGATGTTGGTGGTGCCGATGTTCTCGATGCGTATCAGGGCGAACGACGGGTCGGTCAACGGTCCGCCGTCGGCCCGTTCCAACCGCCGCCACGCCCCGGCGTGCAAGGTGTCGACAGCGGTGGGGGCGGTGTCCATCTGCACCCGGTAGCCCAGCCGCTTGCGGCCGACGAGTGCGAATTCCCACAGGAAGGCGATGATCGGAACGAGCGCACCCGTGACCGCGAGGATGAGCTCCCAGGGGAGGTTGGCCACGACCGGCTCCGTTCGCGCGAGCAACAGATGGGGTCGTCAACCTATTGAGGCAGTGGGGGCGTGCACCCCACTTCACCGACCAATTCCCCTGCTATTCACCCCCTGTTCCCTCAAGTGATCACTCGCCGGGCCGATTCCCGGCCCGGCGAGGGTGCTGTGCGGTGGATTTCAGTTGCGGTAGAAGCGCGTCTCGACGTCGCCGGAGTTGGTGACCCAGGCGTACTTGGCGGTGCCGATGCGGGGCACGGTGAACTCACCGTCGTGGTCCAGCGCGATCAAGGCGCCCTCGCCGCCGACCCTGGCGACCCGGTCGATCGCGGCCTGCGCCGCGCGGGTCACGTCCAGGCCGCGGTGCTCCATCTGAACCGCCACCTCGCGGGCCGCGTTGGCCCGGATGAACGCCTCACCGGTACCGGTTCCGGAGACGGCCACGAACTGGCTGTCGGCGTAGGTCCCGGCTCCGGCGATCGGCGAATCACCGACCCGGCCGACCATCTTGTTCGTCAGGCCACCGGTCGAGGTGGCGGCGGCGAGGTCACCGTGCGAGTCGACGGCGATCGCGCCCACGGTGCCGTGTTCTTCCCCGCTGACGCTGGCGGCGTTCTTCTTCGCTTCCAGCAGCGAATCCCAGCGCTCCGGCGTCCAGTAGTAGTCCTGGGTCACCATCTCGATCCCGTTCCTGGCGGCGAAGTCGTCCGCGCCTTCACCGGCGATCAGCACGTGCGGGGACTTGTCCATCACCAGCCGCGCGGCCTTGATCGGGTTCTTGACGTTCTCCACGCCCGCGACCGCGCCCACGTCGAGATCGCTGCCGTCCATGATGGACGCGTCGAGCTGGTTCTCGCCGTCCTCGTTGAACACCGCGCCGCGACCGGCGTTGCACAGCGGGTTGTCCTCCATCACGACGATGGCGGCCTGCACGGCGTCGACGGCCCGTCCGCCGCTGTGCAGCACGCGGTAACCGGCCTGGGTGGCTTCCTGGAACATGGCCTCGTAGGCCGCCCCGAGTTCGGGAGGGGTTTCCGCGCGGTCCAGCGCAGCGGTTCCACAGTGGACGGCCAGGCTGACGTCGTGCGCCTCGGCCCCTGATGGTTGGGCTGCGGGCTTCTGGGCCCAACCGGAGCTGGCGCTCGACACGCCGAGAACCAGCGCTGGTACGGCGATCACACAGCTCAGCACGGCAAGACTGCGCCGCTTGGCAACGCTGGACATCCGATCTCCTCCCGGGTCGTCTTTCTTCCGGAAATTACTCGAACAGAGCCCGACGGGCCGAACAAGGCCCGAACGGCGGAATGTCGCGGTGGTTTCGAGTCTTCGGGAAGCCTCGGGCGAGGTCCCTTGTATGTCCTAAATGGATTTCCGTGCGAATGTCCGGCGGGCGCTTAGCGAGCTGGTGTTCACTCCGACCAACGTATCGTTTCTGAACTGGATCGAGTGCGAGTTCGCCGCACTACGCTACTTCGCCCTGAGCGGAACCGATCACCGCAGCCACGACGAGCAAAACGCCGCCATCGGCGCCTACATCCGCTGGCACAACCAGCGCCCCCGCCCCAAAAGCGGCTTCGCGATCAACTCAAAGATCCGACACCCCGATTACCTGATCAACGTTGCCTGACGAGGCACTAGGTTTGCCTTCACCCGCGAAAAGCCCCAGTTGTAGGCGAACCGCTGCGCACCGCAATATGACCGCAACACCGCCACTTGTACCATTGTTAGATCCAGCGCGAACCGATATGCCTGCAACACCACCGGCCACCGCACACCCCCAGAATTACTGGTAACAGCGGCGCGTCAGACCCTACAACCGGCCACACCGTCTTAACCGTCCACCGTGTCACCAACCAAGATCGGGGTTGTTAACCATGACGGTTGATCATTTGGGTTAGTTCTCCACCGGTACTAGCTCGCGAACACAGACGACTCTAGCTTTCTGGGCAGCGCCCTCTAGGATGTCGGTAGTGAAAAATACTTCCAGGTTCTTACCAGTCTTCACAAGGGGATGAGTTAAAAACTCTGGGCTGCCGACGAGTTCCGCCGCGGCAGCTGATCCAAATCCGTAACTGCCAGCTACAATAAGGATCTTCTTGGATTGATCGTACGGATTGGTCGCCAGGACGACAATTCCCTGGTCTCGCGCCAATTTTCCTTCTTCATCGGTAACTGGATCCAGTCTCTCAGAGGTTAGATTGTCCACAAAGGACACATCATTGGATTCGGGATCCGCATACGTCACGGTCAAAGGAAGTAGGTCCATTACCTTGCGCGTTACTCGATTTGAATCGGCGCCGCCAATAAGCACCATGTTGGCCCGGAACTCCGTGCCGTCCATTCGATGTGCAAACTCGATCGAGTATTTTTCTTTGCTTATTTGTCGTAAACGACGCTCGATCTCGTTCATTGCGACAACATCGCCAATTCCTGCAACTCCTGAGCGTTCCCACTCGATATGCGAGAAATCGTTGAAGACTGCCAGGACAACCTTCAGGTCACCTTCGTAGAAAGGGCGCCAAAACTTCTTTGCTCGACGGCGTTCAATAATCCGCTGTGCCCGTGATCGTAGCCACGCGACAGTGAATCCGATCGCCGCGGCGAGTAGATTTATCAGCAGGTCTTCAGCTTTCCCCATCTATGTTTCCTCTCTTGTGGACAGTTGTCGACTATTGACATGATCGAGTATAATTACAGAGTCGTGTTTAGTCTACAAGTTGACCAAGATCCGCCAGCGCCAAGCAGGTTCACGGTGTGCCCACAAGACTATCGATGTCGAAGGAATATTGGCCGTGGCGACCACGGCCGAAACGACCAGCAACTGGACGAAATTGAGCCAGCCGAAGGCGTAGGCGATCGGGATCGTCATCATGACCGCGAACCGGGCGAGGTCCATCGCGATCATCACCGGCCGTTTGCGGCGGAACTCCACCCACGGCCCGAGCGGCAACGCGATCAGCGCGCCCACTGCCGGCCCCACGGCGGACAGCGCGGAGACCTCGGCTGGGCCGGCATGCAACACAAGCACGGCGATCAATGGGAACGCGCCGAACCCCAGCCCGGTGCCGTAGGCGCTGACCGCGTATGCCGCCCACAACCATCCGAACTGCCGACCCAGGGATCTTCTGGCCACCAGGCACCGCACCTTCCGCTTGCGACAACTCGTCTTTGATCGCCCTGATCAAAGACAAAGCCGAGAAAGCAGGTCAAACAACTGAATCGGCGGCGAGCCACAACACTCTGTTGTGCGGGTACGGTTTGGTGCGTGGACCTCGACGCCGTGCGCACCTTCATCGCCGCTGCGGACGCTGGCCAGTTCCAGGAAGCCGCCGCCGCGCTGTCGATCACCCAGCAGGCCGTCTCCAAGCGAATCGCCGCGCTGGAGAAAGACCTGAAGGTGCGCCCGTTCACCCGCACGGCCCGCGGCGCCCAGCTCACCATCGACGGCCAGGCATTCCTGCCCCACGCCCGTGAACTCCTCCGGGTAGCAGAGCGGGCCGACGCGTCCGTGCGTCCTGGGCGGCGCGCGCAGCGCGTCGACGTTGTCAACCGGCGGATCGCGCCAGCGGTGCTTCTGCAGAACTTCTACCGCATGTATCCCGAGATCGAGCTGGATGTCGTGACCCTGGACGCTGACGTCGACGCGGCCATCGCCGCTGTCGAGGCCGGAACGATCGACGCCACCTTCCACGGTGTCCCCCGCAGCAGCACCTGCCCGAGGCGATCAACACTGCCCGCGTGATCGACGAGTCGCACCAACTGCTCGTTGGACCCGGCCATGCGTTCGCCAACGTTCACGCCGTCACGCCCGCACAACTCGCCGGACACCGAATCTGGATGCCCGGCCTGGCCGCCCGTGGCGAGGTGGCCGACTACTACGCCGAACTCACCACCACGTTCGGACTCGCGATCGACATGCTCGGGCCGGTCTTCGGGAACGAGACCCTGCTGGACGAGATCGCGGACTCGTCCGACCTGGCGACCCTTGTCGGCGAACGCTCACGATATCTCTGGCCGGACAACTACGACCTGCGGCGCATACCGGTGCGTGACCCGACACCGGTCTACCCGATGTCACTGATCTGGCGCGACGACAACGCACATCCCGCACTCACCAAACTTCGCGACTACCTCGACGCCAGAAGGGTGGACGTACCCGACACCGAGGTCTGGACACCGACCTGGAGGCAGCAATCGAAACCGGGCAACTCTGGACCCCGCTACGAGAGCAGGTCACCGCAATGACCTGAGCAACAGGCTTTCTCACCTTTAAACGCAAGCTGGGCCTGAAACGCCGCAGCCCCCGGACTTCCCGGCATTGCCGGAAAACACGAGCTAGCCGGTTCGGTGGTCAGCGGGGCTCGGCGGGTGCGGTCCGGGTGTCGGTGGCGTTGCTGCGGTCTGTCAGGCGTGGTGTGGCGCGCGGCGGGTAGCCGTCGCTTTCGCCCGGCGCCACCGCCATCGACCACACCTCCTGCCTGCCGCATTCGCCACGAGCGCTCGGCGCGAGCTGTTCGAGGACGATCTCGCCGAGTCGTTTTCCGTAGTTCTCAAGCGAAACTTCGAAGCTGGTCAGGGACGGTTCCAGGTACGCGCAGACGGGGTTCTTGCGGAAGCCGACCACCGCCAGGTCCTGCCCCGGTCGCACCCCTGCTCGGTACAGCCGCCGGTAAAGGCCGAGCGCGAGCGTCTCCTGGGCGAGCACCACCGCCGTCGGGCAGACGGGCATCTCAAGCAGGTGCTCCGCCAGCATCGCGCCGCCTTCGGGGGAGTCCGGGACCCGGATTTCCCAGGTCTGTTCCACCGACACGTCGTGCTCGGCCAGGGTTCGCCGGTAGCCACCGATGAACTCGGACGTGCTGTTGATGTCGCGGTCGTCGGAGGCCAGTGCGATCCGTTCGTGGCCGAACGCGAGGAGCCGCGCGACCGACTGCGCGGCCACGCCCTCGAAGTCGAGATCGAGCCAGGCGTGCTCGGAGGTACCGCCCCGGCCGAGCGTGACGAACGGGACCGCGCGCTCGGCGAGGAACTCGACGCGACGATCGGCCGGGCGCGTATTCGCGATGATGAAGGCGTCGGCGATGTGCCGGTCCACCGCGTTGACCAGGAACTGATCGGGATCGGTCGACGGCCCCACGGGCAGCAGCACGAGGTCGAGCGACTGCGCGGCGAGCACCTGCTGAAGTCCGTTGCACAGGCTGAAGTAGAAGGTCTCGCCCATCTCGGTGCGGGCGGTGTTGGTCTGCATGACGAGCGCCACAGCTCCGGTGATGCCCCGGCGGAGGGTGCGCCCGGACTGGTTGGGCTGGTAGCCGAGCCGCTCGGCGGCCGCCATGACCCGCGCCTTCGTCGCGGCGCTGACCTCGGCCCGGGAGTTCATGGCCCGGGAGACCGTGCTGATCGACATGCCGAGCTCCGCGGCCAGTTCGCGGATTCCGATACCGCCCGTTTTTCCCACCCGCCCATCTTGCCATGACATGCCACTACCAAGCCGGAAACGTTTCCGGTAGCGTCGCGGCGGCACGCCAGGTGCCGATGCGAAACCAACGGAGGTTCGTTCGATGCTTGAGTCACGGATAGTCCGGAAGCTGTCGATGAGACTGCTTCCAGTTCTCATCGCCGGCTATTTCGTCGCGATCATCGACCGCGCCAACCTGGGGATCGCCGCGCTCACCATGAACGCCGACCTCGGCATCAGCGCCGTCGCCTTCGGCGTGGCAGCGAGCGTGTTCTTCGTGCCCTACGTGCTGCTCGAAGTGCCGTCCAACCTCGCGCTCGCGAGATTCGGCGCGCACTGGTGGATCGCCCGCATCATGGTGACCTGGGGGATCATCGCGGCCGCCCACGCCCTGGTCTGGGACGTGCCGAGCCTGTACGTGGCCCGCGCCCTGCTCGGCGCCGCCGAAGCGGGCTTCTTCCCCGGCGTGATCTTCTACCTCACGCTGTGGTTCCCCGCGGCCTACCGCGGTCGCATCATGGCCGCCTTCACCGCGGGCATCCCCATCGCGCTGATCATCGGCACGCCGCTGTCGGGTCTGCTGCTCAACCTCGAAGGAATGCTCGGCCTGCACGGCTGGCAGTGGCTGTACGTCATCGAGGGAGTACCGGCCGTGGTGCTGGGCGTGCTGATCCCGTTCATCGTTCCGGGCACGCCGGAGAAGGCGAAGTTCCTGACCACCGAGGAACGGACCTGGCTGACCGAGACGCTGGCGCGCGAGCGACGCGAACGCGAAGCCGCCAGCACCGGTCGCGGCCACCGGCTGCTCAAGGTCCTGCTCAGCGCACAGGTGATCATGTTCGCGGTGGCCTACTACGGGCTGACCAACCTCAACGGCGCGATCAGCACCTTCCTGCCGCAAATCCTCAAGCCGTTCGGGCTGAGCAACACCACGACGACCTTCGTCGCCGCCATCCCCTACCTGTTCGGGCTGGTCGGGATGCTCGTCCTCGGCCGCCTCGCCGACCGGGCGGGCAAGCGGGCGTTCAGCCTCTACCTCGCACTCGCCATCTCGCTGGTCGGTCTCGTCGGCGCCGCCGAATTCAGCGAGCCGATCATCAAACTGGCGATGCTGTGCGTGACGTCCATCGGCGTTTTCGGCGTCCTGCCGGTCTTCTGGGGTCTGCCCACCGCGATGATGACCGGGGCGGCAGCCGCTGGCGGCATCGCGCTCATCAACGCACTCGGCAACCTCTCCAGCGTCGTCAACCCCGCCGTCATCGGCGCCATTCGCGAGAAGACCGGTGACTTCAACGGCGGCCTGCTCTGGCTCGCCGGTATGTCGGTGGTCTCGATGATCGCGCTGACCATCATCCTCACCGTCTGGCGGCCGACGCGGCGAACCGCGGCGCCGACCACCGGGCAGGCGGTGTAGCCGTGGTGATCACCGATGTCCGGCTCCGCCGCGTCCGGGCGACCATGCCCACCGACGGCGACCACTGGGAAGAGCGACTGGTCCGGCCGATCGACGTCTACCCCGAGTACCGCACGCGCGACGACCACGAAGGCGGTGAGCAGAGCCCCGAGGGCTTCGCCATCACCGCCCACTTCGTCGAGATCGAAACCGACGACGGGCTGCTCGGGCGCGCCGGTCCCGTTCCGGAAACCGTCGCGTGGATCATCGCGCGGGAACTGCGCCCGCTGCTCACCGGTCGCGACCCGATCGCTGGCGAAAAGCTCTGGGACCAGCTGCATCGCGCCCAGGTGCACGGTCGCCAAGGAGTCACCATGCTCGCCATCAGCGCGGTGGACTGCGCGCTGTGGGATCTCCGCGGCCGTTGGCTGAACCAGCCGGTGTACCGCCTGCTCGGCGGTCCCACCCGCGACGAGGTGCCCGCCTACGCCTCGATGCTGGGGTTCTCGGTGCGCGATCTCGACCGCGTGCGGGCCCGCGCCACCGAGTACAAGCAGCGCGGGTACCGCGCCCAGAAGTGGTTCTTCCGGCACGGGCCCGCCAGCGGCTACGAAGGCCTGCGCGCGAACGTGGACCTGGTGCGCACGGTCCGGGAAGCCGTCGGCGCGGACTACGACATCATGTTCGACTGCTGGCAGTCGATGGACGTTTCCTACGTCACCGAACTCGCCGACCGGATCGCGCCCTACCAGCCCCGCTGGCTGGAGGAAGTCGCGATGCCCGACCGCGTCGACAGCTACCGCCAGCTGCGGCAGCGGCTGCGGATCCCGCTGGCCGGTGGCGAACACGAGTACACGCGGTGGGGCATGCGGCGGTTCATCGACAACGGCGCCCTCGACGTCGTCCAACCGGACATCTACTGGTGCGGCGGCCTGTCGGAAACCCTGAAGATCGCGGCCTACGCGACCGCGCACGACCTCGTGACGATCCCGCACGGCCACTCCGCGGCGGCCACCCTGCACTTCTCGCTGACCCAGTCGCCGATGCACACCCCGTACCAGGAGCACCTCGTCAAGTGGAACCAGATTCACCAGTTCTTCCTCGCCGATCCGGTGGACCCGGTCAACGGGCTGCTGCGACCCAACGGCAAACCCGGCCTCGGCATGGAACTCGACCTCTCCCGGGCGGACGCCGCCGAGATCGTCTTCCAATGACCGCCCCGCTGGCCCCACCCCGAGGAAGCGCCATCGCATGACCGAACCCGTCCGCAACCAGAGCTGGTGGCGCACCGCCACCGTGTACCAGATCTATCCGAGGAGTTTCGCCGACTCCACCGGTGACGGGATCGGCGACCTGCGCGGCATCATCGGCAGACTCGACTACCTCGCGGCGCTCGGCGTGGGCGCGGTCTGGCTCAGCCCGGTCTACCGGTCGCCGCAGGACGACAACGGCTACGACATCAGCGACTACTACGACATCGACCCGATGTTCGGCACCCTCGCCGACTTCGACGAGCTGATCGAGCAGGCGCACGCCCGTGGCATCCGGGTCGTGATGGACCTCGTCGTCAACCACACCTCGGACGAGCACCCGTGGTTCGAGGCATCGCGCGACCCCGGCAGCCCGCAACGGGACTGGTACTGGTGGCGGCCGACGCCGAACAACTGGGGCTCGCGCTTCTCCGGCCCGGCATGGGAGTTCGACGAGCGTTCCGGCGAGTACTACCTGCACATCTTCTCCCGGAAGCAGCCGGACCTGAACTGGGAGAACCCCGAACTCCGCGGGCAGGTCCACCAGGTGATGCGCTGGTGGCTGGACCGGGGCGTGGACGGCTTCCGGATGGACGTCATCAACTTCATCGCCAAGCCCGCCGAACTCCCCGACGCCCCCGCCGCCGACGGCGCGCGCTACGCCGACGCCGAAACGCGCTACGCGAACGGCCCGCGGCTGCACGAGTTCCTGCGGGAGATGCACCGAGAAGTGTTCGCGGGACGGGACGACGAGCTGCTCACGGTGGGCGAAACACCCGGGACTTCGGTGGCGCAAGCGCGCCTGCTCACCGATCCGGCCCGTCGCGAGCTCGACATGGTGTTCCAGTTCGAGCACGTCGAGCTGGATCACGGGCGGGACAGGTGGGACGTGCGCCCGCTCGACCTGGTCGCCCTGAAGCGCACCATGCAGCGCTGGCAGACCGGGCTGGCGGAGGCGGGTTGGAACAGCCTGTACTGGAACAACCACGACCAACCCCGCGTGGTTTCGCGGTGGGGCGACGACACGAACCACCGCGCGGAGTCGGCCAAACTGCTGGCCACCGTGCTCCACCTGCACCGCGGCACGCCGTTCGTGTACCAGGGCGAGGAACTGGGCATGACCAACATGCCGTTCGATTCGATCGACGACTTCGTCGACGTCCAGTCGCGCAACCACTACGCGGAGGCGACGGGGCAGCTCGGCCAGTCTCCGGAAGCCGTGCTGCGGGCACTTCGCGCGCGCTCGCGCGACAACGCGCGGACGCCGATGCAGTGGGACGACACCGAAAACGCCGGGTTCACCACCGGAACCCCTTGGCTGCCGGTCAATCCGAACTTCACCAACATCAACGCCGCCGCCCAGGAGGAGGATCCGAATTCGGTCCTCGCCCACTACCGCGCCCTGATCGAGCTGCGCAAGTCGGAACCACTCGTCACCGACGGCACCTACACACTGCTGCTCCCCGACGACAACAAGATCTTCGCGTTCACCAGAACCTCAGCCGAGCAGGGCCTACTGGTACTGGCCAACTTCTCCTCGCACGACATCAACGTCCCCGACCAAGCCATCGACGGCTGGGCCGGAGCCCGGACCCTCCTCGGCAACTACCCCCACACACCACCGGACCTACCGCAGTCCGTGCACCTCCGCCCCTGGGAAGCCATCATCACCAAAAAACCCTGAACCCCAACCCCCGAGCGGCCCCGGCGTTCTCGTTCGCGTGAGAGGTGAAGGGCACCTTTTACCAACTATGTTGGCGAAAGGTGCCCTTCACCTATGCCACCCCCAGGTGAGGGGCACTCGTGACCAAGTAACTGGGGCACGGGTGCCCCTCACCCTTCCCTCTATCGGGTGTGGGGGTGGGTCGGTCGGGGTCGGTGGAGGCCGGAGAGGTCCCGTGCGACCACGGTGTTGCGGTCCGCCACTGTGTTGCCGAACGCGAACTGCGACCAGGTGCCCATGATCTCCTGGCGGCTGCGCTCGCTCCATCGGCGCGCGAGTTCGCTGCGCGATTTGTAGAAGTTCAGCGCGTAGCCGTGGGTGTGCAGCCGGAGGATGGAGAACCCGCCGGGGTATTCCTTGGCCGCTGCGACTTCCTGCAGCGTCACGCCAGGCGCGGCCGGGCTGATCGTGCGGTGGTTGCGGTGGGTGTGGCCCGCGTGGTGCAGGAAGACACCCGGCGTGTGCGCGTACCAGTCCAGAATGGACGATGCCTGCGCGGCGTCCAGCGATTTGCTGGCGGTGATCGGGAAAGCCGAGTCCTGCACGACCAGCGGGTGGTGACCGAAGACGATGGTCGGCTGGTCGCGGTGGGCCGCGAGGTCGGCTTGGAACCAGGCCAGCTGGTCCGGCGACATGCCACCGGCATCGCCGCCGCTGCCCGGCTTGTCGTAGGTGTCCAGGCCGATCACGTGCAGACCGGAGAGGTCCTCGGAGAAGTACGTCGGCTGGTCACCAGGGAAGAAAGCGTCGTGGAAGCAGTCGTTGCCCTGCCACTGACCGACGCGGCACGTCGCATAGGCATCCCCGACGTGCGCACGATCGTGATTTCCCCGGGTGATGAAGTAGTCCTTCTGGTACTCACCGAATCCGGACAACAGCTGACCGGCCCGGCTGAGATCGTTCGGCACCGCTTCGGCGGAGATGTCACCGGCGGCCAGCAGGTAGGCGGGGTCGAAGTTCCGCACGTCCTGGACCAGCGATTCCAGCATGACCTCCGGATACGGCGGCAGGCCGGGTTCCTGCATGATCCCGATGTACTGCGGCTGGCCGCCGACCAGGCCGGCCTGGGTTTCGCCCATGTGCAGGTCGTTGCAGAGCACGAGCGAGAACAGGTAGCTGCCCTCCGGAGCGTGCGGGGTGGTGAACGAGTAGGGGCCGCCCGTGTCGAACCCGTAGGTCGAGGTGCCCACCGCGTTTCCGGCGATGAGCGTGAACTGCATCGGCGCGGCCAACTTCCCGTTGGAACGCGCTTGGTAGTAGTAGGTCTGCCCTGGTTCGAGGTCGGTCAGCTCGACGTAGTGGTACGGCGTGTTGTCGGAAATCCCGTAGGCCACCCGATTCAGGCGCCGCGGATTCGTGCCGTAGCGCACCTCGCCGTCGGCCGGGGCCGGAACCATGCGCCCCAACCCGTCATCGGTACCGGCCACGCCGGTGTACCAGGTGATTACCGCGTGGTCTTCGGCGAGGGTGACCAGTTCCAGGTTGACCGGGGTCACGCCGCCGGTGGCGCCACCGGGATCGGCCGCGGCGAGGGCGCGGGCGGGGTCCATCGCGAGAAGCGGCGTTGACGCGGCTACGACGGCGGACCAACGAAGCATTTCTCGGCGAGTGAAATCACAACCAGGCATGCGGCCGAAGCTAGGTGGCCAATGTGAACAGCGGCTTGGCGCTTGTCGCTGTGCGCATGTCGGTGAGGAGAAGTCGACGACGAAAAACGACGCGCGTGACATTTCACCGCAGTGCGCCGGGATCCGGAGTCGCACGTGGTGATTCGGGGATGGGTGCTTCGCACCGATTGTGTGCGTGGTGGTACTTTCCGCGAGATGCAGGTTCCACAGTGGACCGGTGCGAGCGTTGCACCTGGGGGCGCTAGGATGCCGAGCGCAAGCGGGGAGCCAGGTCGCGTCCCGTGCCTGACGTTGGGGAACTGTTTCCCTGCCGGTCACGGGAAGATCGCAACGACGGCGTCGGGCTCGGCCAGTGTTCATCCGTGAAAACTTCGACCATCCGACTGTTCGGCGCTGGTGCCCTGTCAGCCGCCCTGGTCATGGGCTCGGTGGCACCCGCGCTCGCCGGTCCCGTCGGGGGCGGTGATCCCCCGATCGATTCCGCCCCGACCCTGCTCGGCGCGGACCCGTCCGCAGGCCGGACCCCGGCGGCGTCTTCCCAGCTCGGTGAGCCGAGCCTGGTCCTCGGGGATTCCGGCGGCCAGCGCATCGTGATCGACGAGGCTGAGCGGCCGGTGGCACCCGGCCTGGACCTGACCTCGTTCCAGTGGCTGGACGCCGCCGGTTTCCTGCGCGGTGACGCGCTCGTCGCCGATCTCGGCTCCCGGGGCCTGTCCGGCGACTACCTGTTCCCAGGTGAGGTCGCCAAGGGCGAGGCGCTGTCCGAACAGGCCGAACGCGAGCACGCGGTCGCCGCGGTCAACGGGGACTTCTTCGACATCAACAACTCCACGGCCCCGCTGGGCATCGGCGTGTCCCGCGACGGCATGGTCAAGGGCCCGGTCCCCGGCTGGAACCACGCGGTCGGCGTCGACGCGCAGGGCATCGGCCGGATGACGGAAATGTTCCTGGAAGGTTCGGTGTCCATGCCGGGGCCGCGCACCGCGCGCCTGGACGGGCTCAACCAGCACCAGCTGCCGGTCGGCGGAATCGGTGCCTACACCTCGCTGTGGGGCAGCTATCCCCGGTCGCCCGCGACCGCCGGTGCGAGCCGGGTCCGCGAGGTGACCGTCGTCGACGGCAAGGTGACGGCCACCGCCACCGAAGCCGGATCCGGCGCCATCGCGGCGAACTCGTTCGTGCTGGTCGGCCTGGACGCCGGGGCGGACGCGCTCGAACCGCTGCGGGTCGGCGACGCCGTCTCGCTGGACTACGCCCCGCGTGCCGAGGACGGCCAGATGTCCTTCGCGATCGGCGGCAACACCGTCCTGCTGCGCGACGGCGTCGTGCAGCCGCAGACCGACCAGGCGGTGCATCCCCGCACCTCGGTGGGATTCTCGGCGGACGGCAAGAAGATGTTCCTGGTCACCATCGACGGCCGGACCCGCGAGAGCCGCGGCATGACCTACCAGGAACTCGGCGCGTTCATGAAGGAACTCGGCGCCGACGACGCGCTCAACCTCGACGGCGGTGGTTCCTCGACACTGGTCGCCCGCGAGGCCGGTGAGCAGGGCGTGGACGTCGAGAACGATCCCTCCGACGGCGGCGAGCGCCCCGTCCCCAACGGGCTGGCGCTGTTCGCGGCGCAGGGCAGCGGTCGCCTCACCGGCATGCGCGTGGTGCCCGCCGCGAACGAGGAGGACGAGTCGCGCAGCCGCGTTTTCCCCGGTCTGACGAGGAAACTCGCGGCGCTCGGCTACGACGAGACCTACGCTCCGGTGGCCGCCGCGCCGCACTGGCAGGTGCAGCCGTCCGCCATCGGCAAGATCGGGAAGGACGGCACGTTCACCGCCGCGCGCTCCGGTGATGCCGAGGTGGTCGCGGGCGCCGCCGGGGCATCCGGGCGGCTGCCGGTGACGGTGCTGGGCCCGCTCGCCCGCACGCGGGCCGACGTCGACAAGGTGGTGCTGGCGGATCCGCGGGCCAGCGGAACCTTCGGCCTCATCGGCTACGACGCCGACGGGTTCCAGGCGCCCATCGACCCCGCCGACGTCCAGTTGGACTACGACCGCGCGCAGTTGGACATCGCACCCACCGAGGAAGGCACCTTCCAGGTTCGGGCGAAAGCCGACCGGGTCGGTTCCGTCGTCACCGCGACCGTGCACGGCGTCGTCACCCACGTGCCGGTCAGCGTCGGGCTCGACGACGTCGTGGTCGCCGACTTCGCCGACGCCGCGCAGTGGAAGTTCGGCAGTGCGCGCGGCAGCGGCTCGGTCGAACCCGCCACCGGCCGCGATGGTGGCCCCGCGCTGAAGTTGTCGTACGACTTCACGCAGTCGACCGCGACGCGGACCGCCTACGCCACCGCTCCGGCGCCCATCCAACTGCCCGGCCAGCCGCTTTCGCTGGGGGCGTGGGTTTACGGCGAGGGCAAGGGGGAGTGGACCGCGTTCACCATCGTCGACGCCGAAGGCACCTCGCAGTCGGTCTACGGTCCCTACATCACCTGGACCGGATGGCAGTACGTGGAGGTGCAGATCCCGCAGACCGTCACGTTCCCGGTGACGGTGAGCCGGTTCTACACGATCGAGACCTCGGCGACCCGCCAGTACACCGGATCCGTCCTCGTCGACGACATCACGGCCAAGGTGGCGCCGCAGGTCGAGGTGCCCGCCACGCCGCCGGTGGTGGATCCGGTGGTGGTGCAGGACGGTTCGGTGAGCGCCGACGACCGGCGCTGGCGCTTCGCGGTGGTCTCCGACGCCCAGTTCATCGCGGCCGACCCGAACAGCCCGCTGGTCGAAGCGGCCCGGCGGACGCTGCGCGAAGCGGTGGCGGCGAACCCGGACTTCATCGTCATCAACGGCGACTGGGTGGACACCGGATATCCCGAGGACCTCGCGCTCGCGCACCGCGTCATCGACGAGGAGATCGGCGACGAGGTGCCGTGGTACTACAACCCCGGCAACCACGAGGTCTACGGCTCCGGGGACCAGACGAACTTCCGGCAGGAGTTCGGCGAAACGCACCGGACCTTCGACCACAACGGCACGCGGTTCGTGCTGCTCGACTCGTCGCTGGGCACCCTGAGCGGCGGCGGCTTCGACCAGTGGACGATGCTGCGCGACGCCCTCGACGGCGCGGCGAAGGACGCGGGCATCAACGGCGTCGTCGCGATGTGGCACCACCCGCCGCGCGATCCCTCGCCGCTGCAGAACAGCCAGCTGACCGACCGCACCGAAGCCGAGGTCGTCGAGCAGTGGCTGTCCGATTTCCGCCGCGACACCGGAAAGGGCGCGGCCTTCATCGGGTCGCACGTCGGCTCGTTCTCGGCGAACAGCGTCGACGGCGTCCCGTACATCGTCAACGGCAACAGCGGCAAGACGCCCTCGACGCTGCCGGGTGACGGCGGGTTCAACGGCTGGTCGCTGGTGGGCATCGACCCGAACGGCGACCGCGCACCCGAGGGCGAGCGGCACCGCACGGCCCCCGAAGCACGTTCCGAGCGGTCGTGGTTGCGCGTCGAGTTCCGGCCGCACGTCGACGGCCTGGCCATCGATCCGGTCGGCGAACTGCGCACCGGTACGACGACCACCGTGCGCGCGGCGGTGACCCAGCACGGCACCCCGGTGCCGGTGGCGTATCCGGTCAGCGCGGACTGGTTCGGTGCGCGGGGCGTCCACGTCGGTCCGGTGGAGCAGGCGGGGCCGCACGACATCGCCAGCTACGACCCGCGCACCGGAGTGCTCACCGCGCTGCGGCCGGGCAGCGGTGCGCTGTCGGTGACGGTGAACGGCACGACCACGACGGTGCCCGTGCAGGTCACCCAGGGGTAGCCGCTGCGGTTCGGACCCCGGTGCCCCGCCAGGTTTTCGGCGGGGCACCGGCGTCCGACGTCGCCCAAGGCGAGAAGTGACCGATCGGATGCATCGGTGCTGAAACGCTGGGGACTCAGTTCCGGTAGCGGCTGATCAACGCGGCGAACTCGTCCAGTTTCCGGAGCGTGGCGGATTCCGGCATCGTTGGCAGGTGGAAGGTCGCGCGGTCCGCCCCGGCTTCCGTGTACTCGTCGAGGATGCTCGGTTCGCCTCGCCCAGCGGGGATCGTGATGGCAATGGCGGCTCGGCCCTGTTCGGCCAGCGATTCGCGTGCTCGCGCGATATCGGCGGGGGTGACCTGCAACGGGAACCATCCGTCGCCGTGCGCGGCCACCCGGGCCAGCGCCGCGGGGCTGTGGCCGCCGATGTAGATCGGCGGGTGCGGCTGCTGGACCGGCTTCGGCCACATGCTCATCGGGCCGAAGTTGACGTGCTCGCCGTGGAATTCGGCCTCGTCGCGGGTCCAGAGCACCTTCAGCGCGGCCAACTGCTCGTTCATCAGGTGTCCTCGGCTGCGTGGATCCGTGCCGTGGTTGCGCATTTCGGCCCGGTTCCAGCCAGCGCCGACGGCGAGGATCACGCGGCCGCCGGAGAGCAGGTCGAGGCTCGCGACCTCCTTGGCGGTGTGGATGACGTCGCGTTGGATCAGCAGCGCCATGCCGGTGCCCAGCAACAGGCTCTGCGTCGTGGACGCCACTGCGGTGAGGGCGATGAACGGATCCAGCGTTCGGTAGTACTCGCGCGGGAGTGCCGTTCCGTCGGGCGCTGTTGAACCGCGGGGGATGTGCGAATGCTCGGGAATGAACAACGAATCGAATCCGCGTTCTTCCAACGCCCTGCCAAGTACGCCGGGACGAATGCCCTCGTCGGTGATGAAGGTGAAGATCCCGAACTTCACCGCGCCCCCAGCTGTCGTTCGCACTGCCGGGTGCGCTTCGACAACTCCCCGATGCGTACTGCTCTCCCGCTCATGCCATCGACCGTAAGTACTGACACCAGTGTCAGGGTCAAGCCACAACTGGGCCTCGCAGCGCGAGGCAGGATGTGTTGTTGGCCGGGTGAGTCCTTGTCCGCTCGGGTCGGTGTGGCGGTTCAGGGGGCGGGTTCGGTGATGACGGGTCGTAGTGCACCGGTCAGTTCGGCATCGCTGACCTTCTTCGGCAGCACGGTTTCCGAGGAGGCCCACGAGCCCACCGTGCCGGGGCAGGACGATTCGCTGCCCTGGAGGGTGACGGTGGTGACCGGCCTGGCGGTCCTGGCCTCGAACACCTCGTAGGTGTAGGTGGCTTCGACGATGGTCAGCGATATCGGCTCCGACTCCCCGGCGACATCGGGTTCGGACTCGGAGTCGCCGGAGCCGGGCAGGGGGTACGCGGGTCCGTAGTCGCAGGTGGTGGGCTCCGCCGCACCGGTGGCGATCAGCTGCTGGCAGACGATGAGTTGCAGTCGACCGTCGTCCTCGGCCGCCGTCCATTCGGTGGGGAGGTTCGGCGGCTCGGACCCGATGACGGCGGCTGGATGCGGGCCGACTCCGGCATAGGGCGCGGCGGCCGGGTTGATCGGAGTGCGCTGCGCGGCCTCGGTGCCGGTGGCGCACGGCGAAGCGGTCGGTGCTGAGGTCGTCTCGTCGACCGAGGAGAGGGCCTCGACGATCTTCCACCCGATTATGACGACAGGCCCCAGGAGTACCGTGCTCGCGAAGACGATCCAGACGACGATTCCGGTGCGAGACATGGGCCTGTTCGCCATGCGGCGGACGCTACCAATCCGGCCGGGGACCGGTCCCGCCAACGCCGATACCGCCGTGCGCGGAAACCCCGGTTCTCACCCGAACAACGTGGGCTACAGCCTAGCGATCCGGATCGGCCGGGTACTCGCGAGTGCTTCAGCGCGCTTTCGCGCTCACGACTCTTTCGTCGCGCGAAAAGGTCGTGGCGGGCTGAAATCGTCGGGTCGTAGTGTCCGAAGCACGGATCACACACGATGGGTTCGCGGTCGAGGTCACCGCGCGGCGCCGGGCGGCGTACGCGACGGCTTCCGATGCTCAAGTCCTCGGTAGATCTCACGGATAGCCCCGCAACCGCAACCGAAACAACCGCCGCCCCCTACCAGCCTCCACGGAACTCGCCGATCAGGCTGTCACCGCCGCATATTCGCATCCCTGACGTCACCAGGTGATGAAGGAGAGCCGACGATGCCGTCCCCTCCGCTGCTCGATGTCCGCGATCTGCACGTCCGCTTTCCAACTCCGACCGGGCCGGTGCACGCGGTCGCGGGTGTGTCGTTCACGGTTTTGCCCGGCGAGACGGTCGCTGTCGTGGGCGAGTCGGGTTCCGGCAAGAGCGTGTCCTCGCTCGCCGTGCTGGGGTTGCTCGGCTCCGGCAGCATCGCCGCAGGTTCGGTGCTGCTGCGCGGCGAAGAACTCGTCGGCGCCGATCCGGAGCGGCTGCGCCGACTGCGCGGCGCCGAGATCGCCATGATCTTCCAGAACCCGATGAGTTCGCTGGACCCGCTGTTCACCATCGGTGATCAGGTGGTCGAGGCGCTGCGGGTGCACCGAACGCTCTCCCGTCGGGAGGCCCGGGAGCGCGCGGTGGACCTGTTGCGGGAAGTCGGATTGCCGGATCCGCAACGGCGAATGCGGTCCTACCCGCACGAGTTGTCCGGTGGCCAGCAGCAGCGGGTGATGGTGGCCATCGCGCTGGCTTGCGAGCCAGCGCTGATCATCGCCGATGAACCCACCACGGCGCTGGACGTGACCGTCGAGGCGCAGATCCTGGATCTGCTGCGCACCATGCAGCGCGAGCGCGCGACGGCGTTGCTGTTCATCACCCACGACATGGGGGTGGTGGCCGAGATGGCCGACCGCGTGGTGGTGATGTACGCCGGGCGGGTGGTGGAGCACGGCCCGGTCACCGAGATGCTGCGCGCGCCGCGAAATCCCTACACCCGGGCGCTGATCGAGGCGATCCCGACACCGGCGACGCCGCGGGATCGTCCCATGTCGGCGATCGCGGGCAGCGTGCCCGCTCCGGCGGACGCACCTCCGGGCTGCCGGTTCCACCCGCGCTGCCCGGCGGTGCATGACCGGTGCTCGGCGGAGGAGCCACCGCTTTTCGAACTCGGGCCGACCAGGGCCAGCCGGTGCTGGCTGCACGAGAGGGAGGTGCACGGTGTCGGGTGACGTGTTGTCGACGGCCGGATCGGGGCTGCTGCCATCCGCCGAGGCGGCCCCGCTGTTCCAGGCGCGCGAATTGGTGAAGCACTTCCGTTCGCGGCGCAGCGTGGTGCAGGCGGTCAACGGGGTCTCGCTGACGATCCCGCGCGGCCGGACGGTGGGCCTGGTGGGCGAGTCCGGTTCGGGGAAGTCGACGGTCGCCCGGCTGGCCCTGCGCCTGCTCGAACCGACCTCGGGCGAGTTGAGCTTCGACGGGGTCGATCTGCTGCGCGCCTCGCGGGCGCAGCTGCGGGCGCTGCGGCGGCGCATGCAGATCGTCTTCCAGGATCCGTTCGGTTCCTTGAACCCCCGGATGCGGGTGCTCGATGCGGTGGGTGAACCGCTCGTGGTGCATCGGCTGGCCACCGGGAAGGAACGGGTGGATCGGGTGGTGGACCTGCTGGAGCGGGTCGGGCTCGGCGCCGGTGACCTCTACAAGTTCTCCCACCAGTTCTCGGGCGGGCAGGCGCAGCGGATCGGCATCGCACGGGCGTTGGCCACCGAACCGGACCTGATCGTCTGCGACGAGGCGGTCTCGGCGCTGGACGTCTCGGTGCAGGCCCAGGTGCTGAACCTGCTCAAGCGGCTGCAGAGCGAGCTCGGCCTGTCCTACCTGTTCATCGCGCACGATCTCAACGTCGTGCGGTACATGTCCGACGAGGTCTGCGTCATGTACCTCGGGGAGATCGTGGAACAGGGCGACGGCGACGCGCTGTTCGCCGATCCACGGCATCCCTACACCACGATGCTGGTTTCGGCTATTGCGGACTCCCCGGCGGAAGGCAGCGGTCGCCACCGGCGCCGCGCGGTGCCCCGCGGTGAGCCCGCCAGCCCGAGCAATCCGCCGTCGGGATGCCGGTTCCACCCCCGCTGTCCACATGCGATGCCGCGCTGCCAGCAGGAAGTCCCTGTCATGCAACGGGTTTCGGCCGATCGGACGGTGGCCTGCCACCTGTTCGACGCGCGGCAGGAGGTGAGCCCCCGATGATCGGCTACACGCTGCGCAGGTTCGCCTACGGCGCGGTGGTCATGGTCCTGGTCACGGTGCTGGTGTTCGTGGTCATGCGGCTGGTGCCGGGCGATGCGGTGAGCCTGCAACTGCAGGACACCGGGGTGAGCAAGGCGGAAGCCGATGCGATGCGGGCGTCGTTCGGGCTGGACGAACCGGTCTGGGTGCAGCTGTGGGACTGGCTGCGCAACGCCGTGCACGGCGACCTGGGCACCTCGTTCTACAGCGGGGAGCCGGTGGTCGGGTTGTTCCTGGACCGCGTTCCGGTGACCGCGCAACTGGGCTTGCTGGCCATGGCGGTCGGCTCGGTGCTCGGGATCGCCTTCGGCGTGATCGCCGCGGTCACCCGCGGTTCGGCGGTCGACGGTGCGGTCCGGTTGTTCGCGGTGGCGTTCCTGTCGGTGCCGAACTTCGTGGTGGCGTTGCTGCTGCTGACGATGCTGGCGCTGTGGTTCGCGTGGTCGCCGCCGATCGTCTACACCGGACCGGGCGAGGACTTCGCGTCGTGGGCGCAGCAGATCGTCATCCCGGTCTTCGCGTTGGGCACCGCCGGAATGGCCGCGGTGGCGCGGATGACGCGTTCGTCCATGTTGGAGTCGTTGGGATCGGACTACATCCGCACGGTGCGGGCCAAGGGCGTGCGGCAGCGGACCGTGGTGCTCAAGCACGCGCTGCGGAATTCGACGATCGCGGTGCTGACGCTGCTCGGGTTGGAGTTGGCGACGGTTCTCGGCGGAACGGTGATCATCGAGCAGATGTTCGCGATTCCGGGCACCGGGCAGCTGATCTACCAGGCGGTGCTCGATCGGGATTACCCGGTGGTGGTGGCCTGCACCATCTTCTACGCGGGTCTGTTCGTCATCACGATCATCCTCATCGACCTGCTCTACGCGCTGGTCGATCCGCGCATCCGGACCGGGAGGGCGTTGACGTGAGCCGAGCGCGACCGGAATCGGGAGTGCGAAAGGCATTGCGGGGGTTCGTGCGCGCCCAACCGCTGGGCGCCGCCGCGCTGCTGCTGATCAGCCTCTTCGTGCTGGTGGCGGTGGCGGCGCCGTGGGCTGCGCCGCACGATCCGTACGAGCAGTTCCGCCGCAGCATCCTGGATCCGCCGTCGGCGGCGTTCCTGCTCGGCACCGACGATCTGGGGCGCGACGTGTTGAGCCGCACCATCTACGGTGCCCGCACATCGTTGATCATCGGGGTGGCCACCACCGGGATCAGCCTGGTGCTGGGCACCGCGATCGGGGTGGTTTCCGGCTACTTCGGCCGGGCCGTGGACGTGGTGGTGCAGCGGGTGATGGATGCCGTGCAGGCGATTCCGGGCATCGTGCTGCTGCTGTTCATCGCGGTGATCCTGGGGCCGTCGATGCGGAACACGATCATCGCGTTGACGGTGGTGATCACCCCGTCGTTCAACCGGATCGCACGCGGGGAGACGCTGCGCATCCGCGAGGAGCGCTACGTCGAGGCCGCGCGGGCCACCGGGGCGAGCACGCCCCGCATCCTGGTGCGGCACGTGCTGCCCAACATGTTCGCCTCGGTGTTCACCATGGGCAGTCTGCTGCTCGCCGCGGTGCTCATCGCGGAGTCGGCGCTGAGCTTCCTCGGCATCGGCGCGCCACCGCCGACCCCGTCGTGGGGCCTGATGCTCTCGGACGCGGTGCGCTACGTCGAGCGCGCCCCGTGGATGATCATCGTCCCAGCGGTTGTGCTGTCGCTTGCGGTGTTCAGCTTCAACCTGCTCGGTGACGCCCTGCGCGACCACCTCGATCCGCGCCTGCAACGGTCGGTCTTCGACCGGGACGGGCGGCGCTGGTGGGGTCGGCGCCTGCTGGCCAAGCTGGCCCCGAGCCTGGCCAGCGCCGCGCAACGAGCCGAATCCGGCCACGCCCCCGAGACACCCCCGCGCTTCAGGCGCGACAACCGGTCGGAGACAGGAGCACCGTGAAGATCTCATCGAAGGGACGAGCCTCGGCCACCGGGGCCAACCCGCGCATCGGCAACGACATCAACGCCGCGTCGGCCGGGACTGCCGTCGCGTTACCGGGGGAGTCGTCGTGAAGCGCCGCACGCTGCTGGTCGCAGCGCTCGCCGCGCCGTTCTCCCTGTCGGCCTGCGGCGGTGGTGGTCGCACCTCGGGCCCGGTCGGTGATCCGCGGCCGGGCGGCACGCTGGTGATGCAGTGCCCCGGGGAGATCACCAGGGGGCTCAACCCGCTGGAAACCAGCGATCCCACGGCGATGGGACTCATCTCCGGCACGGTCTACAGCAAGCTGGTGGAGTTCAAGACCGGACCCGGCACCAGGGGGTTGGAGATCGTGCCGGATCTGGCCGAATCCTGGGAGATCTCGTCGGACGGGCTGACCTACACGTTCTACCTGCGCGGCGATGTGCGCTGGCACAACATCCCGCCGTTGAACGGGCGCCCGTTCGTCGCCGACGACGTGGTGGCCACCTTCGAAGCGTTGCGGAAGGCGACGACGGTGCACCAGTGGATGATCGAAGCGGTCACCAGCATCGTGGCGCGCGACGATCGCACCGTCGTGTTCACGCTCAGCCGTCCCTACAGCCCGCTGCTGGACTACCTGGCCTACCACTTCAACATGATCCTGCCCCGCGAGGGCGTCGAGGGCCGGTTCGACCTGGCGACCCAGGCGATCGGGACCGGTCCGTTCATCCTGGAACGCCACACCCCCGACGTCGAGTGGGCGTTCCGGCGCAACCCCGACTACTTCATCCCGGGACGGCCCTACCTGGACGAGATCCGGCGCCCGATCCTGACCGACACCGCGGCCATCACAGCGGCCCTGCGCAGCGGGCGCCTCGACATCGGGACCACCAGCGACGTGAACGTGGCCGAGCAGTTCGAATCCAGGGGCGGATTCACCATCATCGAGGCCCCTGGCGCGCCGATCAGCATCTACCTCAACCCCGCGGTCGAACCGTTCGACGACCTGCGGGTGCGGCAGGCGGTGGTGCAGGCCATCGACTGGGTCGGGATGGGTGAGAACATCCGGGGCCACTTCAACCTGACGTCGATGCTGCGCCCCGACACCAGCCCCGGGGCGCTGACCCGCGAAGAAGTCCTGAAGATTCGGCCGTTCAACCCGGCTGGGGCGAAAGCGCTGCTGGCGCAGGCGGGTTTGCCGACCGGATTCGCCACGAAACTGCTGGTGCAGCGCGTCGATGACGAGGACGTCCGCGAAGCGCAGTGGATGCAGGCCGACCTCGCCGAGATCGGTGTGCGGATGGACATCGAGATCGTCGATCCGGGCACCGGCATCGACCGGCGCCGCAACCACGACTTCGCGATGGCCAAGGCATTGCGCGGCGTGCACCTGCCCGACCAGGTGTGGCGGGACTTCGAGCCCGATTCGATCGAGAACTACGCCCAGATCAACGACCCGGTGCTGGGCGAACTGCTGGACCGTTCGCGCGCGGAGCTCGACGAGCAGGCGCGTGCCGAGATCTACCGGCAGATGCAGACGCGCATGGAAGTGGACATCTGCCAGGCCATCTACCCGATCCAGAAGTTCGACTACGCCATCGCCGGAGACCGGGTGCAGAACCTCTGGCCGAGCCCGATCTACCAGGGCAAGCGACTCGCCGACGTCTGGTTGAGCGAGGCGTGAGACGGTCGTGAGTGCGAAAACCGGCTCCAAC
>NZ_JBQQBO010000030.1:0-96907 GCF_052246905.1 Saccharopolyspora antiqui
CCCCCCCACGACCCGTGCCACTCGCTAGGAGCTCTTGATGGCAGTTTCTCGCCCGGTCGGTGCGGCGAGCACGGCAGGTCTGGTGCGCGACGATGCCGAGGCACTGGAGTCGGCCGCGCGATTCGCCGAGCGGTTCGCCGCCGGTGCCGCCGAGCGGGACCGCGAACGCCGCATCCCGTACGCCGAACTCGATGCGCTGTCGGCGAGCGGACTGCTGGGCATCACCGTGCCGCGCGGCCACGGTGGCGCCGAGGTCTCGGCCCGAACGCTGGTCGAGGTCTTCCGGCGGCTGGCCACCGCCGACCCGAACATCGCGCAGATCCCGCAGAGCCACTTCGTCTACATCAACGTGCTGCGGGAGAACGGGACCGCCCAGCAGCGCCAGTTCTTCTTCGCCGAAGTGCTGGCGGGCAAGCGGTTCGGCAACGCCCAGTCGGAGGCCGGTAGCCGGACCGTGCAGGAGATCGAGACCCGATTGGTATCCACTGTGGATGGTGACTTCATCTTGCAGGGGACCAAGGCGTATTCGACAGGTGCGCTGCTGGCGCATTGGATTCCGGTGCTGGCCAAGGACGATCGGGACCGACTCCAGGTCGCCTACGTGCCGCGAGACGCGCCGGGCCTGACCGTTGTCGACGACTGGGCGGGCATGGGGCAGCGGACCACCGCCAGCGGGACCGTCCAGCTCGACCAGGTTCGCGTTCCGGCGGATCGGGTGGTGCCGCACCACCTGACCTTCGACCGCCCGCAGCTGCACGGCGCGCTCGCGCAGGCGCTGCACGCGGCGATTGACGTCGGTATCGCCGGGGGAGCGCTGTCCGACGCCGTCGAGTTCGTGCGCACCCGCAGTCGGCCGTGGGGCGAAGCCAATGTGTCGACGGCGGCGGAGGACCCGCTGACCATCCAGCGGTTCGGGGAACTCGCGGTTCGGTTGCGGGCCGCGGAAGCGCTGCTGGACTCGGCGGGCGCGGCGATCGACGCGGCGCGCGCGGACCTGACAGCGGAATCAGCGGGGGCGGCTTCGATCGCGGTGGCCGCCGCGAAGGTGTTCGCCGACGGCGTCGCGGTGGAGCTCAGCAGCGCGCTGTTCGAGGTCTCGGGGACCCGATCGAGCCTGGCGGAGGCCAACCTGCACCGGCACTGGCGCAACGCCCGCACGCACACCCTGCACGACCCGGTCCGGTGGAAGATCCAGCACATCGGCCGCTACGTGCTGGGCGGCACCCTGCCACCCCGGCACGGCCAGATCTGACGGTCGTGCGCTCGCGGCCCGAGCACTGACGAAAGTCAGGTGTTGGCCGACGGAAGTCCGAGCCCGCGCCGCGCCCGGTGTCCTGGCGTCGCACCCGACCTACCATTTCCGGGTGACCGATGCCTGCGCTCCCGACAGCCGACGCTACGAACGGTGGCTGCCGCTGATCGCGGCAGTGCTGGCCGTTCTCGGCGCGGCCTTCGGCGCCGCCGTCCTCCCGGGCCCGACCGCCGCAATCGCACCTGCGCTGGTAGTCGGGTTGCTGGCCCAGCTCGCCGTGACGGCGGTGCTGCCGCTGCTGACCGCGCATCCGCACTTGGGTTTGGGCGCTGTGGTGATCGTCGCGGTGCCGATGTACTTCATCGATTCGCCGTGGCACACGCTGCTGACCGAACAGGCCGTGCTCTGGGTTGCGCTCACGCTGACCTGGTTCACCGCGCTGGTGGTACAAGGTTCCCGAACACCGCGCCAGTTGCAGATCTCCGGCGCGCTCGTGCTGGTCTACTTGCTGGCCGCAGGCACGAATGCGGCGTTCACCGGGCGTTCGGTGGTGGCCGCGACGGTGGAAGCGGCCGCGCCGATCCTCGGCGGCGTGACGGTCAGCCTGGCCAGGCGGCTGCGCCAGGCCCGCCGCGACCGCGTTGCGGCGCTGGCTCGGGAGCGAATCGCGTTGGCCCGGCAGGCACGGGAGAGCGAGCGGCAGCAGTTGGCCGCCGAGATCCACGACACGCTCGGGCACCTGCTCACGCTGCTCGTGCTGCACGCCAATGCTCTCGCGGTCACGACGGCCGACGCCGATGCGCGGCAGGCGGCCGAGCAGATGAGCCACCTGGGAACCGACGGGCTGAACGAACTGCGCCAACTGCTGGATCTGCTGGGTGCGCCGAACCAGGCGTCGCTGGCGGTCCCGACGCTGGACGAGCTGATCGACGAAGCGCGCGCCGCGGGGCAGGTCGTGCATCTCGAAACAGCGGGCGACGTCGCGGAGTTGTCGCCCGCTCTCGCCCGGACTGCGCACCAGGTGGTGCGTGAAGGGCTGACCAACGCGCGAAAGCACGCACCAGGCGCTGAAGTGCACGTCAACGTCACGCTGGCCGAAGCCGTCGAGGTATCGGTGCGCAACGGGCCAGGAGCCGCTGGTTCCGGCCCCGGCAACGGGCTGGGGCTGCAGAGCCTTCGGCGGCGGGTCGCGCTGCTCGGTGGGAGCTGCGAGCACCTGCCGACCGCCGACGGCGGCTACGCTCTCCGGGCAAGCTTGCCCATTGGCGGCACCGGAGCGGATGAGCAGGACGGCACGTGGACGCTGACGCACCAGCCGTGACGACCGACGGAGTCGTGCACGTCGTCGTGGTGGACGACGAACCGATGGTCTGCGATTTCCTGCGCATCATCCTCTCCACCAGCGGACAGATCGTGGTGGATGCGGTGGCGCACGATGGCGCCTCGGGTGTCGAAGCGGCGGTCCGACACCGTCCGGACGTGGTTCTGATGGATCTGCGGATGCCCGGCGTGGACGGTGTTACCGCCACCGCCGAGATCCGCGCGCTGGCGAATCCGCCGGTCGTGGTCGCGATGACCACCATCGACACCGATGACCACGTGCTGGCCGCCCTGGATGCCGGTGCGACCGGTTTCCTGCTCAAGACCACACCTCCGGCCAGACTCGTCCCGCTGGTGGTGGCAGCCGCGACCGGCGCATCGGTGCTGTCCCCGGAAGCGGTGCAGCGACTGCGCAACCACCGCCCGGCGGAGCCGCCCAAGCGGCCCGATCCCGAACTGGACGCGCTGGGCGAACGGGAGCGCGAGGTGCTCGCGCTGGTCGCGGAGGGCATGTCCAATGCCGACATCGCGGCCCGGCTCTACCTCAGCGAAGGCACCGTGAAAGGTCACGTCTCGCGGCTCATGACGCTGTTGGGGTGCGACAACCGAACCCAACTCGCGCTGCGCGCCGTCCGCTCGTGACACCGCCCGCCGCCGGATCCCGTTGACGTCGAAGGCGAAACCCGCTGCCGTTGACGGCTTTTGGAGCACTCGGGTGGTGCGCACTGCCCCACGGCAACACCCGCGTCCGGCATGCTCGAACTTCTGGCCGATGTACGGCGGGATTACATGTACCCGGCTGCTCGGCATGCCGCCGACAGGTCGAGCACCATCTGGCCCAGCTGCGACATGTGCTGGGCCGGGTCACCGCCGGTCTGGATGGACACCGACGCTGCCGACGCGAAGGCTGACAACAGCGTCGACTCGTCGCGGATGTCCGGGTTCGTGGACTGCATGCCGGTCTCGCCCGCGTCGGCCAACTCCTGCGGGTTGCTCTGGTAACCGCGTGCCTCGATCTCCTTCATCGTGTCGCACACCTGCCGACCCGCAACGTCGAACGAAGCCGAGGGCGGCGGGCTGCTCGGTGCGGCAGTCGCGGTCGTCGTGGGGCTCGACGACCCGGTGGCCTCGCCCTCGGACGAGTTCCCATCGTTCCCAGCACATCCGGCCAACGCCGTCGCCACGGTGAACGCGGTCAGAGCGGATGCGAAAAGCCGCCGAGTATTCATGGCTCAACGCTAACGAAGAGCCTGGGGACCGGTCCCGCGAATCGTTTGATGCGCGATCAACTCCTCCGGCCCTGCCCTGCTGGCCCGGGAAAGGGACTGCGATCAGCGGTGATCTCCCGCGTCGGGCTCGTCCGGATTCGGTGACATGATCCTTGCCCGCACCCCGTTTCAAGCGCCTGGCCTCGAACTCGTGCTGGCGACCGGTGTGGGTGGCGGAGTTCGATCGGCCGCCCTGCCCGTTCGGAGACGTGCACCGTCCGCTCGGAGGTGTCCATGAAGGACCGTTCTGGTGGGTGCTCGGCGCAGTGGCGCCGCGGAACCGGATGGCCGCGCGGCGCTTTCGTTCGCCGGGGGTTCACGTTCCGGTCGGGTCGGTCGCGTAGGTTCCGGCCATGAACACTGCTGATCAGGCATCGTTGACGCGGCGTGCGGTGCTGGGCGGCGCGTTGGCCGGGGCCGGACTCATCGCGGTCGGTGGCACCGCGGCCGCCAGCCGCAAGGTCCGGGTGCTGATCGCCACGAACGAACCCTGGGGCACCTACCACGTCGAGCCGCTGCTCGCCGAAGCCGCTCGTCGTCGCTGGCAACTGACCCAGCTGGTCCCGGACTTCTCCCAGATCGCCCCGGATGATCCGGTGCCGACCGCGGTGCCGGATGCGGCTGGGCACGCCGACCTGCTGGTGATCAACGGCGCCGAGGACTGGCCCGCGGACTGCGCGGCACGTTTCCGCCGACTTCCGCTGGTGGCCAGTTCGCTGGCCTACCTGGACCCGGTGGAAGCCGCTCGCGCCAAGCAGGTGCGTCCCCGGCTGCGGGCGATCACCTCGTCGTCACCGGCGGAATCCCGCGCGTTCGGCGAATACCTCGGCACGCACCGCAAGATCCAGGTCGTCGGCTCGCCACAAACTGACGCGCTGCCGCAGCGCGCCCCGGAGCCGGGCTTGGTGCTGGTGCTCACCAGCGTCACCCATGACGACGACACCGGCGACGCCGCGCCGGGAACCGAACTGCTGCTGGCCGCGGCGGAACAACTGCAGGCGGCCGGAAAGCGCATCCTGGTCGGGCTGCACCCCAGGGAAGATCCGGCGCTGTGGAGCCGCTACGAGATCAGCGACGTGCCCTCGCTACAGGCCTCGGCCAGGGCCGAAGCCGCGATCGGAATCCCCGGCACGGTGTTCCCGCTGATCGCCGCCGTCGGCACACCCGTGGTCGGCTGCACCGACCCAGCGCTGACCGTACCGGACTACCTGCTCTCAGTCTGCTCCACCACCATCGACGACCCCGCAAAAGCACTCTCCGCAGTGGACAAAGCCCAACTACCCGACCAGAAGACCCTGGCCGATGCAGTCGGCCCAATCGGCGGTTCAGCCAACCGCCTCCTCAACACCTGGTCCCGCGCCATCAGACGGTGAAAAAGGAGTGAGGGGCACCCGTGACCCAGTTACTTGGTCACGGGTGCCCCTCACTCATCACCCGAACGGAGATCCGGGGCGCCAGTTGCGGCGCCGTGCGGCGGTGTTCGGGGAAGCTTTCAGACCTCGTCAGGTTTGGCGTGGTCTGGCACGCCGGGGTTCGGGTCGCGGGACAGGTCGATCAGCGGGTGCACCCCGGCGCCTTCCGGTGCTTCGTGGTGCGGCTTGCCCGCGGGGTCGCTGGTCGAACGGTCGACTTCGGTACTCACTGTTTCCCTCCGGTCGACCGGTGCCGTGTGCACCGGCCAGTGGTTCCAGGACATCACCAGGATGCCAACCGGGTGCACCCGGACGCCGTAGGAAAAGCTGCGACGCACGTCACTGATCGGGGCGCGGCGAGCGTCCGCAGCCGCCCGCCAGCGGCCGGTCAGGCGAGCGTGTCGGCAAGCCGTTCGGCCGTCTCCAGCACGTCATCGCGCAGCGCCAGCAGCTCGTCCCGGGGCACCACGAAGGTCACCGTCGACACGCTGACCGCGCCGATGGTCCGGCCGTCCGCCGTGCGGATTGGGGCCGCGACGCACCGGATGTTGGCTTCGTTCTCCTCTTCGTCGAGCGCGTAGCCCCGGTCCCGCACGGTCGCCAGTTCGCGGGTCAGCGCGTCCAGCGTGGTGAGCGTCCGCTCGGTGCGGCGTTCCAGTCCGGCCCGCTGGACGAACTCGGCCAGCGCCGCTTCGTCCAGCCCGGCCAGGATGCACTTGCCGATGCCGGTGGAGTGCAGCGGTTGTTCCGTGCCGACCCGGGAGGCCATCGCGAACGGCTGGCTGCTCTCGACCTTGTGCGTGTAGACGATCCGGTCACCGCTGCGCATGCCCAGGTGCACGGTCTGCCCGATCTTCTGCTGCAACTCGACGAGCACCGATTCGACGCTGTCCTCGCGGCCCGCCCTGATCACCATGGCGGCTACCGCGCGGGCGGTGGGGCCGATGCCGTAGCGACCGCCGTCGTGCGCCACCGCCCAGCCGTCCGCGATGAGCACGCTGAGCAGGCGGTGCGCGGTGGGTTTCGACAGCGCGGCTGCGGAGGCCAGTTCCGCGAGCCGCGTCGGTTCGTCCGATCGGCACAGCGCCTCGATCAGTCGGAGTACCCGGCGAGGTCCCGAACCGTCGTTCGATTTGGCGGTCAACGGCTTCGTTGCGGTCATTGACACCTCCGTAACGCCAACTTAGCGTGTGTCCGTTCTATCTTCCAAAATGATGTTCCGTCAGACGGAACGTGGGCCCGTTGGGGTCAACGTCAGGAGTTTCCCGTGACCAGTCAGGCAGAGCTACGGCAGCTTTCCGATCGCGCGGCCAGGCATGTCTTAAGCAAACACGGCACCGATACCGGTAACCGCACCGGTTGGCTGATGATCTCGACGATCCTCATCGAGGCGTGGGATCTGTACGCGATCTCGTTCTTGCTGCTGTTCGTCAAGAGCGATCTGCAACCCAGCGCCACCATGCTCGGCCTCGCGTCGGGCGCGGTGCAGCTCGGCGCGCTGATCGGTGCGCTGTGCGGCGGCTGGTTCGCCGACCGGTTCGGGCGCCGCAAGGTCTTCATCACGACGATGGCCCTGTTCGTCGTGCTCTCCCTGGCGCAGTCGTTCGTCACCGACATGTGGCAGCTGGTCATCATCCGATTCCTGCTCGGATTGCCGCTGGGCAGCGACATCTCCACCGGCTACGCCTACATCATGGAGTCGATGCCCAAGGGCAAGCGGGAGGTCATGGGCAACCGCTGGCAGGGCATGTTCGGGCTCGGTGAGATCGCCGCGATCGCCGTGATCACGGGGATGTACCTGTCCGGGATGGACCACAGCCTGCTGTGGCGGATCGGCCTGGGCCTGGGCGCGGTGCCCGCCCTGGTGCTGCTGATCGGTCGGCTGGACGTGCCCGACACCGCGCTGTGGCTCATCCAGCGCGGCAAGTTCAAACAGGCCAAGTCCGTCGCGAAGAAGATGTTCGACGACGACTTGGAAATGCTGCCGGACCAGGACTTCCGCATGCAGCAGCCGCGCGTCCGCGACTTCCTCTCAAGCATCTGGCGGGACCCGGTGCGTCGCCGGGCCAGCATCTTCTCCTGGATCTCCAACGGCATGCAGGGGGCCGAATTCTCCGCCTTCGCCTTCTACCTGCCGGTGATCCTGGTGCTCACCGGGGTTTCGGGGATCGGCGCGACCAACTTCGTCACCGGCGCCATCTACATCATCGCCACCATCAGCGGATTCGTGGCGCCCATGGTGACCCCGCGACTGGGCCACCGCGGGGTGGCCCGATGGGGCTTCGGCACGGCGTTCGTCTCGCTGCTGCTGGCCGCGCTGTTCCTGCAACTGGACTGGAAGTTGCTGGTGCCGCTGGCCGCCGCGGGGCTGATGTGGGGGCACTACTGGGCCGCGTCCAACGGCATGACGATCTCGTCGATGGTGGCGCCGAGCCGTTACAAGGCAACGGCTTCCGGCTTCGGCTACATCTTCGTCAAGCTCGCCGCCTTCATCACCATCTTCTTCTTCCCGATCCTGTTCACCGCGCTCGGCGTGCCGCTGGCCACGTTGATCGTCTCGGTGCTGTCGTTGATCGGATACCTCGCGGCGACCTACATCCTCCCCGAGGTCTACGGCTACGTGGAGCAGGAGGAGTCCGAGCCGCTGCAACCCGCGCAGCGCAGCTGACCGAAGCGGTGCGGGGCGAGTCCGGCTCAGCCCCGCACCGCCTCGTGCTCGTGCGTGAAAATGCCGGTCCTCGCTGGAACAACCGCTCACGAGCGACAACGGCCGCTCAGGCGTTGGTCCGCTCCGGCGCCGGGGCGGGCCTGCCTTCGAGGTTGCGT
Organism: Saccharopolyspora antiqui; assembly: GCF_052246905.1. NCBI lineage: Bacteria > Bacillati > Actinomycetota > Actinomycetes > Pseudonocardiales > Pseudonocardiaceae > Saccharopolyspora > Saccharopolyspora antiqui. The sequence continues at coordinate 8,079 of NZ_JBQQBO010000030.1, forward strand.
CGGAAGGTCTCCGGTGCGCAGTACATCGACGCGGCGGCGATCAGCGCTCCCGCGGCGATCAGCACCGCACCGCCCCACTCGCCGCCAACGGCGAAGCCCTGGATCAGGCGCAGCACCACGAGCAGCGCTGGTGCGGCGAGACCGATCTGCCCGTAGGTGGGCAGCAGGCCGATCAGCGTCGTCGCCGCGCCCATCAGCGTCAGCGTCATCACCAGCGTCGCCTTGCGCCCACTCGATGACGCTGCCGATGGTGCTGGAGGTCAGCGTCGCCGAAGCCGATGAGGTCCCGGTGCGCGTCGCCTCGGTCGAGGGCATGGTGCCTCCGCGTGTCTCGTCGATCGGATCAGGAGCGGGAAGCGGCCCAGGGCAGGGGAGCGTCGGCGTACTTGGCGGCGCGCACGTCACCGGAGCGGGCGTGCCCCTCGAACAGCTCAACGCGGGCGGCCCGGCCGCACACCTCGCCGAGTCGCGCGCTGGAGGCGGTGTCGGTGACCTCCTGGTAGGTCACGGTCTTGAGGTACTTGCCGACCCACAGCCCGCCCGTGTAGCGGGCCGCGCCGCGGGTGGGCAGCACGTGGTTGGTGCCGATGACCTTGTCCCCGTAGGAGACGCAGGTTCCTTCGCCGAGGAACAGCGCGCCGTAGTTGCGCATCTTCGCCAGCGCCGCGCGCGGCTGCGCGGTGAGGATCTGGACGTGCTCGCTGGCATAGGTGTCGGCGAGTTCGTAGGCGGCGTCGAGATCGTGGACGACGTGCACTTCGCCGTGCTCGCGCCAGGCGGGCTCGGCGTTGGCGCGGGTGGGCATGCCCGGCAGCAGTTGCTCGACGTGGTCGAGCACCGCCTGCCCGAGGTCCCGCGAGGTGGTGATCAGCACGGCGGGGGAGTCGGGGCCGTGCTCGGCCTGGCTGAGCAGGTCGACGGCCACCACGAACGGATCGGCGGTCTCGTCGGCCACGATGAGGATCTCGGTGGGACCGGCGAACAGGTCGATGCCGATCTCGCCGTAGAGCTGCCGCTTGGCTTCGGCGACGAAGGCGTTGCCGGGGCCCGCGAGCATGTCCACCGGGGCCATCGTCTCGGTGCCCAGCGCCATGCCGACCACCGCCTGCACGCCGCCGAGCAGGTAGATCTCGTCGGCACCGGCGAGGTGCATGGCGGCGACGGTGGCGTCCGGGACCTCGCCACGGATCGGCGGCGTGCAGGCCACCACGCGCGGCACTCCGGCGGTCTTCGCGGTCAGGATCGTCATGTGCGCGGATGCCAGCAGCGGATACCGGCCACCGGGCACGTAGGCGCCCGCGGCGGCCACCGGGATGTGCTTCTGCCCGAGGTGGACGCCGGGCAGGGTCTCGACCTCGAACTCGCGCATCGACTCCAGCTGGCGTTCGGCGAAGAACCGGACCTGCTGCTGGACGAACCGGATGTCGTCGATGACCTGCTGCGGCACCCGCGAGACGATCTCCTCGATCTGCTCGGGCGACAGTCGGAATGACTGTGACTCCCACTGGGGCTCCCACTGGTCGAAGCGGGCGGAGTACTCGCGGACCGCCTGGTCGCCGCGGGTTCGGATGTCGCTGATGATCGCGGCGACCTTCTCCTGCACCTCGGGTTGGGAGGTCGTGGTCGCGGCGGAGGTGGTGGCCGGGGCCTTGAGGGCGAATGTCATGGCAGGCGCGACTCCTTCGTCGTGTTTACGTACACATCGCACCCTAGGTCGCTATTGTGTTTACGTAAACCCTCGGTTTCGCTTCCTCGATTCAGGGTGTGGGAGGTTTCCTCGGTGGTCACCAGTCGGCACGTCGCGCAACTCGCCGGTGTCTCCCAGATGACGGTCTCCCGCGTGCTGCAGGGCAGCAGCAAGGTCGCGCCCGCGACCCGGGAGCGCGTGCTCGCGGCGATGAAGGAAGCCGGTTACCGGCCGCACGCGGCGGCCCGGACGATGCGCACCAGGCGCACCGCGACCGTCGGCGTCGTGGTCGCCGACATCACCAACCCCTTCTACCCGCAGCTGCTGGAAGCCGTCGGTCGGGCGCTCGACGAAGCCGATCAGCGGATGATCCTGTGGAACGCCACCGATCCCGGCGAGGCCAGCGCGCTGACCGCCCTGTCCGAGGGCACCGTGGACGGGCTGATCTTCACCACGGTGGCCGAAAGTTCGGCCCCGCTGGAGGAAGCCTTGCGGGACGGGCAGCCGATCGTGCTCCTGCACCGGGGGCTCGACTCGCTGCCCTGCGATCAGGTCACCACCGACAACATCGCCGGTGGCCGGGCCGTCGCCGACTACCTGGTGGCCGCCGGTCAGCCGCGCATCGGGTACATCCGAGGTCCCGAGCTGCCCAGCACCGCCCGGTATCGGGAACGCGGCTTCCGCGAGCGGCTCGCCGAGCTGGAGCGGCCGCTGGCGGCGGAGTTGACGGCGCCGGGCGGGTTCTCGCACGACCAGGCGCGCGCGGCGATGCGCGAACTGCTCGCCCGCGACGATCCGCCGACCGCGGTCTTCTGCGCCAACGACGTGACCGCGTTCGGCGCGATCGACGCCGCGGTGTCGATGGGCCGTCGGGTGCCGGAGGACGTGTGGGTGATCGGTTACGACGACATCGCGATGGCGTCCTGGGATTCCTACGACCTGACCACCGTGCGCCAACCCATCACCGACATGGCCCACGCGGCGGTCCGCCTGCTCCTGGAACGCATCGACGACCGCTCGCTGCCGCCCCGCCAGCAGAACTTCCCAAGCGAATTGGTAATCCGCCGATCAACCGCCAACACCACGCTTTAGCGTTCAGAATTCGGCGCGGACCACTCGCATCCAGTTCCCCATGGAGTTCCAGCGGCTCACCAGCCGGTACATCGCTCGGACGGTCGGGTTCGGGATCTTCGCGTACTGCGAGAAGATGGCGACTTCCGCCAGGAACCGGAACTTCGGATTCCAACGCTCGACGTCCCGCCCCTCCCGGATCGCCGTCAACCAGGCCGGATACCCGTACGTGCTCTTGGGCAGTCGCCGCGCCAACCACTGGGTCATCCGAGCGGCCGAGGGCGCGACCCCGTCGAAGATCAGTTCCCCGGTGCTGAACCGGTCGGTGAGCCGCCGCAGCAGGAGTTCGACCTCGTGGGTGGGCAGGTACATCAGCAGGCCTTCGGCGATGATCAGCACCGGCTGCTCGGTGGGGATTTCGGCCAGCCACGCCGGATCGGTCGCCGACATGCCGATCGTGCGGTAACCCTCGGGTTCCGGGTAGAGCTCGCGGCGCAGTTCGATGACGTCGGGCAGGTCGACGTCGAACCAGCGCACCCCGGACGGCCGGTCCAGGCGGAACGCCCGGCTGTCCAGGCCGCAGCCCAGTTGCAGCACCGTCGCCTCGGGGTTGCGGCGCAGGAAGTCGACGGCCCATTCGTCGAGCTGCTTCGCGCGCAACGCGACCCCGAACCGGTTGCCCGCTACGCCGGGCCGAGCCACCTTCGCCCAGTCGTAGTCGATCCGGCCCACCGCCTCGGCGGCGGCCCGGTCGCCGAGGATCGGCTTCTTCGAGCGGCCGTCCAGTGCCCGGAGGTAGAGGGTGACGAGCATCGTGGACTGCACGCCGGTGAAATCGACCTTGCCGGTCATCGGTCGCTCCTTTTGGCTGCGCGGTAGTCGATCCACCGCTGCATCAACTCTTCGCGGGCGTCCTTCGCGGTGAATTGGCAGAAATCGCGGAGGTCTTCGAGTCGTTCCCGTTGTTCCGGGCGGTCGTCGCCGATCATCGACAGGCCGAACTCGGCCGCCTCGACACCGGAATCCATCCTGGCCAGCTGGACCTGCAAGATGTGGGTGAATCCGCCCGCGGCGATCCGGTACAGGTGCTGGCGGGTCGCCGAGGGCAGCCGGTCGACCAGGCCGCCTTCCTGCATCGGGCGGATCATGGTGCTGATCGACGCCTTGCTCACGCCCAGTGCGGCGGCCAGTTCGGTCAGCGACTGCTGCGGGGGATCGCAGATCATCAACCAGCCGTAGATCCGGCCCATCGTTCGCGGCGCGCCGATGGTCTCCATGAACAGGCCGATCCGGTCGATGAACTCCGTCTCGTCCGGTGACATCAATACCGCCTCGATCGTTCAGCAGATTCTGAACGTACTTTACGTTCGGTGCGGTCATCGCGGCAAGGACAACCCACGTCCGGTAGCGAACGGGCCCGCCGGGTCGGCATGCTGATCAGGACCCGCATCGCCGATCCCGGAGGATTCCGTGCCCACCGCCACATCGATCGACCTGACCGAACGAAGCACCGCGCTCGGCGGCTCCCGAAAGCTGACCGGCCACCTCGCGAAGCCGACCACCGAAGGTCCGTGGCCGGGAGTCGTCGTCATCCACGAGGCGTTCGGCGTCGACGACGTCGCGCTGCGGCAGACCGAGCGACTGGCCGAGGCGGGCTACCTGGCGCTGCTGCCGAACCTCTACACCGACGGTGGTGCCCGGCGCTGCCTGGTCCCGACGATGCGCGCCGCGCTGTCCGGGCGCGGAAAGTCCTACGCCGACATCGAAGCCGCGCGCACCACCCTCGTCGAGCACGCGGACTGCACCGGGAAGGTCGGCTTGATCGGCTTCTGCATGGGTGGTGCGTTCGCGCTGGTCACCGCTGGCCGGGGCATGTTCGACGCGGCGTCGGCGAACTACGGCCAGCTGCCCAAGGACATCGACCACGCACTCGCCGACGCCTGCCCCGTGGTGGGCAGCTACGGTGGCCGCGACCGACCGCTGAAGGGTGCTGCGGCGAAGCTCGACGCGGCCCTCGAACGGGCCGGGATTCCGCACGATGTCAAGGAATACCCGGAGGCGGGCCACTCGTTCCTCAACGATGCCGAGAACGGCCCCGCGATCCTGCGCCCGCTCCTGCGGATCGCCGGTATCGGCCCGCACCCGGAATCCGCCGCCGACGCCTGGCAACGAATCGAGTCCTTCTTCGACGAACACCTGAAGACCGGTCGTTGACGTCGTCTCGGATGGGGAGGCGGGGCCGTTCTCGTGGTCGTCAGCGGACGGCGATGGCGATCAGTTGGGTTTGCTGCCTGGCGGAGAAGTTGTTGTCGCTGACCACCAGGAGCACGCGTTCGCCGGTGGGCAGTCGCGGACCCCAGCTGATGCCCTCGACGTTGTCGGTGTAGTCCACGCCGATCTCGTCGAGGTCGACCAGCAGTTCCTTGTGCACGGCGCGGAATCCACCGCCCACCAGCGAATGCCGGTGCATGACGTCGTCGGCGCCGGTGGTGCTGAACTCGAAGATGCGGCCCTTCGTCCCGATCCCGCTGGCGTAGCCGCGCTCCAGCGCGAGGAAGCGGCCGGGTTCGTCGGCGGCCAGCAGCGACGAGATTCCGTTGGCGTTCCAGTCGTTCGGCGGCTGCGGCTGCGCGAACAACGGCTCGACCGGATAGGCGTACTGGGCGATCGGCTGACCCGCCCTGTCGTGCACCGTGATGCGGCTGAGCGCGCCGTGCTCCGCGTTGGCCGATGGCCCGTCCTGCTCCAATGGTCCTTCCAGCGCGGAGACCAGCAGCCTGCCGTCCGCGGTGTAGGTCAGGCCCTCGAAGGTCTCGTTGACCCGTGGGCCTGTTCCGCCCATCGTCATCCGCTCGTTCGGCGCGGTCGGCAGATCCCGCCGGTACCGGCCGTCGGGGTCGGAGATCCGCAGTGCCGGGTCGAGCAGCACCGTGTCCTGGGCGGAACCGTTTTCGACGACGTTGCGCTGGCCCTCGTTGGTCCAGGCGACGTCGCCGGACACCGGATCGACCCGCAGTTCCTCTGGGTCCACGGTGCCCAGCGCGTTGCGCGCGGCTTCGGGAACCTGGTGCTGCTCGGTGCGCCAGGTGTCGATCGTCGGATAGGTGCGGCCGTCCGGGCGCCGGAAGATCCGCGCCCCGGTGAAGGTCACGTCCTCGATGCCGCGCTCGGTCACCGCGATGGCCGCGCGGTAGTAGCGGGCTGGCGCGTAGTCGGACCAGTCGTCGCTGACGAAGGCGAATTCGCCGCTGCGGCGGTCGTAGTCGATTGAGGACAGTCCACCGACCGGGGTGTCGTCCACCCGCAGGTCGTGCGGCACGACGTAGCTGCCGAGCAGTCGGGCGGAGTGGGATTCCTGGGCCGCGGCGGGGAATGCGGCCGGGACGAGCAACAGCGCGGCGGCAGCGGTGAGCACTGCCGATTTCGTTGGAAGAGGCATGATCCGAAGCCAACCGCCAGCTCAGCGGCGACGCCACCTTGATCACTCCTCCGAGCGATGCGCAGCACGCTCCGAGATCAACGCCGCCACCTGCTGGACCACGGTGCGGGTGGTCGGCTGCCACACCACCCAGGTGGTCAGCTCCAGCGGCGGGTCGACCAGCGACAGCCAGGGCCAGCCCGGCAGCAGTCGGTTCGCGGAATGCTCGGTGAGCAGCACGGCATCGGCCTCGGTCGCCTCGGCGCAGGCCAACGCGTGCTCGGAGAACTGCGCGAAGCGCCACAGCGGGACGGCGCCCGCGTCGTGCGCCGCCACGATCAGCAGGTCGTGGGCGACCGGCACCTGTTCGCGGCCGTGCGCCAGGATCCGCATGTTGTCCAGCTCCTGAACCCGGCAGGTGCGCTGGCCCGCCAGCGGGTGCCCGGCGCGCACCGCGATGCCGAAGGCCTGGTCGAACAGCCTCGTCCCGCGCAGCAGCGCCTGCGGGCGCTCGTGCACCAGGCCGAGGTCGAGCCGACCCTCCCGGACCATGCGAAGTTGGTCGGTGCTGCTGGCCTCGGTGAGCGTCACCGACGCGTGCGGGACCTCGGTGCGCAGGGCGGCCAGCAGGTCGAGGAGCCAGGTCGCCGCCAGGCCGGGCGGTACGCCGATGTCGACCACCTCCCGGGTGCGTTCGGCCGCGGAATGCGCCGCGTCGCGACTCGCGTCGGCCAGCCGCAGCAGCAGAAGCGCGTGCTGGTGCAGGGCCACCCCGGCCGGGGTCAGCGTCGTCCCGGTCGGGGTGCGTTCGAACAGCGCGATGCCGACCTCGCGTTCCAGTTGGCGCAGTTGCCTGCTCAACGACGGTTGCGTCAGGTGCAGCCGTTCGGCGGCGCGGGACATCGAGCGTTCTGCCGCGACCGCGACGAAGTACCGCAAATGGCGCAGTTCCACGTGCCCTCCACGGAGTAGTCATGCCTGCGGAGCATGGCCTATCTGATCAACTGGTATTGGACGCATCACAACCGAGACGGTGTACTTCACCATGCCGGAAGACCTGTCTGAAATCCTCAGTACCGGAAAGTGAGGATGGAAGGCCCCGGCGCGATCGGACCTCTGCCTCCTGGGCAAGACGTCGCAACCGCATCGCAGAAAGCGAGCACTCAACGATGAGCTCAACCCCAACCGACGTCGCCGGTGTGCGCCATCCGTACCGGTGGGTCGTGCTCCTGTTGTCCTGGGCCGCGTTCACCATGACGGCGGTGGACCGCTCCACCTGGGGTCCGGCTTCGGTCTCGGTCGGCGAGCACCTGGGGGTCTCGCTGGCCGGGCTCGGGGTCTTCGCAACCGGCTACTACGTCGGGTACGTCATCTCCAACGCCGGAGGCGGTTTCCTCACCGACTGGTTGGGCGGGCGGATGGTCATCGCCACCACGCTGTTCGTGGCGGGCGGCTTCATGATCCTGTTCGGCGAGACGACCTCGGTGGCGCTGGGCATCACGTTCCAGGCGTGCGTCGGGGTGTTCGCCGGGTGCGACTACTCGGCCGGGGTGAAGCTGATCAGCCAGTGGTTCCCGGCGCAGGACCGCGGTTTCGCGATGGGCGTGTTCATGACGGCCACCTCGCTGGGCACCGTGATCGCGAACGCGATCGTGCCGACCCTCATCGAGGTCTCCGGCTGGCGCACCTCCTACCACGTGTTCGGCATCGCGTCGATGGTGGTCGCGGTGCTGTGCTTCTTCTTGCTGCGCAACGGAACCGAGACCGCCAGCGGCTCGGCGCGGGAAGTGCCGAAGCTGGGCCCGCTGCTGCGCAACCGGGACCTGTTCCTGCTGGGACTGGCGGGTTTCGGCGGGTTGTGGGGAACCTACGGCTTCATCACCTGGTCCAACGCCCTGATGATCAAGGGCAACCACATCTCCCCGGTGCAGGCCGGTGTCGTCGTGGCCATCTTCGGCATCGCCGCCGTCGTGGCCAAGCCGCTCATCGGGGTGGTCAGCGACGTCTTCGGCGGCAAGCGCAAGGTGCTCACGATGATCGTGCTCGGCGCGTTCGTGGCCACCCTGCTGCTGTTCGGGACCGCGAGCAGCCTCACCGCGTTCCTGTGGATCGCGCCCTTCCTCGGCATCGCCGCCTACATCTACAGCCCGCTGATGGTCGCCCTCATCCCGAACCTCTCCGGGGTGCGGCTGGCCGGTTCGGCGGCCGGTGCCACCAACGCGTTCTGGCAGTTGGGCAGCACGATCGTGCCGGTGGTGCTCGGTGTCGTCTTCCAGTCGACCGGCTCGTTCTTCCTGGCCTTCGTGACGCTGGCGGCCGGACCGCTGCTCGGCATGCTGCTGATGCTCGGCGTGCGCGAGCACGGCGACCCGCAGGCCGTCCCGAACTCCACCGATACCGCGAAAGCCGTTGCCTGATAAGGAAGTGGTCCGAAGTGACGCAGCACTACGACGTGATCGTGGCGGGCGGCGGGTCCGGCGGGGTGGCCGCGGCGATCGGCGCGAGTCGGGCCGGTGCCCGCACCCTGCTGATCGAGCGCGGCCCGTGCTTGGGCGGTGCGGCGACCTTGCGGAACGTGGTGACCTACTGCGGTCTCTACACGCGTGACGACAAGCGGCAGGCCGTTTTCGGCGTCGCCGAGGAGGTGCTGAGCGGGCTCCGGGCGATGGGGGCGATCAGCGAGCCGACCAGGTTCACCGCGGTGGCGGCGGTTTTCGACCCGGAGAGCGTGAAGCGGATCTGCGACGAGCTGTGCGCCAGCGCCGGAGTCGACGTGTTGCTGCACACCCACTTGCTCGGCGCGGAACGCGAGGGCGACCGGGTTACCTCGGTTCGCGTGGCGGACCACTCCGGAATCCACGAGTTCACCGCGCAGGCCTTCGTGGACGCCACCGGCGAGGCCGATCTCGCGCACCACGCCGGTGCGGAAGTCCGCTACGGCAACGACGGTTGGGTGCAGAACGGCACGCTCGGGGTCCGCTTCGGCGGCATCCCGGCCAACGCCGAGGTCACCAGGGACGCGATCGGTACCGCGGTGCGCGAGGCCAAGAAGGCAGGTGTCGCGGAGTTGACCGCGGAAACCGGGCTCATCGCGCGGATGCCCATCTCCGGTGATCTCATCACCTACCTGGCCGACGAGGGCTACGACGCGCGCAGCGCCGCGGACACCACCCGGGCCGAGGTCGGCGCCCGTCGGCAGGCGCAGGCATATCTGCGGGTGATCCGGTCGTTGTCCGGTTGCGCCGGGGCCTACATCGTCAGCACCGGGCCGGAGATGGGCACCCGCGAGTCCCGGCACCTCGTCGGTCGCTACCAGCTCACCGAGAAGGAAGTGGTCAGCCCCGGCCCGGTCGACGACGCCGTCGCCATCGGCGCTTGGCCGATCGAGTACCACCCGGGTCCGGGCATCCCGTCGGAGTGGAAGTTCATCGGAGACCCCGGCTACTACGGCATTCCGCTCGGCGTCCTGCACAGCCGGAACACCGCGAACCTCTTCGCCGCCGGTCGAACCGTCGACGCCGATCGGGGCGCGGGCGCGTCGTTGCGCGCGATGGGCACCGCGTTCGCCACCGGGCACGCGGCCGGGGTCGCGGCGGCCCGCACCGCTGGCGACGGTGACCCCACTACCGCGTCGGTGCGCGCCGAACTCAACCGCCAGGGTGCCCGATTACCCGGGTGATTCAGCTGTTGCGCTGGGCGCCCGGGGTGTGGCCGAAGGTTCGACGGAACACCTCGATGAAGGCGCTGGTGGACGACCAGCCCGTCCGGTGGGCGACGGTGGTGACCGCCGCACCTCCGGCCAGCAACCGGAGGCCGTGGTAGAGCCGCAGCTGCGTGCGCCACTGCGGGAAGGTCATCCGCATCTCGGCCCGGAACAGGCGGCTGAGGGTGCGTTCGCTCGCGCCGACCTGCGCACCGAGCGAGGCCAACGTCCGCTGGTCGGCGGGATCATCGGCGAGGATCGCGCAGACCGCCGCCAGCCGCGGATCCCGTGGGGTGGGCAGGCGGATCGGCTGTTGCGGGGCCCGCCGCAGCTGGTCCAGCAGCACCGCGTGCAGCCGGTCGCGCTCGGCGGCGGCGTAGGGTTCGCCCCCGGTGCAGGCGAGGATCAACTCGCGCAGCAGCGGGCCGACGGCGAAGACCGCGGGCGAGTTCAGCCCCAGCGGGTTGTCCGTGGTGGGCAATCCGACCGTGTGCAGATCGGTTTCGCCGTAGGCGCGGTGTTCGTGCACGGTGCCCGCCGGAATCCAGACCGCGCGCGTGCCCGGCGCGATCCAACTGCCCGCATCCGTGGTCACCGACAGGACACCGCGCCCGGCGTAGACGATTTGGTGGTCGTCGTGCCGGTGGGCGTCGATGCCGGAACCCGGCGGCAGGTACCGCAGCCCGGTGGGTGCTCGCGGGGTGTGGCGGGTTTTCAACACAACATGGCAGTTTATCGAAAGCGGGACACCCGTCGTCTGCCCGAGGATCGCAGGTGTGAAACGAGACGGGGTTCGGTCGATGGGCCTGCTGGCCGCCGGGCACGCGGGTGTGGACATCTACCAGGGCGCGGTGCCCGCCGTGGTCCCGTTCCTGGTGCTGGAGCGGCAGTACGGCTACGTGGCGGTGTCCGGGATCGTGCTGGCGGCGACGTTGTTGTCGTCGATCGTGCAGCCGATGTTCGGCACGCTGACCGACCGCGTCCGGATGCCGTGGCTGATCCCGGTGAGCATGACGACCGCCGGGCTCGGCGTGGCGCTGTGCGGGGTCGGCGACTCCTACCTGCTGACCTGGCTGGCGGTCGCGTTGTCCGGTCTCGGGGTGGCCGCCTATCACCCGGAGGCGGCCAGACTCGCCCGCGCCGCATCCGGCGGCAGCCACCTGGCGATGAGCTGGTTCTCCCTCGGCGGCAACATCGGGTTCGCGCTCGCGCCGATCGTGGTGACCCCGATCCTGTCGGCGGGCGGCCTGTCCGCCTCGCCGTGGCTGCTCGTTCCGGCGCTGCTCGGCGGCTTGTTGACCACGGCGGTGCTCCGTTCGCTGACCGGCTCCGCGGGCACCTCTGGTGGCTTGAAGGCGGCCCGAGGGCGTGACCAGTGGCCGGTGTTCATGCGCCTGACCGCGATCGTCGTGGCCCGCTCGATCGTCTACATCGGACTGAGCACGTTCGTCGCGCTGTGGGCGCAGCAGCGGGTGCACGGCGGCGAAACCGCCGGAGCGGCCGCGTTGTTCGTGCTGTTCGCGGGCGGCGCGGCAGGCACCCTGCTCGGCGGCAGGCTGGCGTCGACCTGGGGTCGGATCCGGACCCTCCGGTTCGCCTACGCGGCGTCCGTCCCGGCAGTCGTCGGGGTGGTCTACGCGCCCGGACCGACCGTGTACGTCTTCGTGGCGCTGACCGCCGTCCTGCTCTACATCCCGTTCTCCCTGCACGTCACGCTCGGCCAGGACTACTTGCCGAACCGCATCGGCACCGCCAGCGGTGTAACCCTCGGCCTGGCGGTCAGCGTCGGCGGCGTGGCCGCACCCCTGCTCGGCGCGGTCGCAGAAGCAACATCCCTGCGAACGGCGCTGACAATCCTCCTGGTATTCCCCGTTCTCTCCTGGCTGCTCGCCCGAACCCTCTCCGAACCAACAGCCCTGGAAGCAGCGGCGACCACCGGCAGCAGCTGAACGTCCTTCGAGGACCTGCGGCTCGACCGCGAGGCGAGCCTCCGGCGTGTCGCGCCGGTGCGATGAGCCGGTAGGGCGGGGCTGGCCACCAACCTGACGGGACCCGACGCTCTGGATTCCAGAGCCGCCATGCTCGGCGCACAACATGGTCAATATGGACAATTGCTTCAGTTTTGATCGAAATTAATGGCCCCAGGCCTCGCCTCCGAGACGGCCGCGCGGGGGCTCGGGCGCGCGATTTCGCGCGAAATCGCCCCCGGCTCCCCATGGGAAACATCGATTTCGCGCGAAATCGCCAGGCCTGCCGCTCACACCGGTGGCAGTTGTTGTTCGACGTCGAGGAGGGAGGCGAAGGGGTCGCCTGCCGTGGCCAGGCGGTCGAGGACGGTGCGGATCGTCCAGCGGTCCGGAGCCAGGTCGGGGTCGTCGAGTTCGTCCCACTCCAGCGGGACCGACACCGGGGCGCCGGGGCGGGGACGGGTGCTGTAGGGGGCGACCAGGGTCTTGTTGATCACGTTCTGGGTGTAGTCCAGGCGGGCCAGCCCGCGCCGCTCGGTCCGCGTCCACGCCCAGCTGACCAGCTCGGGAACGGTGCTGCCGACGGCCTTGGACACCTTCTCCACCCAGGCGCGCGTTTCGGCGTAGGTGTAGCGCGGTTCGACCGGCACCCAGATCTGGATGCCGCGCTGCCCGGTGACCTTCGGGCGCGACTCGACGCCGAGGTGCTCCATCGCGGTCCGGTGCAGGCGCGCCAGGACGAGCACCTCGTCGAACGTCGTGTTGGTGCCGGGGTCGATGTCGAACAGCGCCCAGGTCGGGTGCTCGACGTCGGATGCGCGCGAGGTCCACGCGTGCAGCTCCAGCGCCGCGTAGTTGGCCAGCCAGGCCAGCGCGGCGACGCTGCCGGGGATGAGGTACCACTGCGTGTCGCCCGATTCGGCGAACGCGTAGCGCCACCGCCGCAGCCAGTCGGGGGCGTGGCTCGGGACCTCCTTGTGCCAGAAGCCGGGCTTTTCCACCCCGTTCGGGAAGCGGTGCGAGTTCAGCGGCCGGTCGGCGAGGTAGCGCAGCATCACCGGCGCGATCTGCGCGTGGTAGCGGATGAGATCGCGTTTGGTCACCGGCGGTTCGCCGTCGCGGGCCGGGAACAGGACCTTGTCGAGGTTGGTCAGCGCGAGATCCCGACCGTCCAACCGCCAGCGGCCCTTCTGCCCGAGCCGGTCCAGCGCCGCCAACTCCTCCTCGGTCGGCGGATCCCAGTGGCGGGACTTGTTGGCGCCCAACGGGATTTCCGCCTCCGCGGGCGGGAGGTCGCTGCGCCACATCGCTTCCGGCGCGGCGGCGACCTCCTCGTTGGTGCGGCCGCTGCGCACCGACTGGAGGTGGTCTTCGGGATCCCAGCCGGGCACGGCGTGCTCGTCCTTCTTGTGCAGCAGCAACCACTGCCGTTCGCCGCGTCGCACCAGCACGAACCGGCCCGCCAGCTTCTCGCCGTGCAGGTCGAAGTGCAGCGTTCCGGCCTCGATCGCGGCGGCCGGGTCGTCGGTGTCCACCGGATCCCAGGTGCCCCGGTCCCAGACGATGACGTCGCCTCCGCCGTATTCACCGGCCGGGATGGTGCCCTCGAAGTCGGCGTACTCCAGGGGGTGGTCCTCGACGTGCACGGCCATCCGCCGCGCGCCGGGATCCAGCGTCGGCCCCTTGGGCACGGCCCAGCTCACCAGCACACCGGCCAGCTCCAGGCGCAGGTCGTAGTGGCGGCGCCGAGCCCGGTGGCGTTGCACGACGAACCGGTTGCCGACCGCGCCGATCGCGGCGTCGCCGCTGGGCTCGGCGGTGCGGCTGAAGTCGCGCATCTCCCGGTACTTCGCCAGGCGGTCGTCGTTCACGTCTTCCCCATACCCGATTCCGCCCAGCAGCAAAAATCGAAGGCGTCACTCCAGGACGAGCAGTTGGCGCTCCTCGGCGATCGCGGCACCGGCGGCCCGCAACTCGGCGTGTTCCGGCGCGTCGGGATGGGCCAGCGGGTTGGTGTTGTTGAGGTGGGTGAACAGGAACCGCGTCCCCGGGTGGCGGGCGATCTCCGGCAGGGCCGCGCGGATCGGCAGGTGGCCCATGCTGCGCGCCGGGCGATCGCTGCCGGAGCTGCGGGTGAGCTCGTCTTCGGTGTGGAAGGTGCCGTCCAGCAGGACGATGTCGGCGCCGTCGATGATCCGCTCGAACGCCTCGTTCCAGGCGGGCAGGCACGGCGCGTACACCAGGCTGCGCCCGGAGGCCGCATCCGTGAACCGGTAGGCGACAACCCAATCCGCTCCGGGCAGGCCGCTCGCGTAGCGGGGGCGTTTGTCGCCGACCCCGACGAGTTCGACCGCGATGCCGCCCGCGAGCACCTGGCCGCCTGCGATCTCTTCCGATCGGACGGTGGTGTAGTTGCCGATGACCTCGGTGATCGGGAACGCCTGGCGCAGTGCCCGGTGGACGGCCGCGGTGGCGTGGATCGTGAGTCGCCCGGCCTCCCGCAGGGTCACCAGGCCCAGCGTGTGGTCCAGCTCCGCGCTGGTCAGCAGGACGCCTTCGACGGGGGTGCGCCGGGTGCCCGGTTCGGGCCGCAGCTCGGGCGTCGCAAGCAGTTGGGTCCGCAGGTCCGGCGAGGCGTTCACCAGGTACCACGACGTCCCGTCGCCGCTGATCGCCAGGCAGTCCTGGGTGCGCTGGGTGCCGAGTTCCGCCGCCCGGCAACAGCTTTCGCAGCCGCAGTTCCACTGCGGCAGGCCACCACCGGCAGCGGTTCCCAGGACGCGTACCCGCATCACATCCGCCTCGGAACGGCGGGCTGCGGTGCGAACTCGGTGCGGATGAGATCGTGGTGGTCGGACAGCGCGCAGGCCGGGTCGGTGACCGCCGCGTCGCCGACCAGCTGGTAAGCCTGGCACCGGCAACCGCCGAAGTCGACTTCCTTCAGCGCGCAGCTGCGGCAGGGATCCGGCATCCACTCGGTGCCGCGGAAGCGGTTGAACGCTGTCGAGTCGAACCAGATCGCATCCAGCGACGCGTCGTGCACCGACGGAACATCCAGACCGGGCAGCTGCCCGGCGGCCAAGCAGGGCAGCACGTCACCGTTGGGCGCCACGGTCAGCTGGCGGTTGCCCCAACCGTAGTTGCACGGTTTGGGGCGCGGTTCGAAGTAGTCCGCGGTCACGTACACGATCTCCAGCTGGTCGCCGTAGCGCTCGCGGGCCAGTGCCGCGTCCTCGTCCGCGCGCTGCACCTGCGCTTGGCTGGGCATCAGCGCGGCGCGATTGCGCAGGGCCCAGCCGTAGAACTGGGTGTTGGCCAGCTCTACGCGTTCCGCGCCGAGCCGCACCGCGAGCTCGACGATGTCGGTCAGCGAGCCGATGTTCCCGCGGTGCAGCACCGCGTTGACGGTCATCGGCAGACCCGTTTCGGTGATGTCCTGCGCGACCGCCATCTTGCGGGCGTGCGCGCGACGCCCGGCGATGGCGTCCGCCGACATCGCCGCCGAGTCCTGCACCGACAGCTGGACGTGGTCCAGGCCCGCCGCGGCGAGTTCGGCCAACCTCGTTCTCGGCAGCGAAAAGCCGCTGGTGACCAGGTTCGTGTAGAGGCCGAGTCGGCGGGCCGCCGCGACCAGGGTGACGAGGTCGCGGCGCAGCGCCGGTTCACCGCCGGACAGGTGCAGCTGCAGCACGCCGATCGCGCGCGCCTGCTCGATGACGCGCAACCACGCTTCGGTGGTCAGTTCGTCCCGGTAATCGGCCAGGTTCAACGGGTTCGAGCAGTACGTGCACTGCAGCGGACACCGGTAGGTCAGCTCGGCCAGCAGGCCGAGGGGCAGCCCGGATCGCGGATCTTGGTCGTCCGGACCCGAGTCGACCGCATCGGCCGCGCAGTCGCCCAGCACCCGGCGGGAGGCCAGGTCGTGGAGCAGGCCGAGCACGGATTCGACGGTCACGCCCTGGTACGCCGCCGCCAGGTCGTCGACGATGTCGGCCACCGTGCGCCTGGTGTCGCAGCGCCGGACGACGTCCGCTGCCGTGTCGTTGAGCAGCAGGACGCCTTCCGGGAACAGCAAGGCGTGCTTGGCGCGGACCCGGTCGTGCACCAGCCGAACCCCGCGCCGCAGCCCGGGGCGGCTGTCGGCGGTCATCCGCATGACTGTCCTCTGTAGTCGATGGCGTCCAGCATCGCCCACAGCACATCGCATTTGAACGACAGGGCCCGAACCGCCGCGTCCTGCTGGTCGCGCGTCTCGCAGTGGTCGAGCACGACCTGCATGGTCACCGTGCTGTCGGCACGGGCCGCCGGGATGCGACGTTCGAAGTAGGCCAGGCCATCGGGTTTGATCCAGTCGTAGTGGCGTCGCCAGGCCGACACCCGGTCGGACATGTGATCGGGCGAGAACATCTCGGTGAGCGCGGCGGCCACGCTCTCGATCCACGGTTTGCGGCGGCAGAAGTCCACGTACGCGTCAACGGCGAACCGCACGCCGGGCAGCACGTGACGTTCGTCCAGGACCTCGGCCTGGTGCAGGCCCACCGCTTCGGAGAGCACCAGCCAGTCGTGCAGGCCACCTTCGGTGTCGGTGGGGCCGTCCTGGAAGCCGATGCGCTCGACCCAGATCCGCCGCACCTCCGGCAGCGGGCAGTTCGCCACGATCGCGGCGTTCTTCTGCGACAGATTCCGTTGGTAGTACCAGCGGTTGGCGACCCACAGCCGCACTTCCGGTGGGGTGCAACCGCCGTCGTGCAGCCGCTTGTGAAACGGGTGGTGCGCCCAGTAGCGCGGCGCCAACCGTTGTAGGGATTCCTGGAATTCCGGCTTGGTCAGCGGCTTGTTCACCGGCTGCCGTCACCAGCGTAGGCGGTCACCTCCGGCCGCGTCTCGTAGTGCTCGACCTGCGGCGCAGTCCAGGTCTGGGGTGCCGGGGCGGGGGTGGTTTCTGAAGGAGCAGGCATCTGACGACCTCCAGTTCGAAAAACGGCGAAGACCGAGGAATTCGGACGCTACTCGCCGCGCGCCAGCCGGATCAAGATTTCGCCCCGCAATCAACACGACCGAAGCAATCGATGCGCCCGATCAGCCAGATCGGTTCCCGTTCGTCAATTCCCCGATCGGCCGCTTGGCGGATTTCCGGGCCATTGCGCGGCTTTCCCGTTCAGCGGACCGCCAGCCGCACCGGGGACGGCGCTATGACCCGCGTCACAGCGTGTCACGCTTCCACGGGCTGTCCCGTTCCACCTTCGCGCACTTCCGCGCGGAGCTGAGAGGACGGGACGATGGCGCTTCGGATTGTGGTCGTTGGAGCTGGCTATTCCGGGCTCGCCGCGGCGAAGCTGGCGGCGAAGTGGACGGATGCCCAGGTGACGCTGATCAACGCTGGTGATCGGTTCGTCGAGCGGGTTCGGCTGCACCAGCTGGCCGTCGGCCAGCGGCTGCGCGACCTGCCGCTGGTGGATCTGCTCGCGGGCTCCGGTGTTGACCTCATCGTTGATCGGGTGACCGAGATCGATGCCGCGCAGCGGGTCCTGCGGCTGGCGAACACGTCCCAGGTCGTGCGTTACGACCGGCTGGTCTACGCCCTGGGCAGCGCCGCCGACATGGATTCGGTGCCCGGTGTCGCCGAGCACGCTTACACGGTGGCCACCGGTGACCAGGCGTTGCGGCTGCGGGAGCGCATCGCGGACAGCGATGTGCTCGCCGTGGTCGGTGGTGGGCTGACGGGTATCGAGGCCGCCGCCGAGCTGGCCGAGGCGCACCCGGGTTTGAAGGTGCGCTTCGTGACCGGGGGAGCGCTCGGTGCGGCGCTCTCCGAGCGCGGCCAGGACTACCTGCGGCGCACCTTCGACCGGCTCGGCGTCGAGGTCCGGGCGCACGCCAAGGTTTCGGAGGTCCGGGCCGACGGCCTGCTGCTGGCCGACGGCGAGCACGTGGCCGCCGACACCGTGGTGTGGACGGCCGGTTTCAAGGTGCCGGAACTGGCCGGGGAAGCCGGTTTCGCCGTCGACGACCACGGTCGGTTGACCGTCGACGAGATGCTGCGCTCGACCTCGCACCCGGAGGTCACCGGCGTGGGCGATGCGGCAGCGGTGCGCATGCGGACCGGGCAAGAACTGCGGATGGCCTGCGCGACGGGATTGCCGTCCGCGCAACACGCCGTCCGCGCGCTCGCCGACCAGTTGGCCGGGCGCGAGACTCGGCCGTTGCGGTTCCGCTACTTCAACCAGTGCATCAGCCTGGGCAGGCGCGACGGGCTGATCCAGTTCGTGCACGCCGACGACAGCCCGCGCGAAGCGGTGCTCACCGGCCGGAAGGCGGCGTTGTACAAGGAGGCCATCGTGCGCGGCACGGTGATCTTCGAACGCCACCCGGTCATCCCGACGTCCTTCTAGCGGCGCGCCACCAACCCGGGCGAGCGCTTTTCGGGCGCTCAGGTTCGCTTGGCGGTCAAGTGGTTCGAGGTCGGGATCCGGTCGGTGAGCGGGTGGGCGCCGGGGCGGGCGTCGAAGTCGTAGCCGCGCTCGGCGTGTTCGGCCTCGTCGATGCCGTTCGACTCGGTGTCGGGGTCGACCCGGAAGCCGATGGTCTTCTGGATGATCCAGGCGATCACGAAGGTCAGCACCAGCGAGTACCCCAGCGTGGCGCCCGCCGCCACCAGCTGCCGCCCGAGCTGA
Source organism: Saccharopolyspora antiqui (assembly GCF_052246905.1). NCBI lineage: Bacteria > Bacillati > Actinomycetota > Actinomycetes > Pseudonocardiales > Pseudonocardiaceae > Saccharopolyspora > Saccharopolyspora antiqui. The sequence continues at coordinate 26,599 of NZ_JBQQBO010000030.1, forward strand.
TCCGGGCCACCGCCGTAGAGCAGCCCGTCGGCGCCTGCCGGGTTGACGCTCTTGGTGGCGAACACACCGATGAGCACCATGCCGACCAGACCGCCGACACCGTGCACCGCCACCACGTCCAGCGTGTCGTCGTAGCCGAACCGCTGCTTCAACGTCACCGCCAGGGCGCACACCACACCGGCCACCACGCCGATGGCCGCGGCACCGAGCGGCTCGACGTAGCCGCACGCGGGCGTGATCGCGACCAGGCCCGCCACCGCGCCCGATGCCGCGCCGAGGGTGGTGGGCACGCCGTCGCGGAACTGTTCGACCAGCAGCCAGCCCAGCACGGCGGTGGCACCGGCGGTCATGGTGTTGATGAACGACGTCGCGGCCAGCGGGGTGGCGCCGAGCGCGGAACCGGCGTTGAAGCCGAACCAGCCGAACCACAGCAGCCCGGCGCCGAAGAGCACGAACGGCAGGTTGTGCGGGCGTGCCTGGTGTTGCGGCCAGCCCCGGCGGCGGCCGACGACCAGGGCGAGCGCGAGCGCGGCCGCACCCGAGTTGATCTCGACGGCGGTTCCGCCCGCGAAGTCCAGCGCCTTCAGGTCGTTGACGAGCCAGCCGCCCACCGCGTCCGGTGCGGTGAACCCGTCCACGGCGAAGATCCAGTGCGCGATCGGGAAGTAGACGACGGTGACCCACACGGCGACGAACACGATCCACGGCCAGAACCGGGTGCGCTCGGCGACCGCCCCGACCAGCAGCGCCACCGTGATCACCGCGAACATCAGCTGGAAGGAAGCGAACGCGAACAGCGGCACCTGCTGTCCGGCGGGTCCGACCGCCACCTCGTGGAGTCCGCGCAGACCGCTGTGCCCGAGATCGCCGATCAGTCCGCCGAACGCGTCGTCGCCGAAGGTGAGCGAGTAGCCGTAGAGCACCCACAACGTGCCGACCACGGCCAGGCAGGCGAAGGTCAGCATCATCACGTTGAGGACGCTGCGGGAGCGCACCATGCCCCCGTAGAACAAGGCCAGGCCCGGGGTCATGAACATGACGAGCGCGGCGCTGACCAGCAGCCAGGCGGTGCTTCCGGTATCGATGACGGCCTCCTCCACGGCACGGCGGATTCGGCTGGTCAGCATCACCTCGGCGCGTTACGGGAAACCGACTCCAAATGTTTCGCAAGAGTAAAAAGTCGAGTGGTGCCACTTCGCTCGTAACCCGGATGACATTGCGCAGCAACGAAGTCACGCAGCGTCGCGCCCGTTCTGAAGCCGCTCAGCGCTCGCTCGCGCGGGCCGCGAAGCGCTGATCAGGTGCTCGTTTCCAGATCCGTAGAATCGGCCCGTGGAGCTGTTTCGCGGCGCACTCGGCGCGGGTGCGGACCAAGCGCTGGAGGTCGCGGTCGCACATGCGATGCTGCGCCGCGTCAGCCGCGGCGAGTCGGGTCCGGCTCTGCGGGTGTACCAGCCGAGCGGACCCGTGGTGGCCTTCGGGCGGCGCGACACGCTGCTGCCCGGCTTCCCCGCCGCGGTGCGCGCCGTCCGGGCGGCCGGGTTCACCCCGGTGTTGCGCGCACCGGGCGGCCGCGCGGTGGCCTACACGCAGCGGTCGCTGGTGGTCGACCACGTCGGCCCCGACCCCGGTTACCTGGCGGGCATGGACGAGCGGTTCGTCGGCTACGCCGAGCTGTGGGCGGGAGTGCTGAAGGACCACGGGGTCGATGCGCAGGTCGGCGCGGTGCCCGGCGAGTACTGCCCGGGCGCCCACAGCGTGAACGCGCGAGGTCAGGTCAAGCTGGTCGGCACCGCCCAGCGGTTGGTGCGCGGCGCCTGGCTGTTCAGCGCGGTGGCGATCTTCGACGACGCCGAGGTGCTGCGCCCGTTGCTCACCGAGGTCTACCGGCACCTGGAAGTGCCCTTCGACGACGACTCGGTGGGGTCGCTGCGCGAGGAGGTGCCAGCGCTGCGCCTCGACGGCTTCGAAGCAGCGGTGATCGCCGCCTACGACGAGCGATTCGGCCTGGACCCGGCACCGCTGAACGAGGATCTGCTGGCCAGGGCCCAGGACCTGGCCGACGGCCACCGAATCGCTGAACCCGCACCGCCCGACCGCTGAGGGGCATGGCTAGACCACGGTTCGCGTTCGGTGATCGCGGGTTCCGCCACTGGTCGGGGGCGCTTGCGCAGTGCGACCATGCCGACGATCGCGAACAGCGCGACGACGGTCGCACCGGCCAGGGAGACCACGTGGAGCCCGCTGGTGAAGGCCCCGCGCGCCGGTTCGAGCACGCTCAGCGGGTCGGCGAGCTGCGCCGCCGAGGTCACCGCGCCGGGCAGACCGTCCGCGGCTTCGGCCGCCAAGTGCGGCGGAACCTGGGGCGCAATCGCCACCACGTTGCGGTAGACGGCGCTGCCGATGCTGCCGAACAGCGCGATGCCCATCGCGATGCCGAATTCGCCGCCGGTCTCCGATATCGCCGAGGCGGCCCCGGCCCGCTGCGGCGGCACCGAGCTCACCACCATCTCGGTGCACAGCACGCCTTGCGGCCCCATCCCGAAACTCGCGACCGCCATGCCGATCACCACGAGCACGACTCCGTTCGAGCCGTCGATCAGGGCGAACAGCGCGATCCCGGCCGCCGCGAGCAGCATGCCGAAGCGATCACCGCCAGAACTAATCGGCCGAGCGTCGCCAACCGGGTTTCGGCGGATCTCCTCCGGCCGCAACGCCACTCGTCTGGACGGCGCAGGCAACCGCTGGGCCGTTGGCAACGTCTCCCATCCAGACGGTGCGCCGCTCGTGGCGGCCGACCACTGGAGGGATCGCGATGCCCCGGAAACTTCTCGTCGGAGCCGCCAGCGTGGCCGTGCTGCTCTCCGGCACCGCCGCGGCCTCCGCCGCGCAACCGGCCACCACCGCCGACGTCGACGGTGATGGACGACCGGATCCGGTTGAGCTGCAACAGATTTCGGCCGATCGGATGCTGCTTCGGGTCGGCCTGGCGGATGAGTTCGTCGACGCCGTGGTACCGGGCAACGCCGCCAGCCAGCCGCCCGTTGCGGTTGACGTCAACGGGGACGGGTTCGACGAGGTGCTGGTGCCGGAATCGGTCGGGGCGAACACGATCACCTACACGGTGTGGGCGTACTCCGGCGAAGCGGGCCTGTTCGGGGTGCCGCTGCGCGACGGCGCGCCGTGGCGGATCGCCGAGGGCGGCGGCGCCACCGCGGTGTCCACCTACGGCTGCGGTCCGGGCCTACCGGGACGCGTGCTGGACAGCGTCAACGCCTACCAGGACGACACCGGCGGATACCAGGGCAGCCGCATCACCTACCAGTTCGCCTACGGAGTGGCCAACACCGTTTACACCACGCCGATCCGGGACGCGGCCCGCGACGACCCGATGCTGCGGGCCGACCCCGCGACCTGCGCACCACTGCGATGACCTGCCGGGCTGGTCACCGGTTCACGACGAGGCGCATCAGGGTTGGGCCGCCTGGGATCCGCAGCTCCAGCGACTGGATCTCGGCGCGCCGCAGCGGTGTGGTCATGGCGAGTCGCGCGGTGTTGTCCGGCATCGCGTACCAGGTGGCCAGATCCGAGGTGCGCCCGTCGCGCTGGACCGCGACGAGGGTGTAGTCGCCGCCCTTGCCGCCCTGGTAGTTGCACGACATGTCGACCCGGGTGCCGGAGGGCAGGTCGCTGAGGTTGATGTTCGCCTGCACCGGATAAGCCCCCAGCGCGGTCATCGCGGCGCCAGCCGGGTGATCGGTGAGCGGGGTGGTGAGCAGCAGCGCCAGGCAGACCAGCAGTCCGGCCACCGCTGCCGACGCGGTCAGCAGCAGTCGGCGACGGCGGGTGCGCCCGACCTCGGTCGCGAGTCTCGACAGTTGATCCGACGGCGCGGGTTCGGCGCTGACCTGGTGCGCGTCGACCTGCGCCAGCAAACCGGGCAGCCCGGCCAGCAGGCGGACCGAATCGGCGCAGGAATCGCAGGTGCTCATGTGCGCCTCGAACGCGGACCGGTCCTCCGGTGACAGCGCGCCGAGGACGTAGGCGGCGTCGAAGTCGGTGAACGGGTCTGCTCCCGGCTCGAAAAGCTGGCTCACCGGGTCACGCCCCTTTCTTCGAGTGCCAGCCGCAATGCGCGCAGCGCGTAATGCGTCCGGGACTTGACCGTCCCTTCGGGCACTCCCAACCGTTGTGCCGCATCCGCCACCGACATGCCCTGGTAGAAGCACAGCGCGAGCACCTCGCGGTGCCGTGCCGACAGTTCCGCGAGTGCGTCGGCGACCAGCCAACCCTGCACGGCCCGTTCGGTTTCGTCAGCGGTCGGTGGTTCCGGCGGCGCGTCCGTCACGACCTCCGCGTGGGTGGCCGCCGAACGCCAGTCGTCGATGGCGATCCGCCGCGCCACCGTGAAGAGCCACGCGCGGGCGGATCGTTGGGACTGGTCGAGCACCTTCGGATGCCGCCAGGCCCGCAAAAGCGTTTCTTGTACGACGTCCTCGGCGCGGGCCCGGTCGCCGTTGGTCAAGTGCAGGGCGTAGGACCACAGCGCGGACGCGTGCTGGTCGTGCAGCAGTTGCATCAACCGCGATTCGGGTCCGTCCGTCACGCCGCGACCCGTCTGCGGTCCCGGACCGCCAGCAGCGCCGCGCCGAAGACGATGCAGCCCGCTTCGGTGATCACGCCCCACACCTCCTCCGAGGTCGCGAACTGCTCCTGCACGCCGAAGAATCCGACCGTCACCGACAGCAGGTAGGCGAGCAGCGTCGCCGCACCGAACCCGATGGCGGCCAGGGCGGGCGGCCAACTGCGCCAGAGCAGCACGGCGACGGCGATCACGACGCCCGCGACGACGTTGACCAGGAACAGCGGTCCGACAACAGGGGTGGAGCTGGCCCAGTCGAGCCACACGACCAGATGCACCCACGCCGATCCGAGCAATCCCAAGACCACGAGCAACCGCAGTATCCAACCTGCCATCGCGCCACTCCCGCCGCACCGAGGACTGTTACGCAAGTGAACACGGGATGCCCCGCGTTCCGGTTCAATTCCGGGCGGAATTCGTCGGGTGGGCTTTCGGGGAGATCCACGCATCGCAGCCCCGGGTTGACCTGCGGTGTCGCCCGGGATGCGGGTGCCATGCGCCCGGCGGCGACCGGGTTGACCCGCAGTGCGGTGCTCCCTATCGTCAGCTGGAACGATGTGCGGCGCCGGTCCACCCCGGACCCCGAGCAGGCCGTCGTGGCATGGGCGGCATCGGCCCCCGAACAACGACGATCACCTATCGCATCGCCGAGCTCGCTGGCTCCCCGCTCGATCGGTGCACGAAGAATTCCGGAAATATCTGACATGGCAGATCTCACCACCGCGGCGCGTTCGCCGCGCCGGGTTCGGCAGGCACTCGGTTGAGCCCTCTCGATCAGTTTCCGCCGGGGTATGCGTTCGGACCGCTGGTCGGGCGCACCGAAGATCTTGAGTCGATCGTGGCCTTCTTCGACGAGGCCGCCGTCCAAGGCGGGGCGCTGCTGCTGTCCGGGGAAGCCGGTGTGGGCAAGACGGCGCTGCTGAACGCCGTGGCGGAGGCGGCGGCTGGCGGCGGGACCGGGATCCTGCGCGCCGCTGGCGTGGAGTTCGAGGTCGACGTCAGCTACTCGGGGCTCAACCAGCTGCTCTTCCCGCTGCAAGACAGCATCGATGAGCTCGGTTCGGCGCATCGCGACGCGCTTCGCGTCGCGATGGGCTTCGGCAGCGGCCCGCCGCCGGATCGCCTGCTGGTCTCCAACGCGGCGCTTCTGCTGCTCCGCGCGGTGGCCACCGAGGCTCCGCTGCTGCTGATCGTCGACGATCTGCCCTGGCTGGACCGGGCCAGCACCGCCGTGCTGGGATTCGTCGCCCGCCGCCTGGTCGGCAGCAGGGTCGGGCTCCTCGCCGCGTCCCGATCGCAGACCGGGAGCTACTTCGACCCCGGCGGCCTGCCGCACTACGAGCTGCAGCCGCTGGACGAGGGCGCGGCAACGCAGCTGATCACCACCCGATTCCCGGACCTGGCCGCCCAGGTGCGCCGACGCCTGCTGGCGGAGGCGCGGGGCAACCCGCTCGCGCTGCTGGAGCTGCCCGCGGCGCTGAGCGAGCCGCAGCTTTCCGCCTCGGCCGCGCTGCCCACGCTGCTGCCGCTCACCGAGCGCCTGCAGGAACTGTTCGCGTCCCGGGTGTCCAAACTGCCGGAGTCCGCCCGGAAGTTGCTGCTGCTGGCCGCCCTGGACGGCACCGGCGACCTCGACGTGCTGCGGGCGGCCGCGGCGGGCCAGCACGACCCCGACGATCTCGCCCCGGCGGAACGCGATCAGCTGGTGCGGGTCGACGGGAGCGCTCGCCAGGTGTCCTTCCGCCACCCGCTGATCGGGTCCGCCGCGGTGCAAGTCTCGACCGGCCGCGAATTGCGCTGGGCGCACCGCTGCCTGGCCGAAGCCCTGGTGGACCAGCCGGAGCGCCGGGCCTGGCACCTGGGCGAGGCGTGCGTCGGCGCCGACGAGCAGGTGGCGGCCCTGCTGGAGCAGGCCGCGCACGCGGTCCTGCAACGCGGCGATGCGGTGCGCGCTGTCGCATCGCTGACCCGGGCCGCGGATCTGAGCCCGCTCGCCGCCGACCGGACGCGCCGCCGCGCCGAGGCCGCGTACATCGGCGCGGACGCCACCGGTGAGCTGGGCAGCGCGCGTCAGCTGCTCGACGACGCGCACGGGGTGGATCCGGGCAGCAGCGGATCTTTGCACGCCGCCGCCGCGGCGGTGTACCTGTTGATCAACCGCGACGGCGATGTCGACACCGCCCACCGGTTGCTGGTCGGGGCCGTCGAGGCGGGCGAGCACGGGTACGACGGCCAGGACAACGCCCTCGTCGAAGCGCTGCACACCCTGCTGCTGGTGTGCTGGTTCGGCGGGCGCCCCGAACTGTGGGAGCCCTTCTACGCCGCGCTCGAACGGCTCACCCCGCGGGTTCCTCCGCTGCTTGCCCTGTGCAGCAAGACGTTCCCGGATCCGGCTCGCACCGGAGCCGCGGCCAGCGGTGAGCTCGACGCCATGCTCAGCGGTCTGCACAACGAGGTGGATCCGACCCGCATCGTGCGGATGGGAACCGCATCGGTCTACCTCGACCGGCTGGCTGATTGCCGCGAGCCGTCCTGGCGGGTGGTCCGGCAGGGCCGCGAAAGCGGCGGCTCGGTCCGCAGGCACCTCGGGGCGTTGATGCACCTCTGCCTGGACGGCTACCTCACCGGGCAGTGGGACGAAGCGGCGGACCTGGCCGATGAGGGCATGCGGCTGTGCGAAGAGCACGGATACCGGTTCTTCAGCTGGTACTTCCGCTACGACCAGGCGCTGCTCGCCGCGGTGCGCGGCAACTTCGACACCAGCCGCGCGTTGACCGAGGAGATCACGCGGTGGGCCGCGCCGCGCGGGGCGCGCGGTGCCGAGCTGTTCGCCAACCACGCCCGAATCCTCGCCGACCTCGGCCGGGGCGATTTCGAGGACGCGTACCAGCACGCGACGACGCTCAGCCCGGCAGGCACGCTCGCCTCGCACGTGCCGCACGCCCTGTGGGCCACCATGGACCTGGTCGAAGCGGCCGTCCGCACCAACCGCGACGCGGCGGCGGCCGCGCACGTCAATGCCATGCGGGAAGCCGACATCGCGGCGCTTTCGCCGCGGTTGGCCCTGCTGGCGGGCGCTTCCGCGGCCATCGCCGCCACCGTTGGCGGCATGCGGCTGTTCGAGGACGCGCTAGCCATTCCTGGCGTCGACCGCTGGCCCTTCGACGTGGCCCGAGTGCGGCTCATCTACGGCGAACGGCTCAGGAGGGCCCGTGCGACCGCGGAATCGCGGATCCAGCTGCAGGCGGCGCTGGAGAGCTTCGAGCGGCTGGGTGCCCGACCGTGGGCTGCCCGGGCCAGCAACGAGCTGCGTGCCGCCGGGCTGGCCAGTCCGAAGGTCGACGACGCCGAGGTGGCCTCGCTCACCCCGCAGGAACGGGAGATCGCGCTGTTGGCCGCGTCGGGGCTGACCAACAAGCAGATCGGCGAGCGGCTGTTCCTCTCGCACCGGACCGTCGGCGCCCACCTGTACCGGATCTTCCCCAAACTCGGCATCACCTCCAGGGCCGCTCTTCGCGACGCGCTGGCTGACCTACCGGACGAAACCGACTAATCGCGGACCTCGGTGTCGCGCGTCCCGTTGGCACTGCGTTCGCAAGCCGGTACCCGCAGTCATTTGACAGATGTCGGGTGCGCCGGTCGCCGGGCAGAGTTTGGGTCAACCGCAGATTGCAAGAGATTCATGACGATTCCGATGAGGTTGCACCATGAATTCCAGGCAGGAACGCGTGCCCGAGCCGACCGGGACTTCGGACGAGGGGTCAGTTATGGGCTGGAACGGTCGCCGGTTTGGCCGTGGGGAGGCCAATCCGGACATCCACTGGCCAGCCGGATTCACCCCGGATCGCGCGGATTTGTTCGTCCACAACGAGATGACGATCAACGCGCGGCGGGAGCGGGTGTTCCGACATCTGGTGGAAGCGCCGCAATGGCCCAATTGGTGCCCGAACATGCAAAACGTGCGAATCTCCACGCCGCCCGTTGATCGGCTGCAGTGGGGCAGCAGGTTCGAGTTCGACTTCTTCGGCCTGCACATCGATGGCACGGTCGGCGAGTTCGTACCGAACAGCCGGGTGGGCTGGTTCGCCACCGGGGCCGACTTCGACGCCTATCAGACGTGGCTGTTCCTCGGCGCGCCGCGCGGCGGCACGCGAGCGGTGCGGGAAGAAGTGGCGAGGGGATCGGTGGCCATCGCGCTTCGCGAGGGCGATCCGAACAGGGTGTTCAACGGGCACGAAATCGGGCTGGGTGCGTTGAAGCAGTTGGCGCAGCTGTAGCGGATTGCCGTGATCGGTGAACGTGGCGATGCGGACCGCGGGACTCCGGGGGTCCCGGGCGCGAGTGTCCGCATTGTCCGAAAAGGGTTGAGGAATAGGGTGATCGTCGGGGGACCACCCTATTCCTCCCCTGCTCGGCGGCGTCGGCCCCGCGGTGGGGCGTTGGTGTCGTCGTGATCGGTTGCTTCGCCGAGGTGCCGCCAGGCGGCCTGTTCCTCGGCGACCAGCGCGAGTTTGGCGGTGACCCGGGCGATGCTGTCGGGGCCGAGCTGCAGTCGCAGCGGCGGGTTTTCGACGTGGGCGATGTCGATGATGGCTTCGGCCGCCTTGCGGGCGTCCCCGCGCTGGGCCCCGTTCAGTCCGGTCAACTCCGTCCGGCGCCGACCGGTGGTCGCGGCGTAGTCGTCGAGGTTGGTAGCGGCCAGCCGCAGGCTGGTCGGGTCGAAGATGTCCGTTCGGAACATGCCGGGTTCGACCACGGTGGCCCGCACGCCCAGCCCGTCGAGGTCGGCGGCCAGTGCTTCGGTGATGCCCTCGACGGCGAACTTGCTGGCCGCGTAGACCCCGTAACCCGTCGACTGGGCGAAACCGGCCGCCGAACCGATGTTGATGATGTGACCGGACCGCTGGCGGCGCAGCACGGGCAGCACGGCGCGGGTCACGGTGAGCAGTCCGAAGACGTTGACGTCGAACAGCGCGCGGGTTTCCGCGTCGGAGGTTTCCTCTACGGCGCCGAGCAGACCGTAGCCCGCGTTGTTGACGAGCACGTCGATGCGGGCGAATCGGGACAACGCGGCATCAACCGCGCACCGGGCCTGGTCGGCGTTGCGCACATCCAGCGGTAGAGCGAGCAGATCCGGCCCGTTCGGACCGACCGCGGCGGGGTTTCGCGCCGTGGCCACCACCTGTTCACCGCGGGCGAGCGCGGCGCTGGCGATGTCCCGTCCGAGACCGCGTGAGGCACCGGTGATGAACCACACTGACATGCGCACGAACCTTTCGAGCAACGTCCTCGCACGGCGGAAGCGGCCGCGCTGGACAGGGGCGAGAAGGCTTCGCCATCCGCCTGCGATGCTAGGGCGACTCGGCCTCGCGGACCGGGTGTGCCGCGGGGCGGTAGATCGTCTTGGTGGGATCGATCCGGAACCCGGAAATTGAACCGAATCCGGGCAGTGATCGTGTCCATGGGCATGACTGCCGAAAACAGCCACACCCGTAGATCCGTCCTCGTCACCGGCGGTGCCGTCGCCGGTGCTGCGCTGGGAGCCGTGGCGTTGACCGCCTGTGGCGGCGATGCCGCACCCGGTGGCAGTGCGCCCGCGCCTGCCGCGCCGCCCGCTCCGGCTGGCCAGAACCTTGCCGCGCTGGACGCGGTGCCGGTCGGGAGCGCGGTTGCGGTCACCGTGCCCGGCGGGCAGCAGGCGATCGTCTCCCGTCGCGACGAGAACGCGGTCGCCGGTTTCAGCGCGGCCTGCACGCACCGGGGGTGCCCGGTGGCGCCGCAGGGCACCGAGTTGCGCTGCCCCTGCCACGGCTCGGTGTTCGACGCGTTCACCGGTGCCGTGAAGGGCGGCCCGGCCGAGGCTCCGCTGACCGCCATCCCGGTGCGAGTCGAAAACGGCCAGATCGTCACCGCCTGACCCCGCCCAGACATACCCCGCAGGGGTAGGGTGCCGCCAAAGCGCGCCCACCTGCGACCCGTCGCTGGCAGCGCCGGATCCGGATTCGTCCGGATCCGGCGTTTTGCGTTCCGGTCCCGCCAGCCGCGTTTGACTAGGGTACCCCCCTAGGGTATAAATTCGGTGTTGGCGCGCCGGGACGGCGCGAACCGGAAGACCCGTCGAAAGGGCGTAGTCGGATGAGCGAGGCGATCTACCAGGTGACCGGCATGACCTGCGGGCACTGCGTGCTGTCGGTGACCGAGGAAGTCAGCGCCATCGACGGGGTGACCGACGTCAAGGTCGATCTGCCGACCGGCGCGGTCACCATCACCAGCAACGAGGAAATCGGCGTGGCCGAGGTGCGCACCGCCGTCGAAGAGGCCGGATACCAGTTGGCCTCCTGACGGCCGACTGCCGAGCACGAGGATGTGACATGAACACTCCGGGGAAGCTCTCCGCCTACGGTGTGGCGCTCGCCCTGGTCGCCGGTGGCGGCTGGGCGATCGGCACCGCTGTCGGTCCCTTCACCGACCCGGTCGATGCGCACGGCGCGACGCCACCGGGCGATGTGCACGGCGCGGAGGACGCCGGGCACGGGGACAGCCACAGCGGCACCGTCGCGGGGACCGCACAACCCGACCAGCCCGCGGGGCTGGCGTCGTCCAGGGGCGGCTACACCCTCACGCCCACCGACACGACGCTGCCAGCGGGAACGACCACCCCCTTCACCTTCCGCATCACCGGACCCGACGGACGGCCGGTCACCGGCTTCGACGTCGCGCACGAGAAGCGCATGCACCTGATCGTGGTGCGCCGGGACACCGCCGACTTCCAGCACGTGCACCCCGAGATGGGCCAGGACGGCACATGGTCGGTGCCGCTGCGGCTACCGCAGGCGGGCAGCTACCGCGCCTTCGCGGACTTCGCCCCGACCGGCGGCGCGGCGACCACGCTGGGCGTCGACCTGGCCGTGCCGGGCGATTTCCAGCCAGCTGCCCACGCCCCGTCGCGGGTGTCGAACGTCGACGGGTACGAGGTGCACCTCGACGGCGAGCTGATCGCGGGGCAGACCGCCAAGGTCGTCCTGTCCGTGCACAAGGACGGCCGCGAGGTCACCGACCTGCAGCCCTATCTCGGTGCCTACGGACACCTCGTCGCGCTGCGGCGGGGCGACCTCGCCTACCTGCACGTGCATCCGGACGGCTCGCCCGGCGACGGCCGGACCCCGCCCGGTCCGACGGTGACCTTCAACGTGGCGGTACCGTCGCCCGGTGCTTACCGGCTCTTCCTGGACTTCCAGCACCAAGGCCAGGTCCGCACCGCGGAGTTCACCCTGCTGACGGCGGGTACCTCCGCACCGGCTGATGAGGGGCACGGCCATGGCTGATCGGCGGAGCGAGAAAGGGATACCGACGATGACGTCCGGTCTGCACGAATCGAACCCGGTCGCCGGGCAGCGCATCGAGCTGGCGATCAGCGGTATGACCTGCGCGTCCTGCGCGGCGCGCATCGAGCGCAAGCTGAACAAGCTCGACGGGGTCACCGCCACCGTCAACTACGCCACGGAGAAGGCCAACGTCGTCTTCCCGGCCGAACTGGAACCGGCTCGGCTCGTCGAGACGGTTGAGGCGGCCGGTTATTCGGCGGCCTTGCCGCCGCCGGTGGACTCCCCCGCCGCTCCGGCGGCAGCGGGGGAGCCGGACGATCCGACCCGCGCGCTGCGGGACCGCCTGATCACCACGGTCGTGCTGTCCGTGCCGGTGATCGTGCTGGCGATGGTTCCGGCGCTGCAGTTCACCTACTGGCAGTGGATCTCGTTGACGCTGGCCGCTCCGGTGGTGATCTGGGGTGCGTGGCCGTTCCACCGGGCGGCCTGGACGAACCTGCGCCACGGCGCGGCCACGATGGACACGCTGATCTCGATGGGCACCCTGGCGGCGTTCCTGTGGTCGCTGTACGCGCTGCTGCTAGGCACCGCCGGAACTCCGGGCATGTCCCACCCGTTCGAGCTCACCGTCCAGCGCACCGACGGAGCGGGCTCGATCTACCTGGAGGTCGCGGCCGGGGTCACCTCGTTCATCCTCGCCGGACGCTACTTCGAGGCCCGATCCAAGCGCCGCGCCGGGGCGGCGCTGCGCGCACTGCTGGAACTCGGCGCCAAGGACGTGGCGGTGCTGCGCGGTGGGCGCGAGGAGCGCATCCCGGTCGAGCAGCTGTCGGTCGGCGACCGCTTCGTGGTTCGGCCCGGCGAGAAGATCGCCACCGACGGCGTGGTCGAGGAGGGCAGCTCGGCGATCGACGCGAGCATGCTCACCGGCGAATCGGTGCCGGTGGAGGTCGGCACCGGCGATCATGTCGTGGGCGCCACGGTGAACGCCGGTGGTCGGCTGATCGTGCGGGCCACCCGCATCGGTGCCGAAACCCAGTTGGCGCAGATGGCGAAGCTGGTGGAGGACGCGCAGACCGGCAAGGCCGCCATCCAGCGGTTGGCCGACCGGATCTCGGCGGTGTTCGTGCCGATCGTGATCGCGCTGTCGGTCGGGACGCTGGCGTTCTGGTTGGGCTCCGGGGCAGGTGCGGCGGCGGCGTTCACCGCGGCGGTGGCCGTGCTGATCATCGCGTGCCCGTGCGCGCTGGGTCTGGCCACTCCGACCGCGCTGCTGGTCGGCACCGGTCGGGGTGCGCAGCTGGGCATCCTGATCAAGGGGCCGGAGGTGCTGGAATCCACCCGGCGCATCGACACCGTCGTGCTGGACAAGACCGGCACGGTCACCACCGGTCAGATGGCGCTGGCCGAGGTGCACGTCGCCGACGGCGTGGACCGCGACGAGGCGCTGCGACTGGCCGGAGCGCTGGAGGACGCTTCCGAGCACCCGATCGCCCGTGCCATCGCCCGCGCGGCGACCGAGCGGGTGGGCGAACTGCCCGGGGCGGCGGACTTCACCAATGTCGAAGGCCTCGGGGTGCAGGGGATCGTCGAGGGACGCGCGGTGCTCGTCGGGCGGGCCGCACTGCTGGCGGAGTGGAGCCAGCGGTTGACCCCGGAACTGGCCAGCGCCAAGGCAGCCGCCGAGCAGCAGGGCAAGACCGCCGTCGCGGTCGGCTGGGACGGTGCCGCACGCGCGGTCCTGGTCGTCGCGGACGCGATCAAGCCCACCTCGGCCGAGGCGATCGCGCAGCTGCGCGGCCTGGGGCTGACCCCGGTGCTGCTCACCGGCGACAACGAGGCCGTCGCGAGATCGGTGGCCGCCGAGGTCGGCATCACGCAGGTCATCGCCGAGGTGTTGCCCAAGGACAAGGTCGATGTGGTGAAGCGGCTGCAGTCCGAGGGCAAGGTCGTGGCGATGGTCGGCGACGGGATCAACGACGCGGCGGCACTGGCGCAGGCCGACCTCGGCCTGGCCATGGGCACCGGCACCGACGTGGCGATCGAGGCCAGCGACCTCACGCTGGTCCGCGGTGATCTCCGCGTCGCCGCCGACGCCATTCGGCTCTCCCGCCGGACCCTGCGGACCATCAGGGGAAACATGTTCTGGGCCTTCGCCTACAACGTGGCCGCCCTGCCGCTGGCCGCGCTAGGGCTGCTCAACCCGATGATCGCCGGTGCGGCGATGGCGTTCAGCTCGGCGTTCGTGGTCGGCAACAGCCTGCGGATGCGCGGCTTCCGCAGCACGACCACCAACACCGCGCCACTGCCGAGCCGCAGCGACCCAGCGGTGAAAACCCCGGTCACCGTCAAGTGATCTGACCGAAACCAGTGCCCGCCGACCACCGAGGTCGGCGGGCACTGCCGCGTTCGCGGGCCGACCGCTGGCACGTATGGAGATCGTAAAGAGCGTTCTCGGCGCCGAACAACGTGTGTAGCCTCAGCAGTGAACGAAAGAACAATTCGTTCATAGGTTCACTGATCCGCAGGAGAGGCGTCATGCCAGCACCGTTCTCCGAGGACGAGCGCAACAGGATCACCGAGCAGCTGCTCGACACCGGTCGGGAACTGTTCGCCGTCCACGGACTGCGCAAGACCTCGCTGGAGGACCTCGTCCGCCCGGCCGGGATCGCCAAGACCAGCTTCTACGCCTTCTTCGACTCGAAGGAGGCGCTGTACCTGGAGCTGCTCATCCGGCAGGCACCGGAAGTCACCCGGGCGTTCCGCGAAACCGTGAACGCCGCCGCCGACGCTCGCAGCGGCATCGAGACGATTCTCCGCGAGGGCATCAGCACCGCCACGAAGAATCCGCTGTACCTGCGGCTGCTCACGCACCCCGACGAACTGGCCGCGGTGTCGCGCAAGGTCGGACCGGAGGAACTGGCCCGCTCCCAGCCGTACGTGCTGGCCCCGATGCTGGAGTTCATCGAGCAGGCCCAGCGCGGCGGCGAACTCGTGGACGTCGATCCGATGGTCGTGGTCGGCGTGATCCAGGCCGTGACCAGCACGGTCATGCACGCCGACGAGATCGGGCCGCAGTTTCCGGCGATCCTCGACCTGCTGATCAGGAGTGTCGCCATAGGACTCACTTCGAAGGGCATCCGATGAACCCGTTGATCGAGGTCAGCGACCTCAATTTCAGCTATGCCCGCGGCAGGCCACCCGCGGTGCAGGGCATGGATTTCTCGGTGGCGGGCGGTGAGATCTTCGGCTTCCTGGGGCCTAGTGGCGCGGGCAAGTCGACCACGCAGAAGATCCTCACGGGGCTGCTGGAGGGCTATCGCGGCACGGTTTCGCTGTGGGGCAAGCGACCCGAGGACTGGGGTGGGGAGTTCTACCAGCGCATCGGGGTGTCGTTCGAACTGCCCAACCACTACCGGAAGCTCACCGCGCTGGAGAACCTCCGGTTCTTCGCCTCGCTCTACGACCGCCCGACGCGCGATCCGCTGGAACTGCTCGACAGCGTCGGGCTCGCCGATGCCGCGAACACCAGGGTCGGGGAGTACTCCAAGGGCATGCAGATGCGCCTGGTCTTCGTGCGCGCCCTGCTGCACGACCCCGATCTGCTGTTCCTGGACGAGCCGACCTCGGGTCTCGACCCGCGCAACGCACGGGTGATCAAGGACATCGTCCTCGACCTGAAGGCACGCGGCAAAACCATCTTCCTCACCACCCACGACATGGCCACCGCTGACGAGCTCTGCGACCGGGTCGCCTTCGTCGTCGACGGTCGGATCGCCGCGCTGGACACCCCCAAGGAGCTCAAGGTCGCCCGCAGCAAGCGGCAGATCCGGGTCGAGTACCGCGACGGAGCTGCGCTGACCGCCCGGGAGTTCGCCATGGACCGGCTCGCCGACGACGAGGACTTCCGGCGCATCCTGCGCGAGGAACGCGTGGAGACGCTGCACAGCCTGGAGGCCAGCCTCGACGACGTGTTCGTCGAGACCACCGGACGGAGCCTGCGATGACTCGTCTCGGGGTCGCCCTGCGCCTGGAGTTGCTGACGCAGGTGCGCTACAAGTTCGTGCACGCGGCGGTGTTCTCCGGCCTGGTGTGGATCGCGGTGCTGCTGCCGATCCCTTCCGGTGCGCGGGTGGTGTTGGAGCCCTACATCGTGTTCGGTGACTTGGCGATCGTCGGGTTCTTCTTCATCGCCGCTTCGGTGTTCTTCGAGAAGGACGAGCGAACGCTGTCGGCCATCGCGATCACACCGCTGCGCTTCTCCGAATACCTCGGTGCCAAGCTGATGATGCTGACCGGCCTGACAGTGGTGCTGTCAGTGGGGGTCGCGACCGCGACGCGCGGCGTGGCCTACGACCTGCCGTTGCTGGTGCTCGGTGCGGCGCTAGGCGCGATTCCCATGCTGCTGGGTGGTTTCCTGTCCTCGCTGCCGTTCAACTCGATCAGCGACTGGTTCATGCTCGGGATGTTGCCGCTGGCGCTGCTGACCATGCCGGTCTTCCACTTCGCCGGGCTTTGGGAGTCGTCGTTGTTCTACCTGATTCCCACCCAGGGGCCGATGTTGCTGATCGGCGCGGCGTTCGAGCAGAAGTCCTTGAGCGGCTGGCAGTTCGGCTACGCGATCGGCTATCCGCTGCTGCTGCTGGCGGTGTTGTGGAAACCCGCCCAGTACATGTTCGTGCGGTACGCGCTGGCGGGGAAGGGGAGTGCGGCATGAGCGCTGTGCTGACCCAGGTGCCGAAAAGCCGTTCGGTGGTGCGGACCTTCCTCGGCAAAGACCTCCGCGGCATCTATCGCGAGCCGTTGCTGATCGGCGTCCTGATCGCCCCGGTGCTCTGGACGCTGATGGTGCGGCTACCGCTGCCAGCGGCCACGGCGCTGCTGCAGGACCGCTATGGCATCGACCTGGTGCCCTACCACTCGCTGATCCTCACCGGCTTCCTGGTGCTGACCGCACCGATCGTCGCGGGCGGCCTGGCCGGTCTGATGGTGCTGGACGAGCGAGACGAGGGCACGTTGCAGGCATTGCGGGTCAGCCCGGTGCCACTGGCCGCGTACGTGCGCTACCGCGCTGGCATCGCTGTGGTGCTCGCCATCTGCTACACCGTGGCCACCACGGTGGGCACCGGACTGCTACCGGCGCGTGCCGTGCCGGGCACGGTTTTCGTCGGGCTCCTCGGTGGCCTGTCCGCGCTGGTGGTCGCCCTGCTGCTGCTCGCGTTCGCGGGCAACAAGGTCGAAGGCGTCGCGGTGATCCGCGCCCTCGGCGTCCTGATCGCCGGAGTGCCGTTGGTGCCGTACTTCCTCGATTCCGGATGGCAGTGGCTCTTCGGGCTGCTGCCGACCTATTGGCCCGCGAAGATGTTCTGGGTCGTCTACGACGGCGGCACCTGGTGGCCGTACTTCGCGATCGGCGTCGTCTACCACGCAGCCCTGGCCCGACTGCTGTACCGCCGCTTCCAACGCGCCACCGCGTGAGGCTCGTGAGTGGATATTCCGGTGAGAACCGGGATTTTCACTCACGAGTACCTACTGCCCGACCTCCAACCCGCGCTCCTTCCAAGTCGTTGTGCTTTCGCACGATCAAAACGAGGTGGAAGACAGGTTCTGAAACTGCTCCGACCGGGATCATGACTGTCGGTGGTTGTCGGAACACTTGCGGTAGCAGGAGTTGTGGGAAGGACGGTGGGGCGATGTCCGGCACTGACGGGTCGGGAACCGGGGCGGGTGGGTTGATCGGTGTCGACAACCTGGAGCCGCCCAAGTGGGTGGACGTGCACCGGAATGTGGCCGAGGCTGGGATCTGGCAGACCTTGCGGGAACTGCCGACCGCGGCGTCGTTGGTGATCAGGTTGGCCTGGTCGACCGCGCCACGGCTGACCTTGCTCGCGGTCGTGGTGCAGCTCGCGTCCGGTTGTGCGACGGCCTTCGGCCTGTTCGCCACGGCGAACGTGTTCAGCGAGTTGCTGGCGATTGGTCCGACGCCGCAGCGAGTTCTGGCGTCGCTTCCGGCGATCGCGCTGGTCGTCGCCTCGTTCAGCGTCAGGGGACTGCTCGACACCGCGGTCAGCGCGGTGCAGGGCGCGCTGACGCCGCGGGTTCGCTACGCCGCGCAAGACGAGATCAACACCGCGATCGCCGGGGTGGACCTGATGGCTTGGGAGGACGCTGATTTTCGCGAGTTGGCCCGGCAGGGTGGCCGCCACGGTGTCGTCGCGGTGGAAACCAGCGTTCGCGGCGTCGCCGAGATCACCTCGTCGCTGGTGGCGCTGGTGGCCGCGCTGGTGACCGCTGGCCTGCTGAGCGCCTGGCTTGTTCCGGTGTTGTTGGTGTCCGCGGCCGCGGATGCGTGGGCGGCGATGCGGGTGGCGAAGCTCGGCTACGAGAACTTCCTGGCCATGATTTCGCAGCAGCTGCGGCTGCACGTGGTCGAAAACCTCCTCAGCGCCAGGGACGTGTCCCTGGAACGGCATGCCTTCACCCTCCAGGACGCCCTGCTGGCCGAGCACCGCAGGGTGGCCGCCGAGGTGACGCGCGAGGCGATCCGGCTGGAGCACCGCAAGAGCGTGGTGCGGTTGCTCGGCCGCACCCTCTCCGGAATCGGCACCGGACTGGCCTACGTCGTGCTCGGAATCCTGCTCTACACGGCGGTGATGCCGCTGGCCATCGCGGGTGCGGCGGTGGTGGCGATGCGCACCGCATCAGGTGCGCTGTCGCAGTCCATGGTCTCGATCAACAGCCTCTACGAGGACTCGTTCTTCCTGCGGTTCTACAACACCCTGCTCCGCGATGCGCGCTCCCGGCACCTGCGCCGAGCAGCGTCGGCCGCACCGGCAGATCCAGGTGTCATCCGGTTGGAGAACGTTTCGTTCACCTATCCCGACAAGGACGAACCCGCGCTGCGGGACGTCAGCCTCACCCTGCGCCGCGGCGAGGTCGTGGCGTTGGTGGGGGAGAACGGGTCGGGCAAGTCCACCCTTGGCAAGGTCATCACCGGGCTGTACCCGCCGTCGGCGGGCACGGTGTGGTGGGACGACGTGGATCTGGCCACCGTTGACGGCCGCACGGTGCACGAGCAGGTCGCGGTCATCGCGCAGGAGCCCGCTCGATGGCCCATGACGGCCGCGGTCAACGTCCGCGTCGGTCGACTGGACCGGTGCGATCCAGAGCAGGAGGCGTGGCAGGCCGCGATCCGCGAATCCGGTGCCGACGAAGTGCTCGACGGCTTGCAGCACAAGGGGAACACCGTGCTGTCCCGACTGTTCCGCGAAGGTCAGGACCTCTCCGGCGGTCAGTGGCAGCGGCTCGGGGTAGCGCGGGGGATCTACCGCGACGCCGCGATCCTGGTCGCCGACGAGCCCACCGCGGCCCTCGACGCGAAGGCGGAGGCGCGGGTGTTCGCCGGGCTGCAACACGCCGCCGGGACCCGAGGTGACCGTCCACAGCGGACGACGCTGTTGGTGACCCACCGGCTGGCCAACATCCGGTACGCCGACCGGATCCTGGTCCTCGACGGCGGGCGGATCATCGAATCCGGAACCCACGACGAGCTCATCCGAGACCGGGGCCTGTACCACGAGCTGTACAACATCCAGGCCAGCGCATACCAGAACGGCCAGGTCGCGGTAGCGGACGGCGAAACCTCGGCGCCTCACTAGACCCAGGGGAGCGCCCTGACGTGCTGGGCGAAGTCGAGGGCGCTTCAGCGTCGAATCGATTCTCGATCTAGGTGGCGATTTGCGAGATTTGTTGAAAATGATTATCATCGCCGACCGTTGGGAACAATCGTCGGAGGGGAGTTGGCGTGGGCCACCTGCTGCTGGTGGAGAGCTGGGTCGGTGCGATGAGCACGTTGTTGCCGCGTGGCATCAGGGAAGGAGGCCACCGGTTCAGCTTCGTCACCCGCGATCTCCAGCACTACCTGCGCGCGAAACCGGTTGGCAGCGGGCATCCGCTGCTCGGCGCGGACAACCTGCTCACCGCCGAGACCAACGACGTCCCGGGCCTGCTGACCCACCTGGAACGGCTCCAGCCGGTGCTCGGCTTCGACGCGGTGCTGACCTCCTGCGACTACTACCTGGCGGCCGCCGCCCGAACCGCCGAACGACTCGGACTGCCGGGGGCGCCGCCGGAGGCCGTCGAGCGCGCCTGCGCCAAGGACCGCACCCGCCTGGCGTTGCGCGAGGCCGGGGTGCCCGGCCCCGCATTCGCCATCGCCGAAACCGCCAGCGGCTTGGTGGAAGCCGCCGAAGCGCTGGGATATCCGCTGGTCGTCAAGCCGGTCGATCTGTGCGGCGGCATGTTCGTGCGCAAGGTCGAGAGTCCGGGCCAGCTGCGGGAGGCGCACGCCGCGCTGCAGGGCTTCCCGGTGAACGCACGGGGCCAGCAGCGCAATCCGGTGGTGCTGCTGGAAGAACTGCTCACCGGCCCGGAGGTGAGCGTGGAGACCGTGACGTTCCACGGGCAGACCTCGGTCGTGGGCGTGACCGACAAGAGCGTCGCCGGGCAACCGTGGTTCGTCGAAACCGGGCACATGTTCCCGGCGGCGTTGGACGCCGCCACCGAGGTGGCCGTGGCGGAA
Organism: Saccharopolyspora antiqui; assembly: GCF_052246905.1. NCBI lineage: Bacteria > Bacillati > Actinomycetota > Actinomycetes > Pseudonocardiales > Pseudonocardiaceae > Saccharopolyspora > Saccharopolyspora antiqui. The sequence continues at coordinate 47,147 of NZ_JBQQBO010000030.1, forward strand.
ACGGCGGTGGCCGCGATCGAAGCGCTCGGGCTGGACAACATCGTCGGGCACACCGAGATCAAGCTGACGCCGCGGGGCCCGCGCATCGTCGAGGTCAACCCGCGACCGGCGGGCAACCAGATCACCGAACTCATCCGGCGCGTGACCGGCATCGACCTCGCCGCCGTCTACGCGCAGCTCGCGCTGGGGGAGAAGCCCGATCTGCACCGCGTCGACACCGGTGCGGCCAGCGCGGCCATCTCGTTCCTGCTCCCGCCGAAGGCCGGAACGATCAGCGACATCAGCGGTTCTGAGCGGCTCGCCGACCCGGCGGTGGTCGACTGGGTGCTCAAGGGCGCCGGGCATCGTGCTGGTGCCGCCACCAGCAACAACCACTACCTCGGGCACGTGATGGTCACCAGCGATCGCGCAGGTGCGGCCCGCGGTAAGGCGGAATCGCTGGTCGCCGGGCTGGACGTGCGGTACGCGGAGGTCGACGCGTGAACCCGCAGTCGGTCGCGGACCTGACCGATCAGGTCCTCAGTGGACGGTTCGGTCGCCACGGCGTCGAAGTCAGCGTCGCATTCCTCACCCAGCAGGGCGTGCGGCACGCCAGGCGAGCACGCTCGTACCGCAACCACGTGCTGAGCCTGCGCGTCGAGGACGCAGTGGGCTCGTGCGCGGTGGAATCGGGCCCGGTGGAGTCGGGCGCAGGGGAATCGGGCGCAGGGGAATCGGGCCCAATGGAATCGGGCACAGTGGAGTCGGACACCGTGTCTGAGGAAGTCGTCCTCGGCTGCGTCGGCGCACCGGTGGCCGAGCTGCTGCGCAGCCCGCTGCTACCGGTGCGGGTGGCCGCGCTCGACGCCTACCTGCAGTGGTTGCGCCCGCATCGGCGGCATGCCGAGGAAGTGCTCATCGGTCGCGGCAACTCCCTGCAGAAGTCGTTGCACCGCGCCAAATCCGTGGTCGACCTGCTGCCGGTCGAGGCGGGGCGGCGGGTCCTGGTCATCGGGGTGGTCAACTCCCTGCTGCACCACCTGCGCGAACGCGGGAACAGCTACATCGCCTGCGATTACAAGGGCGGCGAGACCGAGTGGGGCGAGCCGGTCACCACCGACGCCGTCGCGGCGCTCGCGGACTGCGATGCGGTGCTGGCCTCCGGCATGGTCGTCGGCAACGACACCTTCCAACCGCTGCTCGACCACGCCAGGGCGACCGGCAAGCCGCTGGTGATGTTCGCCCAGTCCGCCAGCGGCATCCTGCCGCACTTCCTCGGCCGGGGGGTCACGGCCATCTCGGCGGAGCCGTATCCGTTCTTCTGGCTCGACGGCGGCCCCAGCGCCATCTACCGCTACCACCCGGAGGCGCGCTGATGTGGGGCAATCGGGATCTGCTCGGTCTGCTGCGCGACACCCCGCTGGCGCGGGTGAGCGCGCCGCTGCTCCAGCCACACCCGGGGTTCTGGGCGAAGTTGGAATGCCTCAGCGCGGGTGGGATGAAGGCCCGCGCGGCGGTGTCGATGCTCACCGGTGCCCGCCGCCGAGGCGAACTGCGACCCGGTGCGACCGTGGTCGAGTCGACCAGCGGAACGCTCGGTGTGGGACTCGCGTTCGCCGGGCAGGCGCTGGGACATCCGGTGATCCTGGTCGTGGACAGCGAACTCGAACCGGGCATGCGGGCACTGCTGCGCGCGCACGGCGCGCGCGTCGAGGTGGTCGATCAGCCGCATCCGGTCGGCGGTTGGCAGCAGGCCCGGTTGGATCGCGTGCAACAGGTCCGCCGCGAGCTGCCGGAGGCGTTCTGGCCCGACCAGTACAACAACCCCGACAACCCGGCGGGCTACGAGTCGATGGGCGACGAGATCTCCCGGCAGATCGACCGGCTCGACGTGCTGGTGTGCAGCGTCGGTTCCGGTGGGCACAGCGCTGGCGCGATCCGCGCGATCCGGCGCCGGTGGCCGCAGGCGCGGCTGATCGGCGTGGACACCGTCGGGTCGACGATCTTCGGGCAGCCCGCCCGGCCACGCATCATGCGGGGGCTGGGCAGCAGCATCCACCCGCGCAACGTCGCCTACGGACAGTTCGACGAGGTGCACTGGATCGGGCCGGGTGAAGCGGTCCAGGCGTGCCGTGCGCTGGCCAGGCAGGCGTTCATCACCGGGGGCTGGAGCACCGGGGCGGTAGCCCTGGTGTCGGCGTGGGCGGCCCGCGTCGATCCCGGCGCGGCGGTGGTGACGGTGTTCCCCGACGGACCGCACCGCTACCTGGGCACGATCTTCGACGACGACTACTGCCGGGCGCGCGGCCTGCTGGACGAGCCGACGGCGACCCGGCCCGTCGAGATCGCCCACCCGGCGGTGGAGGTGGCCGGGTGGACGCGGTGCCGCAGCGTGTCGGATCCGCTGCTGGCGATGGAGGTTCCGGCATGAGGCTGCGATGGCAGGTGGGCACTCTCGTGCTGGCCGAACCGCTGCGCATCTCCCGGTCGGTGATGTCCGAACGCGAGGCCGTCACGGTGGAGTTGGAGCACGACGGCGTCATCGGCCGAGGCGAGGTCGTCACCAGCAACTACTACGGGCTGACGGTGCAGCGCATCGAGGCCGAGCTGCTGGCCGCGCGCGACGTGCTGGCCGACGTCCGCGATCCCGGCCAGATCCCAACGTTGAGCGCGGTGCCCGGGGTCTCGGCCGCGCTGGACGCGGCCCGGCACGATCTCATCGCCACGCTGCGCGGCGTGCCGGTTTTCGAGCTGCTGGGTGCCGTGCACTGGCAGCCGACCCCGACGGCTCGCACGATCGGCATCACGTCGATCGAGCACGCCGCGCAGACCGCGCGGGAGCTCACCCGGCGGGGCTTCCGCGTGCTCAAGGTCAAGCTCGGCGCGGGGGAGCAGCGGCAGGAACTCGCCCGGCTGGCGGCTGTTCGCGCGGCGGCGCCGCACGCCCGCCTGCTGCTGGACCCCAACGGCGCGTGGCAGCCGGAGCAGGCGCTGCGGATGTTGGCGGCCGTGCAGGTCTACGACATCGACGCGGTGGAGCAGCCGATCAAACCGGGCACCCCCGACCTGCTCGCCGAGCTCGCCGCCCAGTCACCGGTGCCGGTCATCGCCGACGAGGACGCCGCCACCGTCGACGATGTCCGCGTGCTCGGCGGACGGGTGCACGGCATCAACGTGAAACTGCCGAAGTGCGGCGGAATCCAGGCCGCGCGGGAGATCATCGGCATCGCGCAGCACAACCGCGTGGACATCATGCTGGGCTGCCTGGTGTCGAGTTCGCTGGGCATCGCCCCTGCGGTGCACCTCACCGGCTTCGCGCGCTGGGTCGATCTGGACGGGCACCTGCTGCTGGCGCACGACCCGTGGACCGGGATCGGCGGTGCGGACGGTGTGCTGCGCATCGTCGGCGATCGCGGCCTGGGCGTGCGACCGGCGGTGTCGCCGTGAAGACCTGGCGGCTGATCCGGAGCTTCCCACTGGCCGTGCAGGTGCTGCTGATCAACCAACTCGGCGTGAACGCTGGCTTCTACCTGCTGATTCCGTACCTGGCCGGGTATTTGGGCCGCGACCTGGGGCTGTCGGCGGCGCTGGTCGGGGTGATCCTCGGCGTGCGAAATCTGAGCCAGCAGGGGCTGTTCCTGCTCGGCGGTTCGGCATCGGACCGGCTCGGCGCGCGGGGCGTCATCGTGGCCGGATGTGCGTTGCGCGCCCTGGGCTTCGGCCTGTTCGCCCTCGGCTCCTCGTTATCAGTGCTGCTGCTGGCATCGGTGCTCAGCGGGCTGGCCGGGGCGTTGTTCAACCCGGCGGTGCGCGCCTACCTCGCGCAGGAGGCCGGAGATCGGCGAGTCGAGGCGTTCTCGCTGTTCAACGTCTTCGCCAACACCGGTTCGCTGCTGGGGCCGTTGCTGGGCGGTGTGCTGATCGCGGTCGGCTTCCGGTTCTCCGCGGTGGTGGCCGCGGTGATCTTCGCACTGCTGACCGTCGCACAGCTCGCGGTGCTGCCGGTTCGCCGGGTGCAGCGCCCCACCACCTCGGTGTTCACCGACTGGCGGGCGGTGCTGACCGATCGCCGATTCCTGGCCTTCACCGCCGCGCTGACCGGCATGTTCGCCCTGCAGAACCAGCTCTACCTGCTGCTGCCGATGCAGGCCGAACGGTTGACCGGAACCTCCGGCGCGGTGGCGGCGATCTTCCTGGTGGCCACGGTGGCGAGCCTGGCGTGGCAGGTCCGGATCACCGAGCTCCTGCAACGCCGCTGGAGCCGCGGTCGATCCATCGCCACCGGACTCGCGCTGATGGGCGCGGGATTCCTCGCCACCGCGCTGGCCGCGACCGCTGCTGCGCCGACGCCCGCATCGGGCATCTGGGAGACCACCGGGCGGTTGGCGCCGGTGCTGATCACGGCATTCGTGTTGGCGTTCGGCGTGATGCTGGCGCAACCGTTCGTCTACGAGCTGATCCCGTCGTTCGGGCGGTTGGCGTTGTCCGGGACCTACTTCGGCGTGTTCTACCTGGTCTCCGGTGTTACGGCCGCAGTGGGCAACGCGCTGATCGGCTGGCTCACCGACCTGGCGGGCGACGAGTGGCCGTGGCTGCCCTCGGCGCTGTGCGTCCTCATCGGCGGGTGCTCGGCGGTGGCGGTGTTCGCACTGGACCGGCGCGGCGGGATCGGACCAGAGAAAACGGGAGAACCCCTTTGCACCCCAACATCATCAGTGCGAATTTCCTGACCGACAACCCGGCCATCTACGAACTGCGCTTCCCCGATCCCGAACACCTCGCGGCGCGCTTCGTCGACGATCTCGTGCACCGCTTCGGCACCGGGCGCGACCTGCTCGACGTGGGCTGCGGCACCGGTCGCGATGCGCGGTACTGGACCGGGCAGGGCTACCGGGTGACGGGTCTGGACAGCTCACCGCAGATGGTGGCGCACGCCGAAACGCACTGCCCGGCGGCGAACTTCGCGGTGGCCGACATGCGCACCTTCCGGCTTCCCAACACCTTCGACGCCATCACCTGCCTGGACAGCGCACTGCTGTACTGCCACACCAACGACGAGCTCGACGCGTTCCTGCGGAGCTGCCACGCGCACCTCCGGCCGGGCGGACTGCTGATCGCCGAGCAGCGCAACGGCGCGTTCTTCCTGGGCAACACCGAACTCCTCGACGAGATCCGCGAGCAGACGGTGGTGTGGCAGGGGGTCGCATACCGCTCCCACACCCGGCTGTGGATCGACCACGCGGGACAACTGCTGCGTCGCGAGCGCCGCTGGGACTGGCCGGGGTGCGCCGAGCCGCTGCGCCAGCACTCCGCATGGCGACTGCTGTTTCCCCAGGAACTGCGTCATTTCGCGAGCCGCCACGGGTTCGAGGTGGTGGCGATGTTCGACGAGCCGGGACCACGCGCCGAAACCCGGTGGTCCGAAACCTGGCGTGACCGGGACGCCGCACTGTCCACCCGGCTCAGCGGCGACCGGCTGCACTTGGTCCTGCGCCGCGGGTGAGGCGCGCCGCGACGGATCCACCTTTCGCGAGGAACGGAGAGAACTCCAGCATGCACAACGATCACGGGCTCAACCGCCGCGACTTCCTGGGCCTGACCGCAGCGGCCGGTGCCATCGCCGTGCTGCCCGGATGCACCGGCGGATCGGTCGTCCCCGCGGCCGGGCCGCCGCGGTCCGGCGGTCGGTTGCGGGCGGCGTTCACCGGCGGCGGAGCGGCCGAGGTGCTCGACCCGCACGAGACCGACCTCTACATCGAGATCGCTCGGGCCAAGGCGCTGTTCGACAAGCTCGCCGAGTACGGCTCAGACATGTCCCCGCAGCCCCGGTTAGCAGCGCACTGGGAGGCCAGCCAAGACCTGCTGACCTGGCGAATCACGTTGCGGCAGGCTGCTTTCCACGACGGGCGGCCGGTGCGCGCCCGCGACGTGCTGGCCAGTTTCGCGCGGATCGTGGAACCCGGCAGCAGCCGCCGCGCCAAGGCCAGCCTGTCGGTGATCGACCTCCCAGCCAGCCGCGAGATCGACGATCGCACCGTCGAGTTCCGCCTCAAGCAGCCCTACGCGGAATTCCCCAACGCCCTGGCCACCCTGGGCGCCTACATCATCCCCGAGGGCACCACCGACTTCGACCAGCCGGTGGGCTCCGGCCCGTTCCGGTTCGTCTCCTTCGCACCGGGCCGCAACTTCGTGGTGCGGCGCAACCCCGACTACTGGGAAGGCCCGCCGCATCTGGCGGAGTTGGAGATCGTTGTCGCCAACGACGAGGCCGCGCGGGTGAACGCGCTGCTCGGCGCGCAGCTCGAATACGCCCACGACCTGACCCCGACCAGCGCCCGCACCCACCAGAACAGCGGCCAGGTGCGGGTGCACCGGCTGCCGCTGAGCAACTTCCACGGCCTGGCCATGAAAACCGATCGGCCGCCCTTCGACCGGCCCGAGCTGCGCCAGGCGATGTTCCACCTGGTCGACCGGGACGAGCTGGTCAGGTCGGTGTTGCAGGGTTCGGGGCAGGTCGGCAACGACCTCTACGGCAAGGGCTACCGCTACTACGCCGACGCGCTGCCGCAGCGCACCCAGGACCTCGACCGGGCGCGAGCGCTGGTCCGGCAGGCCGGTGCCGAAGGGCTCACGATCGACCTGGACACCTCCGACACCTCCACCGGGCTCAAGGAAGCGGCGCTGGCCATCAGCGACCAGGCCAGGCAGGTGGGGCTGAACCTCAACGTCCGGCTGGGCAACAAGGACACCTACTGGTCCGACATCGCCAAGGACGGCGTGCTCGCCAGCTACCGATCCGGTGCGATGCCGCTGGAGTCGCACATCGCGCAGCGGCTGCTGACGACCTCGACGACCAACAACACCAGGTGGCAGCGCCCGGATTTCGACGCCCTACACCAGCAAGCGCAGTCCACATCGGACGATGCCAGGCGCGAGCAGCTGTACTTCCAGATGCAGGACCAGCTCTTCCGCGAGGGCGGATTCCTGTGGTGGGGCGTGTCGGACTGGATCGTGGCCTCGGCGCCGAACGTGGGCGGCATCGACGACCGGGCCCCGGCCAACACCCTGGACTGGGCCCGCTTCGACAAGGTGTGGCTGGCATGACCGGTTACGTCCTCCGGCGGGTGCTGCTGGGCGTCGTGCAGGTGCTGCTGGTGATGGCGGTGGTGTTCTTCCTGACCGAGGCGCTGCCCGGTGACGCGGCGGTGACGATTGCCGGGGACAACCCGGATCCGGCGATCATCGCGCTGCTGCGGGAGCGGCTGGGCCTGGGCGAACCGGCTTGGCAGCGCCTCGGCGAATGGCTGCTCGGTGCGCTGCACGGGGATTTCGGCCAATCGCTGGTCGGCCCCCGCGCGGTGGCCGACATCATCGCCTCGGCCGCGGGCCCCACCCTGCTGCTCGCCGCGCTGACGCTCGTGCTGCTGGTGCCGCTGTCGGTGGCGCTGGGCATGCTCGCCGCGCACCGCGAGGGCAGCCGAGCGGACCGGTTCATCACCAGCAGCACGCTCGGCCTCTACGCGGCGCCGGAGTTCGCGATGGGTGTGCTGGTGGTGACCGTGTTCGCGGTGCAGCTGCGCTGGTTCCCACCCACCGCGGTCGGAACCACCTCGCTGCTGGGCAATCCAGCGGTTCTGGTCCTGCCGGTGTTCGTGCTGCTGCTGCGGCCGATCTGTTCGCTGAGCCGACTCGTGCGGGCGGGCATGATCGAGGCGCAACGAGCCGAGTACGTCCGCCACGTCCGCAGGCTCGGCCTCTCGCCGATCCGCGTCCGCTTCGCGCACGCACTGCCCAACGCGGCCGCACCAGCGGTCCAGCAGCTGGCGCGAACCACCGACTGGCTGATCGGCGGCGTGCTGGTGATCGAGGCGATCTTCGTCATCCCCGGTCTGGGAACCACCCTGGTGGCGGCGGTTTCGGCGCGCGATCTGCCGGTGATCCAGGGCCTGTCGGTGGTGCTGGCGGGCACCACCGTGCTGGTCAACCTGGCCGCCGACATCGGTGCCCGCGTGCTGGCCCCGGCTTCGGAGGCGGGCAGGTGAGGAAGTACGCGCTACCCACCGCGCTGGTGGGCGTACCGGTTCTGCTGGCACTGCTGGGACCGCTGTTCGCCTCCGGCGACACGGCCAAGGACGTGGCCTTCGCGTTCGGCGGTGGGCACTGGTTCGGCACCGATTTCGTCGGCCGCGACGTGTGGAACGAGGTGCTGCTCGGTGGGCACACCCTGGTGCTGGCGGCCGTGACGGCAACGGCCTGCACCTACCTGCTTGCGGTGCCGCTGGGCCTGGTGGCTGGGCTGACGAAGAACCGCGTCCTCGACGAGGTGCTGATGCGGCCGCTGGACCTCGTGCTGGCCATCCCGTCGATGCTGATGCTGTTGCTGCTCGCCTCGATCGCGCCCGACGCGACCTGGGTGCTGATCGGGATCGTCACGTTGATCAACCTGCCGGACGTGGTCCGGATCAGCCGCGCGGCGGCGCTGTCGCTGGCCAGCCGTCCCGCCGTGGAGGCGATGCGGCTGCAAGGCGAAAGCCGCTGGCGCATCGGGGTGGGTTACGCGTCCCGCGCGATGCGGCGGACCCTGGCCGCCGACCTGGGCACCCGGTTCACCGGGGCGATCTACCTGGTCGCCTCGGCGAGCTTCCTCGGCGTCGGGATCTCCCCGCAGGCCAGCGATTGGGCGGCGATGGTGGACCGCAACCGAACCGGCCTGTTCATCCAACCGTGGGCGGTGGCGCTGCCCGCGCTGCTGATCCTGCTGCTGTCGGTGGGCGTGAACCTGGCCTTCGACCGGTGGCTGCGGGAACGTCGTCTGGAGGCCCGGTGACCGTCGTGCACGTCCGGAACCTCACCGTCGCCGTCGGCGACCACGAGATGGTGTCCGGGGTGTCGTTCACCCTGGCCGCCGGTGAGGTGACCGCGCTGGTCGGCGAGTCCGGCAGCGGCAAGACGACCGCCGCCTTGGCGCTGCTCGGCGATCACCCGACCCGGGCGCGCGTCAGCGGGCAGGTCGAAGTCGCCGGTGTCGCGGTGGATTCCGACCACCCGCCCCGTCCCGGCCTGGTCGGTTACCTCCCGCAGCACCCGGCCGCGGCGTTGAATCCGGTCCGCCGCATCGGCCCGGTGCTGCACGAGATCGCCCGCCGACACGTCCGCGCCGACACCCGCGCGAACCGCAGGCGGCTGGTCCGGGCGCGGGTGCTCGAAGCGCTGCGGCGAGCACAACTGCCCGACGGCGAGCGGTTGCTGCGCCGCTACCCGCACCAGCTCTCCGGCGGGCAGCAGCAGCGCGTCGTGCTGGCGCACGAACTCGTCGGCCAGCCGCGCGTCGTGGTCGCCGACGAACCGACCACCGGCCAGGACGCGGTGACCCGAGGCCGCCTCATCGAGGAGCTGAGAGCGGTTGCGGCGCAAGGCATCGCGGTGCTGCTGCTCACTCACGACCTCGACTTGGTGCGCGCACTGGCCCACCAGGTGCTCGTGATGAACGCTGGCGGCATCGTGGAATCCGGTCCAGCTCGGGAAGTGCTCAGCGCACCCCGGCACGGCTACACGAAACGCCTGATCGCCGCGCACTCCGAACCGGCGGCCGAAGAAGTCGCCGTAGAAGTCGGGCGACCGCTGCTGACGGTGCGGGGCATGACCGCCGGTCACGGCCGGGTGGACACGCTGCACGGCGTCTCGCTGGACATCCGCGCGGACGACCGGCTGGCGGTGGTGGGCCGCTCCGGTAGCGGCAAGACCACGCTGGCCCGCTGCATCGCGGGACTGCACCCGCACCGCACGGGCGAGATCCGGCTCGCGGATGCGGTGCTGCCGCCGCGACTGCGGCGACGTTCCCGCGACCAACTGGCCCGGATCCAGTACGTCTTCCAGGACGCCCGCGCGTCGTTCAACGAGTTCGTCCCGGTGCTCGACCAGATCGCCCGCACCGCCGAACGACTGCGCGGTGCGAGCGGAGCGCAGGCCCGCGCCCGCGCGGTCGAAGGCATGGCCCGGCTGGGCGTCCCGGAATCCGACGCGCGACGCCTGCCCGGCTCGCTGTCCGGCGGTGAACTTCAGCGGGCCGCCCTGGTGCGCGCTTCGCTCAGCGATCCGGACGTGCTGATCTGCGACGAGATCACCTCCGGCCTCGACGCGTTGACCCAGGCCGATCTGCTCGACGTGCTGCGCCAACTGCACCGGGACACCGACTGCGCCCTGGTCGTGATCACGCACGACCTCGGGGTGGTCACCGGCCTGGCGAACCGAGTCCTGATCATGCACGACGGCGAAATCGTCGAACAGGGCCCGGCAACTGGCGTCCTGGCCAGCCCGACACACCCGGCAGCGGTAGAACTCGTCGAAGCGGCAACGAGAATCGCCACCCGTTCCCCAGCGACCTGACGGTGTTCTGAGGCAGTCAGCGCCCCGGGCTGAGCTGGGCATGTGCCGTCGTGCTGCGCGAAATCGCCGGTCCTACCGGGTGCGTCAGAGCCTCCCGGCTATCTTGGTCGGGGTGACGCGCACCGCCGTGATTTCGCGGCGATCGGCGCCGGCTTCCGGGGTGTCCTCGATGTGCTCGGCGTATGCCTTGCCGACGTACTTGATCGACAATTCGTCCCGCAGTTGGCGAACTCCGACTGACTCGAAGGTCGCGATGCCGCTGATCGCGGCGTAGGTGTACGGCGCGTCCGGGGGAGAGACCAGCACGCTGACCCGCGGATCGCGCCGCAGGTTGCGTTCTTTGCGGCTGCCGATGGCCGACATGAACAGCACGTCGTCGCCGTCCCGCTGCACCCAGACCACCGACTGCTGCGGACTGCCGTCGGGCTGGATCGTCGCCACCATCGCGAAGACCGGCGAATCGAGCAGCTCGGCGAGCTTCGTCATCGATACGGTCACGTCAGTACTCCTGTCGGTTCAGGTTTGAGCGCTTGTCGTTGTTCGCGGCGGCATTGGCGAGCAGGTGGGTGGTCCTGGTGTGCAGTCGCGCAGCGGCTGCCTGGTCGAAGCCGGGGCCGTCGAGGCTGATCGGCGTGCCCGTCACGAAGGCGCTCAACGGCTCGCGGGGTGGTTCGTCCAGCACGGCGAGGATCGGCACGATGGCTTGTTCCACCGGTTTGCCGCTGGCGCGCAGTGCTTCGACCCGCGTGCTCATCTCCGCGTCGTACTCCCCGGCGAAACCGGTGCTGACGAGGCCGGGGTGGAACAGCACGTAGTTGACCCTCCGCGACGCCGCGTTGGCGGTGAACCCGACGCCGAGCAGGTCGTTGAGCGGACCGCTCTGCGCGAGCGCGGCCGAGCCGTCGTACCCATCGGCGAATCCCAGGTCGTGCCAGCGGATCTCACCGTCCGAACCCGGTCCCGCGATGTTGAGGATGACCGGGGTGTCGGCGGCGTCGAGCAGATCGGTCATCTCGTAGCTCAGCACGAAGCGGTTCAGGTAGCACAGTGCGAAGTTGCTCTCGAAGCCCTCGGCGGTGACCGACCTGGTGGACCGGAAGAACCGGGCGCACAGCACCAGCGCGTCGACCTTCGAGAGTTTGGTCCGGATCTCGGCGATGGCCTTCCTGGTCTCGCCGATCAAGCTCAGGTCGGCGAGCACGAAGTGCGCGCGATCGCCTGCGCCCAACCGCGCCGCGGTGTCCAGGAAAGCCGCGCCCTTCTCGGCGTTGCGCCCGATGATCGCTACTTCGTCGCCGCGTTCCAGGTAGCTGCGGGCGAGTGCCTTCCCGATGCCGTCCGTGCCACCTGTGATGACGAACGTTCGCACGAAAGCTCCTTCGGGACTCGGATCGGATTGAACCAGCAAGTTCATCATTGTGTCCGAATCAGTAATATACGAACTTTCTGGTGTCGTCAACTGAACTATCCAGTACAGAGTTGTGGTGGGATACGATGTGGCCGTGAGCGCAGCGAGCACGTCAGCCGCGGCGGGGCGAAGCACCTCGCGCGGGCGCATCGACAAGCGCCAGGCGATCTTGGACGCCGCGCTGCGGGTATTCGCCCGCGAGGGATACGGCCAGGCCGGTGTGGACGTGATCGCGGCGGAAGCGGGTGTCGCCAAGCCCACCGTGTACAACCACTTCGGAGACAAGGAGAACCTGTTCCGGCAGGCGATCGCGGCCGACTCCGACCGGGCCTTCGCGGAGAACATGGCGGTTGTCGAGCGGCTGCGCAGCGACGGCGCCGAGGTGCGTCAGCTGCTGGAGCAGGTCGGTTTCCGGCTGCTCCAGTGCTACTGCGACGAGCGCTCCTGGGCGCTGCGTCGGCTGCTCTACGCCGAGCTCTCCCGGTTCCCCGACTTGCTCGACATCGTCCGGGGCCGCGCGGCGGATCCCATCACCGAGGCGTTGGCCGACCGGCTGGCCCGGCTGATGCTGGCCGGTCGCCTGCGCAACTGCGATCCGACCGAAGCCGCCGAGCAGTTCGCCGCTTTGCTCACCGGCCCGATGGAAGGGCGGGCGCGATTTGGCACCCGCCAAGTTCCCAAGGCCGAGCTGCGCGCCGTGACGGCAGCCGCGGTCCGAACCTTCCTCCAGGCCTACGCGCCGGAGCCCGGCTAGGGCGGTCTCAAAGTCCCGCAATCTGACCGCGGTCCGGGCGCAGGAGCTCGTGACCCCCACAGCGTGTCGTCGGCTTCGCTCCTTTCCCGCGCACTGTGACAAGCGTCCAGCAAGGCGGCGGACCGGATCTGTTCATGTGCGGTAAATCTGCCCGGCGCCCTCGCCATGCAGACTCCACCGGTATTTCGGGAGAGCGGACGGGACGGGTACAAGTGGCACATTCGGTGGATCGGCGAAGCCTCCTCACTCTCACCGGTGGTGCGCTGGGTGCGCTGGCGCTGACGGACTTTCCGCAGGCGTCCGCGGCGGAGCTGGACCCGGCCCCGTTCACACTCGGTGTCGCCTCCGGCGAACCGGACCACACGAGCGTCGTCCTGTGGACCCGGCTGGCGCCCGATCCGCTCGACGCCGCGACCGGCGGGATGCCGGCGCAGCCGGCCCCGGTGCGCTGGTCGGTGGCTGGCGACGAAGGCTTCCGGCAGGTGATCGCGTCCGGCGAGGTCACCGCCGAACCCGAAGCGGCGCACACCGTTCGCGTGCTGGTCGGCGACCTCGCGCCCGACCGCTGGTACTGGTACCGGTTCGAGGCAGCGGGCACGCGAAGCCGCACCGGGCGCACTCGCACGCTGCCGGCGCCGGGCACGAAGCCCGACCACCTGCGGTTCGCGTTCGTCTCCTGCCAGTCCTGGGTAGGCGGGCCGTACCCCGCGTACCGGGACCTGTCCGAACAGGACGTCGACTTCGTCGTCCACCTCGGCGACTACATATACGAGACCACCGGCGGCAGCCTGTCCGAGTTCCGGCGGCTGCACGCGCTGTACAAGACCTCGCCGGACCTGCGTGCCGCACACGCGCGCTTCCCGTTCTTCCTGACATGGGACGACCACGAGGTGCAAAACAACTACGCCGGCGCGGTGGCCGGCGGTGCGGGCGACGGGCGCCCGTTCCTCGAACGCCGGGCCAACGGGTACCAGGCGTACTACGAGCACCTTCCGATGCGCCCGCAGCAACGCCCCGACGGGCCGGACACGCTGATGTACCGGCGGATGGACTTCGGGCGACTCGCGCAGTTCAGCATCCTCGACACCCGCCAGTACCGATCCGACCAGGCCCTCGGTGACGGCCGGAAGGAGCCGACCGGCGAGGTGTACGACCCGGCCCGGACGATGACCGGGCCCGTGCAGGAGCAGTGGTTGCTGGCCGGACTCGCCGCGTCGAAGGCCACCTGGAACGTGATCGGCCAGCAGACGATCATGGCGCAGTTCGACTACGACCTGGGCCCGGGACAGATCGTGAACCTGGACCAGTGGGACGGCTATCCTCCCGCCCGCGCCCGCATCCTCGACTTCATCGCCGCCCACCAGCCCGCCAACCCGGTCGTGCTCAGCGGTGACTGGCACACCCACTGGGTCAACGACCTCAAGACTGACTTCAACGACCCCGCTTCGCCCACGATCGCCACGGAGTTCGTCGGGACGTCGATCTCCTCGGGCGCAAGCTGGGACGCCGACGTGCGACAGGGCCTGCCGACGAACCCGCACGTCAAGTTCTACAACGGCACCTACCGCGGCTACGTCCTCTGCGACGTCACGCCGCAGCGGTGGCGAAGCGATCTGCGCATCGTGCTCAAAGCCAGCGACCCGGCCTCGCCCGCGTACACGATCGCCGCGTTCGAAGTCCGCGACGGCGTGCCGGGCGCACAGCGGGTCGACGACGGCGACGGCCTCGTCGGTCACGTCACCGACCGGGCAACCGGTGCGCCGCTGGTGAACGTGGAAATCACCGTCACCGACAGCACCGGGACCGTCGTCTCCCGCACCACCACCGACCCGTCGGGCGACTACGTCACATTCGTCCCTCCGGGCGCGTACACGGTGAACGCCAACGGCGTCGGCTACGAACTGGCCGCCGTTGCCGCGACGATCGGCGCGAACGGGCAGACGACGATGAACTTCCCCCTCGCCCGCGCGACGGCACGCGCGCAGACCGGCCGCCTCGTGCCGGGTCCGCAGTCGGAAGCGTCCACATCAGACATCGTGCTGTCCAACGACATGCTCGCGCTCGCGGTTTCCGCTGGCACGAACGATTCGCAGCTGTCCGGCGTCACCGTCGGCAAGCCCCTCGACGTCGCCGCGGTGGGGCACCTCGACCAGATCGACTGGCTCAACCTGCCCTATGCCTCCGCGACGCAGCCTCGCGGCAGCAACGCCTGGCAGCAACGGACGGTGCGCACCACCACCGTCGAAATCACCTCCCCCACCACCGTGCGGGCCTCGGGCGCCAGCGTCGCCATCCCGGACATCGAGGTGGTCACCACCTACAGCATCACCACCGGCGACTGGTGGGTCACCGCGGAAAGCGTGTTCACCAACCGTGGCGCCACCGCACACACCCTCTGGATCGGTGACGTGCTCGACCACGACGGCGCCGGGCAGCGCAGCGGCGTCGCCGGCCACGGCACGATCACGCTGTCCGCTCCGGCCGACTTCACCCCGGCGGCGGCGTGGATCGGCATGACCGGCTCCGACCGCCAGACCTACGGGCTCGTCTACGAAGACACCGCGTTCCTCGCCTACGCGTGCGGGATCTGGGTCATGAGCCAGCGTCAGATCGCCCTGGACCCGGGAAGCAGCTGCACCCTCCGGCGCCGCATCGTTGCCGTCGACAACGGCGCCGCCGCCGATCCCTTCGCCGTGCTCGGCGAAATCCGGTGATCGCGCAGCGCCCCCTCCCACGAAAGGACCCCAGGAAAAAGAGTCGCATCGACGAGCCCACTTCGCCTGTGCTGAGCAGACGGAACGTGCTTGTGCTGGGCGGACTCGGGACTGCGGCCACGATCATGGGCGGCGCTGTCGCCCAGCCCCGCGCGGCAGCCGCTGCCCCGGCCTACCTCGACCACCCGTTTACGCTCGGCGTCGCTTTGGCCTGTTAGCCGATCAGGGGCCGACGTGGATGTGGGCGGCCCACAGCCTCGGGTCCTGCGGGTGCTGTTGGCGCAGTGCGCGCACCACGCGGTGCAGGGCGATGGCCGCGCTGCTCGGATCCAGGGCGCCGTCGTCGTCCATGTCGGTGTAGAGGGCGTCGATGATCGTCGTGCCGTCCTCGACAGGCCACAGTGGACCGACGACGTGCTTGAAACCGGCGTGTTGCAGCAGCGGCAGCAGCAGGGCGATGGTGTCCGGCGGGACGCCCTGCTCCACGGTGACCTGGTTCGCCGCGAGGTAGGCGAACTCAGCCGGGGTCCGCAGCTGCGCGATGTCGCCGAGGAAGATCGGTGTGCCATCGGTTCCGGTCAGGCGACCCGAAGCGCAGTCGTGCGCGCGTTGCGTGCCCTGGCAGGCGAAATGGACCGGTCCGGGTTCGGTCAACGCGGTGAGCACCGTGGCGCGCGTCGGCTCGGTGAGTTCGAGGACCTTCGTGGACGGCCACCGCTGCGCCAGCAGGCGAGCCTCGACGGGTGCGGAGGCGCGACTGCCGAGCACCACCCGCGGATCGCGGCGCGGTTCGACCGGGAACTCCGCTTGGCGCGCGTGCAGCAGCGATTGCAGCGTCGGCGTGTAGGAGGGCACGGTGCGTTCCAGGACCGACAGCCCGGTGCCCGGGGCGCCGTCGGCTCCGGCGGCGTGCAGCGGCAAGAAGGACGCCGGGCCGGTCGGGCACCACCAGATGCGGGGCCACGGCTGGTTCTCGGCGGGCGGTGCGCCATAGGTGGTGACGTAGTAGTAGCTGAGCACGTTGAACACCGGGTCGGCCACCGATTGCCAGATCCAGTCCAGCACTTCGCGGATGTCGGCCGCGCTGCTGGCCTCCAGCAGCAGGCGGGTGTACTTCGTGGTGTTGCGGACGTCGACGCTCGGCAGCGACAGGCCGATCACCTCACCGGCGGTGACCAGCAGCGCGTCCGAGCCGTAGGCGCTCACGTTCACCAGCACCACAGGACCCTCGGCGGCTGCGGCGCTGAGCCGCTCGAACGCGGGCGGCTCCAGGTAGTGCTCGAAGCTGGGGTGGGTGCGGACCTCGGCCACCAGCTCCGTCCAGCGTTCGGCGAGGTCGCGCTGCCGATCCGCCGATTTCCGCCGCGTCGCCGCCCCGACGACGTTGTGGGGCAGGTAGTCCAGCAGGCGCCGGATGCGTCGCAGATCTGTTGCGAGGGCGGGAAGTTCGTCGGTAAGCGCGGTCTGCTCGTCGCGGTTTCCCAACGCCTGCGCGAGCAGCAGGCTGCGGCCGTGTTCCAGCAGTTCGACAGCCTGCTTGGGAACACCTTCGCGCACCACGCAGGCCACCGCGTCGGCGACCATGGTGGTCAGCTCGTACCGCCGCGCGGCATCCGGGACCGGCCCGAACCTGCTCACCAGCGGCAACAGCGCCATCGCGGCTTTGAACATCGCCGCCGCCTCGTCCCACTTGCCCGCCTCGGCGGCGAAGTGCCCGGCCAGCGTCGCGGCTCGCATCCGCGTTCCGGCCGGTGCGGTGCGCAGCTCCGCGGCCTCGTGCAGCACGGTGTAGCCGAGTCGGTAGGTGCGGCGGCGGTTGTGCTTGGACTGTTGTTGCAGGGCGTTGCCCAGTTCGACGGCCACCGCGGCGCGCTCCGGATCTTCTCCGGGCATCGCCTCCAACACCCGCCGGTACATGGCGATCGCGGTGTTCATCTCGGCTTTGGCATGCGAATGCTCGTGATCGTGCATCGCCACCTGGCCGCGCTGCATCCAGTAGCCCCACCGGACCGGACCGTCGGCGGGTGCCAGCCGATCGAGTTCGTCCAGCGCCACGGCGGCCCGGTCGAGATCGCCGGTCGAACCGGCGTGTTCGAAGCGGTGGATCAGGCAGTTCACCAAGGCCCGCAACGCACTACTGCGGTCTTCGTTCAGGTCGTCGGCGCTGGCGGCGGCCTTGTCCGCGAAGTCGACCGCGGCATCGAGCGTGCGCCCGTCCCGGGTGACGGTGAAGCGGCGGCTCAGCAGTTCGCTGAACGACAGCAGCACGGAAGCGCGTCGAGGGTCGTCGGCGCGCAGGCGGCTCAACAACCGGTTGATCATGTCGATCGCGAGGTCCAGGGCGCTGCGTTCGCCCGTGGCGTCGAAGTGCTCGACGGCCGCGCCGCCCAGGTGGAACAGCAGGGTCGAGACGGCTTCGTCGCCGCGCGCGGTGTCGCCCGCCGCCCGGTACAGCACGTCGACCGCATAGCGGAGGTCCTCGGGGTCGCCGTCCTCGTCGAAGCGCAACCGCAGCGCCAGACCGAGGCGACTCAGCGCGAGCCGGGACTGCGCTCCGGCGGGCAACGCCTCGGCGGCCTCGTAGAGCAGTTGCACCGCGGCATCGAGCTTGTCGACGTCGTTGTCGCGCCGGAACCAGTTGACCAGGGTCGTACCGACGCGCAGCAGCAGCGACGGTCGCTCGGGCAGATCCAGCGGCGCTTCGAAGGCCGCCTCGCGCAGTACCGTGACGACCTCGTCCTCCTCGGTACCGGTGAGCTTCCCGCGCAGGCGCAGCGCGTCGACGAGTTGGAGCAGCGCGGCGACGCGGGGCTGGGAACCGTGCGGGGAGAGTTCGGCGGCCTGCCGGGCGGCCGTCGCGGCCTCGTCGACCAATTCCGACTGCTGGCTGCGCCGCCCCTGTTTGAGCAGGGCGAGGCTGAGATTGGACCAGTAGAGCGGGAGTTGCGGATCATTGCGCCGAGCCGAGTCCAGCGCTTCGCGGTAGTACCTGATCGCCTCCAGCAGATCACTTGATCGGCCGGTGGCCTCGAACCACAGGTGCATCGCGTTGCCCAGGTTGTTCACCGCGGACGCGCGTTGTGCGCCGTTGGGCGGAATCGTCTCGACGAAGTGCGACAGCGCCTCGGTGGTTTCCGGGAGTCCAGCGAGATCACGACTTCGCACCATGTGTTGGAGCGCGGCGATGGCCGCGTCGTAGTTCGCTGGCTGCGGACGTCCCGCAGAGTCGATCATCAGGCTCCGCTTCATTCCTAGTGCGTGTGCGTGACAGGTGACTAGAGTGGTCCGATTCGGGTGCTTTGACATCCGCCAAATGGTGGGTGCCTTACCCCGAAACTTGATCAATCGGGCAATGCCGACACGCAGCGTAGTTCGGCGCAGCGAAAATGCCTGGAAACGCCCGGGTGCAGTCCCCCCGACTGCTGCACCGCCTACCCGACATAAATCGCCTTGACCGGCCCGCCACCGTACGACATTTCGAGATGTAATACCTTACACCCGAGGTTGCTTGGAGAACCCGTGCCTGGCGAACCTGGCTCGTGCCCCGATGTGCGTCGACTAAGGGGATCGAAGACGTTCCGCACGACCCTGCCGGGCATGGTGAGCAGACTTTGGCGCGCCCACGCGATTGACGAAGTCGCGTTGGAGCGCGCATTGCCAGTTCAGCGTTGAACCAGTCGAACCTTGACCCAGTTGAACGTTGAATCAGTTCGGCGGTGAATCGGTCAGCGGCCTGTGGCGCGAGGGCGCCGGATCGGTCGGTCCGATAACAGTGCCAACGTCCCAGCGCGCTCCGAGGCACCGTTTTCCGCAGCGGCGGAGCGGATGAATTCGGCAGCGATCGAATTTTGGTAGGAAGGGAAGCAGTGTCAGTTCAAGAATCCAACGTGGACATCGCAGAGGTCGCAGCGGTGGCGGACCCGGCGTCGAGCGAGTTCTCCATCGCGGAGACCGAAATCGACATGGATGAGAGCCACCTGGTGCGCGGCTACAACTAGCCCGTGGTGCGGCTGCGGTCGTCGCGTTCGAGATCAGTCCGGAATGGACGTCCGCAGCTGGTCAACCGGTCGCGGTGTGGTTGATCAGCTGCGCCGCGAGGTCTGGGATGTCGCGAGCGATGACGTCCCAGACGCCGGTGGCGTGCAGGTCGGTGCGCTGGCTCGGCCCGTACTCGTGCGGCCGCGCGACGAAAGCCGTGCGCAGGCCCAGGTGCTGCGCCGCCGCGAGATCCGAGTTGTGCGCCGCGCACAGCATGACCCGCTCCGGTGGCAGGTCGAGCAGCCGGGCGGTGCCGAGGTAGGCGTTCGGATCCGGCTTGTAGCTGCGGGTCACATCGGAGCCGATGATGACGTCCCACGGCAGGTCGGCGTGCTTGGCCATGTTGGTCAGCAGCGCGACGTGCCCGTTGGACAGCGGGCCGATGATGAAGTGCCGCTTGAGCTCGGTGAGTCCGGCGACGCTGTCCGGCCAGCCTTCGAGCCGGTGCCAGGCCCGGTTGAGCCATTCCAGGTCGGCCGCCTCGATCCGGTCGATGGGCAGGTCCATCTCCCGCGCCGTGGCGATCAGGTTCTCCCGGTGCAGCTCGTCCAGCGTGACGAACTCCCGGGCGCCGCTGCGGATGGGTTCCATGGCCGGTTGGTAGTGGGCACGCCACCGGAGCGCGAATTCCACCGGGTCGACGTCGAACCCGTAGCGGAACGCGATGGCCTCCACGGCCTCCGCGACACCGGACTTCCAGTCGACGACGGTGCCGAAGGTGTCGAAGAGGACGGCGTCAACGATCTTCCTCGACGGCCCCGCGGGCTCCGGTCCCACCGACATCGCTGGACCTCCCGTTGCTCAGCCACGCCGCGCGCGACGGCCCGTCGACCAGCGAGCGTAGCAAGAAGGCCGGGCAAGATGTAGGTCCACGGCGGCGGCGACCCCGGTGCGTCGGGATCGAGATGGAGTCCAATGTGGAATGTCTGCGGCGGAGCATCCAGCCGGTGCCGGTGGACCGGCCGGTCGGGCAGCGCACACGACACTGGTGCGCTGGCCGAACTGGTGCATTGGCGACGTGGATCCGGCCCGGTGCGAGTCGGGGTTCGACACCGGGCCGGGGTCTGCTGGGTGCGGCGTCTACGGGGTCGCCGCCTGTCGGCTCTTGAGGATCTCGTTGCACGACATGCAGGTGGGGGCGGTTCGCCAGTCCATTTCACTTGGCTCGGCCATCGCGACCTCGGTGCCGCAGACGGTCAGGTCCATCGACTGACCGGCCCAGCGTCGACCCCGGAAGGCGTGCCGCTCGAAGACCCCTGTCTCGGGATTCGGGGTGGGCATCCAGTAGTGCGGTTCGGTCTGCCGGACGCCGATCACGATGCTGCTTCCCGCCTGGCGGCGGGCTGAAGGGCACGCGGGACGGTGCTGGTGCCCTTCGGGAACCGGGTGATCCTCAAACGCTCGCCCTCTCGGTCACGCTGGTGCCTTCGGAGGGTTGAAGTATGGAAAACCGCCAGTGCGCATTTCAAGCAATCCACGCAATTTTCCAGGCAGTACAACCCGAATGGCCCAGTGGGGTGCGATGGGTGCGTCACTCAGTACGGCTGTCTGAGTTGCGAGCCAGGCCAACACTTGACCGAATGCGTGTATTGCACAGACGATGCATGAGTCTTCCGAACAAGGAGGAGCACGTGAAGTTGACCTTCCAGGGCACGACGTCGCACGCCGGTACCTGCCCCACGCTCTACAGCACCGACCGGGGAACCTACGTCGTCCAGGGCTACAAGGTCACCGATCCCGAGGCTATTGCCGCGTTGCGGGAGCGCGGCCTTCCCGACCACGAGACAGCGGTGGAGATTCCGGTCGCACTGCTCGCCTTCGCGCCCAAGGCGACTCCGTGAATTCCTGGGTGTTACCGGGCGCGGAGTTCGACGAACTCCTGCGCTCCTTCCGGTATCGGGCGTGGCGGTGGGAATGCCAGGGCACCTACCGCCAGCCCGCCGAAGTCGAACCCTGGCGCCGCTGGCGGGCCGGTGAACCCGACGATCTGGCCTGGCTGCGGCCCTGGCTGGACGAAGTCGCCGCCGCGACCAGCGCCGGCCGGACCGTCGCCCGGGTCCGGGTGCTCCACGAACCGCCCACCGAATACCAGCGGTGGCAGCTCGATGTCAGCCCGGCGAACATCGCCGCGGGTGAGGACATGCGGGTGCTGACCAAGTCCAAGGCCCGCGCACTGGCTCTGCCGCTCCGTGACTTCTGGCTCTTCGACGAAGTCCAGGTCGCGTTGATGCACTTCGAGAAACAGCGATTCGCCGGTACCGAGATCATCGTCAGTCCGGAGGAGGTGAACCGTTATCGGGTCTGGCGGGACATCGCATGCGATCATGCGATTCCGTTCATGACTTACTTGCAGGTCCTGACCCAGAGGCGCCGATGACCGATTTCGACACGCGCCGCTTGGCATTCGGCGACGCGCTGCGTCGGCTGCGCCTGGCGGCCGGGCTGTCCGGCAAACAGCTCGCGCACCGAGCCGGGTGGACGCCGTCCAAGGTCTCGCGGGTGGAGACGGCGAAGCAGTCGGTCTCCGACGCGGACGTGGTCGCCTACTGCCGGTTGACCGACGCCGCCGACGGTGTCGAGGCCGAGCTCCGCCAGGAGCTGCGCGAGATCCGCATCGAGGCGGCGAGCTGGAAACGCCAGCTGCGCACCGGAAATCGCGCCCGGCAGGAGTACGGCGAGCGGCTTGAGGAGAAGGCCGACCGGATCCGGCTGTTCGAGATCGCGCTCGTGCCGGGCCTGGTGCAGACCGCCGAATACGCGCGCCACGTCTTCGAAACGGTCGCCGACCTGCATTCGAGCACGCCGGATGTCGCCGCGTCCGTCGAGGCGCGGATGTCCAGGCAGACCGTGCTCTTCCGGCCCCGCACGGCTGTCGAGGTGGTGTGTTCGGAAGCCGCGTTGCGGCACCCGATCGCCCCGCCCCAGGTGATGGCGGCCCAGCTCGACCGGCTGCTGGCACTGGCTGGCATGTCGACGCTGCGGCTGGCGATACTGCCGCTGGACGCACAGCTGACGGTGGTCCCGCTGCACGGTTTCGTGATCATCGACGACCTCGCGCTGGTGGAGACGGTCAGCACGGAGATGACCGTGACCGATGCCGACGACCTGGCCAGGTTCCACCGCCTGTTCGACGCGCTGCTGGCCGCGGCCCTGGAAGGCGCCGCGGCCCGCGCCTTGCTGCGTCGGCTGATCGCGCACTACCTCGATGACCAACCCGAGCCTGGGAACGGTCACTAGCGCTGGAACCCGTGGCGATGGGCGGCTGCGGCGATCGCCGCGGCGAGCGCGGCGAGGGCCGTCGTGATCCACGGCAGCGGGGCCGCGCTGTCGGCCGCGTCGAGCGCTGCGCCGCCCAGGTATGCGCCACCGGCGATCGCGACGTTCCAGACCGTGATGGTCAGCGACTGCGCCACGTCGCCGTCCCGGCCCGCGACCCTGGCCGCTGCCGACGGGAACATCGTCGGCGCGCCGCCGAAGGCCAAGCCCCAGAGGGCGACGGCGGCGAACAGCACGACCGGCATGCTGGCGGCCGAGCCGATCAACGCAACCGCGACGGTGATCAACAGCGTCGCGGCCAGGACCAGCAGGCGCAGGTGGCTGTCGATCGCCGCGCCCACGATCCAGATGCCGAGCACCGAGGCGATCCCGAAGGCCAGCAGGACCGCGCCGAGCAGCCCGACCTGCCCCGAGTCGGCCAGCACCGGACCGATGTAGGTGTAAAGGATGTTGTGCCCGAGCACCAGGACGAACGTGGTGGCCAGCACGGCGGGAAAACCGCGGCTGGTGAGGACTTCCCGGGTGCCGGAGCGGCGTTGCCCCGGTTGTCCCGGCAGCGGCGGGACCTTCCAGAGCACCCACCAGACCAGCGCGGCGGTGATCGCGGCCATGGCGCCGAAGGCGTAACGCCACCCGACCAGTTCTCCCAGCATCGTCCCGGCCGGAACGCCGACGGCGAACCCGATCGGGGTGCCCACCATCGCGATCGCCAGCGCCCGCCCGGCGCGCTCCGCCGGGACGATCCGCATCGCGTAACCGGCGATCATCGCCCACATCACCCCGGACACCGCCCCGGCCAGCACCCGCGCCACCAGCGTCAACGGGTACCACGGCGAGATCGCGGTGACGCCGTTGACCACGGCGAACCCGAGGATCAGGCCGAGCAGCAGCGCGCGCCGCGGCAACCGCCGGGTCAACGCCGTCAGCGGCACCGACGTCGCGGCGGTGCTGATCGCGTACACCGACACCAGCTGTCCGGCCTGCGACTCCGAAACCCGGAGATCGGAGCTCATCGAGAGCAGCACCCCGGCGGGCAGCGTCTCGGTGAGGCAACCGATGAGAACAACGGTCGCGAACGCCGCCAGCGCACCCAGCGGCAGCTTCGCGCTCGAACCCGCCTCGCGGGCTCCCACATCCAAAGCCATGTGCCCACCCTGAGGTCCTCACACAAATGTGAGGGCAAGCGATGCGCGAGTGATTCGGCGCACAGGGTGCGGCCTGGATAATGAGCCCATGCGGATCGGTGAGCTCGCGGACCGGACAGGGGTGTCCGTCCGGCTGCTGCGGTACTACGAGGAGCAAGGCCTCATCAGGCCGAGCCGGGACGATCTCGGGCATCGCAGCTACCCCGAGGGCTCCGTGGACCGGGTGCTGAAGATCCGCGGCCTGCTCGACTCCGGGATTCCCACCCGGATCATCCGCGACATCCTGCCGTGCTTGAACAAACCCGGCGCCATTCAGATGCGCATCGTCGCCCCGGAGATGCTCGCCAACCTGGAACGGGAACGGGAGAACATCCAGCGGCGCATCGATGCGCTGACCGCGAACCGGGAAGCGATCGACGATTACCTGACGCAGGCCCGCCCCCGGCTGCGCCGCGAATAGTCCACTGTGGAAGTCACGCGGGCTGGCGCGCGCTGATCCAGAGCACCGGGCCGCTTTGGTGGGTGTGCACCGTTTTCATGCCGGTGTCGTGCAGGCATTCGGCGAGTTCGGCCGGGTCGAAGAAGGTCAGGCCGGAGCGGTCGCCGAACAGCGTCAACGCCTGGTGCAGCAGCCCGCCGCGCGGGGTCGGCACCATGACCGCCAACCAGCCGCCGGGGGCGAGCTGCCGCGCCATCCCAGCCAGGACCGCGTGCGGTTCGGGGATCAGCTGCAGCGCGGCGACGCTGGTGACCAGGTCGAACGTGCCATCGGGGAACGGCAGTTCGCGTGCGTCGGCGCGAATGAATCCGACATTCCCGGCGGTCTCAGCTCGGGCGGCCCGCGACAGCATCGGGTGGGAGACGTCGACGCCGATCGCGAGGCCCGTCGGGCCGACGGCCCGACCGAGCTTGCCGGTGATGTTCCCAGGGCCGCAGCCGATGTCGAGCACCCGTCCACCGGTGGGCGGACGCGTGCGATCAGGCAGCCGGTACCACGTCGGGAGCATCCGCCGCGCCAGCGATTGCGCGTGGTCGTAGAGGTTCGAGCCGAGATCGGACTCCCAGAACGATTGCACCGGACCGGCGGGCTGCTCGGGCTGGTCGCCGAGCAGGTCCAGGTATCCGTGGCTGAAGTCGGGTTGCTCGGGCGCGTGCGTCAGCAACGGCAGAATCCGGGTGAACACCGCTGGCACGGACTGCTCGGTCATGCACACCTCCCGCTGGGAAACCACGAAGGGCAGCGGCTTTCGACGATATCGGTACCCGGCGTAGGTCCGCAGGCGGGGACGCCCAACCGTCCACACGCGCCGGTGTGGACCAATTCTCGGCACGGGTGGGCGGGTTGCTCGGGGTCGCTGAAAATGCCTGGTCCGAGGTCTTCACAGCGGTGCTGCTCGCGGGAGAGTATTTCAGTTCGAACGGGAAGGAGCGGTGCGGGTCCGAGATGGGTGACAGCCAGCTGCAGCGGATGGCCGGAGACATCGGCCGGTCCGTCGCGATCAACGCCCCGTCGGCCCACCTGGTGCGTGCGAGCCGCCGCACCGGTGTTGGGGACGAGGTGCGAGCGATCCTGCGATGTGACCCGGGTAGTGCGGTAATCGGGCACGCGCACCGCCTCCCGAGTGGACGCGGTCCGGCGTGATCCCGGCAGCCGTCTAGATCAACCCGACCGGCCACGAAGGAGTAGCCAATGTCCACTGTCGCCAGCTCGCCGCCCACCGCGGTGCCCAGGTCCCGGATCGCCGCGGCGAGTTTCATCGGCACCGCGATCGAGTTCTACGACTTCTACATCTACGGCACCGCGGCGGCGCTGGTGTTCGGGCACCTGTTCTTCCCCACCTTCTCGCCGCTGGCGGGCACGCTCGCGGCGTTCGCCACCTTCGGCGTCGGGTTCGTCGCCAGGCCGGTGGGCGCCGTGGTGTTCGGCCACTTCGGCGATCGCGTCGGCCGCAAGACGATGCTGATCGTCTCGCTGCTGGTGATGGGGACCGGCACGGTGGCCATCGGTCTGCTGCCGACCTTCGAAACGATCGGTGTCGCCGCACCGATCCTGCTGGTGACCTGCCGATTCCTGCAGGGCTTCGGGCTCGGCGGGGAATGGGGCGGCGCGGTGCTGCTGGCCACCGAGTACGCGCCGAAGAACCGGCGCGGTCTGTGGTCGAGCTTCCCGCAGGTCGGACCGGCGATCGGCTTCATCTTCGCCGGGCTGGCCTTCCTGGTGCTCGGCGGGACGATGCCGGAGGCGGCGTTCGACTCCTGGGGCTGGCGGGTGCCGTTCCTGGCCAGCGCCCTGCTGATCATCGTCGGCTACTACATCCGGATGAGGATCGCCGAGACGCCGGTGTTCGAGAAGGCGATGCGGGAACACGAGAAGGCCAAGGCGCCGATCGTCGAGGTCTTCAAGCGCCAACCCCGGACCCTGGTGCTGGCCACCTGCTCGTTCATCCTCGCGCACACGCTGTTCTACACGATCACCACGTTCGCGCTGTCCTACGGCACCGAGGTGCTGGGGCTGAACAAGAACATGCTGCTGATCTGCTCGATGATCGCGGCCGCGGTGATGGGCATCGCCACCCCGATCCTGGCGGTGTACTCCGACCGGGTCGGTCGCCGCCGGGTCTGCCTCGCTGCCGCGGTTCTCGCGATCCTGTGGGCGTTCCCGCTGTTCGCCCTGATCAACACCGGGCAGCCGGTGCTGGTCGCCGTCGGCATGTCGGTTGGCCTGATCGCCTTCGCCGCGCTGTTCGCCCCGATGGGCGCGTTCCTGCCGGAGCTGTTCGCGACCCGCTACCGCTACACGGGTGCGTCGGTGGCCTACAACGCCAGCAGCATCGTCGGCGGTGGGGTCAGCCCGATCCTGGCGACCCAGCTGATCGCCTGGACCGGCTCGTCGCTGCCGATTTCGGCCTACCTCGCGGTGATCGCCCTGATCTGCGCGGTGTGCGTCTGGTTCATGCGCGAAACCCACACCGCCGACCTGACGGCCGAACCAACCGTGTCCTGACGCCGGTGGCTGGGCGTGACCGTTTCTCGCCGATCATGACCAGCCACCGCGGTTCGGATTTCCGGAACAAGGGCGGCATTCCAAGATCGATCATCCACTTCGGACAATTACGGCATCGGCCACGTGGAGTGTGGCGATGGCGGCGCCGTCCGGACGCGCCACGGCGCGACCTGCTGGATCAGCGGGTCGTCGACGGGCGGGCCGATGGGGCGTTGTGGACGTCGCGGATCTCGTGCTCGCCCGAAGGGTGACCGATGATCATCTCGTCGGCTATTCCGGTGAACAGGCCGTTTTCCACCACGCCGGGGATCCAGTTCAGCTGGCCGTCGAGGGCGAGCGGATCCTTGATGACCCGCAGGTGCGCGTCGATCAGGTAGTTGCCGCTGTCGGTGACCACCGCCTCGCCGTCGCGGGTGCGCAGCCGCAGGTCGGGGTCCGGGTGGCCGAGGCGGGTGAGCAGGCGGGCGATGGAGCGGCGGGTGGACTCCCAGGAGAACGGGATCACCTCGATGGGCAGCGGGAACGCGCCCAAGGTGTCGACGAGCTTGGTGTCGTCCACGACGGCGACCAACCGCTGCGAGGCGTCGGCGACGATGCGCTCCCACAGCAGGCACGCGCCGCCGCCCTTGATCATGTTGCCGTCGTGGTCGATCTCGTCGGCGCCGTCGATGGTGAGGTCCAGCCGCCGCACCTCGGCCAGCGTGGTCAGCGGCACGCCCACCTCGATGGCGAGATCGCGGGTGCCCGTCGAGGTGGGCACGCCGACGATGTCCAGCCCATCGGAGACGGCGGCGCCGAGCGCCCGGACGAACCAGTGCGAGGTGGTGCCGGAGCCCAGTCCGAGCTTCATGCCGTCGCGGACGTAGGCGTCGATCGCGGCGGTGCCAGCCGCCCACTTTGCCCTGTCCTGCTCGGTGTTTGGTCGCATGCTCCCTCTCCTGTGGACGTCAGGACGCCGCGGCGTCCTGGAAAACCGGTTCGAGGTGTTCGTAGAGGCGGCGGTGCCTGGCGAAGGTGGCGTCGTAGACCGCGGCGTTGGCCGGATCAGGGGTGAACGTGCGCTCCACGGCGACCGCCGCGAGCGCCTCTTCGAGGCTGTGCCACCGACCCGCGCCGACCCCGGCGATCAACGCCGCCCCGTACGCGCCACCTTCGGCGGCGCCGGTGACCGTCACGGTCTCGTGCCCGAGCACGTCGGCCAGCATCTCCAGCCACAGCGGTTCGTTGGTCGCGCCGCCGGAGGCGACGATGCGATCGCACGCCAGCCCGGCCTGGCGGCAGACTTCGAGGATTTCCCGCAGATTCAGCAGCACACCCTCCAGCACGCTGCGCGTCAGATGGGCCACGCTGTGCCTCGGGGTCAACCCGACCCAGCTCGCGGACGCTTCGGGCGCGATGTGCGGCGAGCGCTCGCCGAGCAGGTACGGCAGGAACAGCAGGCCCTCGGATCCGGGATCGACACCCCGTGCGAGTTCGATCAACTGCGCGAAGGTGACCGGTTGGGCGGGCGCGAGCGCGTCGCGAAACCACTGGAACGCGCCGCCAGCGGCCAGCGAGACGCCCATGATGTGCCAGCGACCGGGCGCGTTGCCGCAGGAGACCTGGACGCGGCCGTCGGGGTTGTCCGGGCAGGAGGCCGTGCCGCCCGCGACGATTCCGGCGGTGCCGATGGTGAAGCCGACCGGGCCGGGTTCCACCAGTCCCATCGCGGTGGTCTGCACGACCGCGTCCCCGCCACCGCCGAAGACCCGGGTGCCTTCGGGGATGTTCCAGCGCGCGGCGAGTTCCGGCCGAACCGAGCCGGTCTCGTCGGTGGACTCCACGACGTCGGGCAGCAGCGCCGGGTCGACGTCCAGCAGACCGAGCAGCTGCTTGGACCAGTTCCGGTTGGCCACGTCGAACAGGCCGGTGCCCGAGGCGTCGGAGACGTCGGTGAGGTGGTTGCCGGTCATGCGCAGGCGCAGGTAGTCCTTGGGGTTGAGGATGTGCGCGGTGCGCGCGTAGACCTCGGGTTCGTGCTCGCGCAGCCAGATGATCTTGCCACCGGTGAATCCCGGTAGCATCCGGTTCTGCGTCATCCGCAGCAGGCCGTCGAGCCCCCCGGCGCGTTCGGTGATCCAGTCGCACTGCGGTGCCGAGCGCTGGTCGTTCCAGAGGATCGCGGGCCGCAGCGGCGTGTCGGTGGCATCCAGCGCGGTCAACCCGTGCATCTGTCCACAAAGGCCGATTCCGTCGACCTCCTGGCCGCCGCGGGGAAGGTCAGCGGTCAGCGCGCTGATCGCGGCATCGGCGGCGCGCCACCACCGCACCGGATCCTGCTCGGCCCAGCCCTGCCGGAGGTTGATCATCGGGTAGTCGCGGCTCTGCTTGGCGACCACTTCGCCGGTTTCGGAGACCGCGACCGCCTTGCAGGTCGAGGTGCCCAGGTCGATGCCGATCAGCATGGTGACGGCGTCCTTCCGCGCGCCTCATTGCGCGCCGTGGCGGAGTCGGATGTGTTTGAGCTGCAAGTACGATTCGAGACCTTCGTGGCCGTGCTCGGAGCCGAAGCCGCTTTCCCGTCGCCCGCCGTAGGGTGCGTTGATGATGCCCGCGTCGACGTTGTTGACCGCGACGTTGCCGAAGTCGAGCTCGCGGGCGAGCGTGAACGTTTCGTGCGTGTCGTTGGTGTAGGCGTAGGCGGCGAGCCCGCCCGGTGCCGAATTGGCCCGGCCGATCGCGTCGTCGAGATCGGCGAACGGGGCCACACCCACCAGCGGACCGAAGGTCTCCTCGTGCATCACCAGCGCCGCGTCCGGTGCGTCGGCCACCACGGTCGGCCGCAGGAACAGACCGGGGGAGAGGTCGTCGACCGGCCCGCCACCAGCCACGACGGCCGCACCGTGCGCGCGTGCGTCGGCGATGTGATCCAGAGTTCGCTGGTAGGTCTCGGCCATCGTCAGCGCGCCGACGTCGGCCGAGGGAACGCGGAGTCCGTCGGCGACCTTCAGCGCATCGGCCGCCGCCGCCAGCCCGTCGACGAACTCGTCGTACACGCCCTCCTGCACGTAGATGCGGTTGATCGCGATGCAGATCTGACCGGCGTTGCGGAAGGAACGCCGCGCCGCTCCGGCGACCGCCGCCGGGATGTCGGCCCGGTCGGTGACGATCATCGGGCAGCTGCCGCCGAGCTCCAGCGACAGGCCGGTGATCCCGCTGACGGTGCGGAAGATGGCCTGCCCGGTCCGCATCGAGCCGGTGAACGCGACCTTGGCGATCGCCGGATGCGCCACCAGCGCCTGCCCGGTGGAGCCGTCGCCGTAGACGAAGTTGACCACGCCGGGCGGGAACGTCGACTCGACGCACTCCGACAGGACCTGCGCGCAGCCGGGCGTGTACTCCGAGGGCTTGATGACGATCGTGCACCCCGCCGCGGTGGCCCCGGCCAGCTTCCAGCCGATCAGTTCGATCGGGTAGTTCCACGGCACGATCCCGGCGACCGGGCCGATCGGTTCCTTCTCCACGATGCTGGTGAAGCCGGGCGAGTCGTTGGGGATGGTCCGGCCGAAGACCCGCTGCGCCTCCTCGGCGTAGTAGTGCAGCGCGGTGATGAACTTCCGCACCTCGCCGCGTGCCTCGTCCAGCGGTTTGCCCTGCTCCCGGGTGATCGCGGCGGCCATGTCGTCGACCCGCTCGGCACTCGCCCGGGCCAGTTCGTGCAGGTGCTGGGACCGTTCGACCGGCAGGGTCCGCCGCCAGCTCCGGAACGCGGCGACGGCCGCCGCCACCGCCTGCCCGACGTCGTCGGCTGAGGACCGCGGCGCGACGGCGACCAGTTCGGCCGTGGCCGGGTTGTGCCGTTCGATCCGGTTGCCGGAGGTGCCGTGCCAGGCTCCGGCGTAGAAGTTCCGGCAGGTGGTGACGTGGTGCTGGGTTGGCATGCGGATCTGCTCTCCGGTGTGCGTCAAGCGGTGAGGCGGAAGCCCCGGTAGCCGTTGTCGGCGATGTGCTGGCATACCTCGCGGTACACGCCGACACCACCGATGTAGGGCATGAACACCCGCGGTTTGCCCGGCACGTTCGCGCCCATGTACCAGGATGCCGCACGGGGGTAGAGGGTCGCGGCGGCGACCTCGCCCACGTGCCTGCCCCACTCCCGCTCCGCCTCGGCGACGGCCTCGCTGCGCCTGATCCCGTTGCGGCGCAGGTGGTCGAGGTGCTCGCCGATCCACTCCACGTGCTGTTCGATGGACACGATCATGTTGCTGAGCACCGACGGGCTGCCCGGCCCGGTGATGGTGAACATGTTCGGGAATCCCGCACAGGCCACGCCGAGGTAGGTCTGCGGTCCGGCGGCCCACTTGTCCGTCAGCCGCTGCCCGCCGACGCCTCGGATGTCGATGCCGAACAGCGGCCCGGTCATCGCGTCGTAGCCGGTGGCGAACACGATGATGTCGAACTCGAACTCCCGGTCGCCGACCCGCAGCCCACCGGGTGTGATCGCCGAGATCGGCTCGTGGCGGATGTCGACCAGCGAGACGTTCTCGCGGTTGTACGTGGCGTAGTAATCGGTGTCGACGCACAGCCGCTTGGTGCCGATGGGGTAGTCCTGCGGGCACAGCAACTCGGCGGTGTGGGGATCGTCGACGATCTCCCGGATCTTCTCGCGCACGTAGCTCGCGGTGAGCTCGTTGGCCGCCGGGTCGCGCAGCGTGTCTTGGTACGCCGTGCAGAAGGTGACCCCGCCGATGCCCCAGCGCCGGTCCAGCTCGGCTCGCAGCTCTTCGGCGGGCACGTCGACGGCGTTGCGCTCCAGGCGTTCGGAGAGGATCCCGGTCTGCGACGTCCGGGCCTGGGCTCGAAGCCGCGAGTAGTCGGCCTTGACCCGGCGCTGCTCCTCGGGGCTCAGCGGGTGGTTGTTGGCCGGAACGCTGAACTGCGCGGTCCGCTGGAACACGGTGACCTGCGCCGCCTGCCTCGCGATGACCGGGATCGCCTGGATCGCCGAGGAACCGGTGCCGATCACCGCCACCCGCTTGTCGGTGAAGGCCACGTCCTCGTGCGGCCAGCGGCCGGTGTGGTACGACTCGCCCCGGAAGGTGTTGATACCGGGGAAGTTGGGCGTCTGGGCGGCCGACAGGCAGCCGACCGCGGTGATCAGGAACCGCGCGGTGAGCTCGGCGTCGTCGGTGCGCACCTGCCACCGGTCGGTCTGCTCGTGGTAGCTGGCGGCGCGGATGTCGGTTTCGAAGGAGATGTCGCGCCGCAGGTCGAAGCGGTCCGCGACGTGGCGGGCGTAGCGCAGGATCTCCGGCTGCGACGGGTAGCGCTCGGTCCACTGCCAGTCCTGCTGCAACTCCTCGGAGAACGAGTAGCAGTAGTAGAGGCTTTCGACGTCGCAGCGGGCGCCGGGGTAGCGGTTCCAGTACCAGGTGCCGCCGACGTCCGTGCCGCGTTCGAAGACGTGCGCCCGGAATCCCTTGTCGCGCAACGTCTTGAGCATGTACATACCGGCGAATCCGGCTCCGATTATGATCGCGTCGTAGTGCGGGCTGTCCCCGTTCATCAGGCAGCACTCCCTGGACTTCGACTGTGCGGGACTTCGCTGGGCTGGATCCAGCCGGGGCTGGATCTCGAATCGCGCGGGCTCGTCGTCGCGTGCGTGGTCGGGGCGTTCGGGGTAACTGATCGATCGCTAAGTTGAGCTTGCAACGGAACGATCACGGCCGCAAGGGTGATCGCGGGTCGCCGATCCCGGTCGACCGCCGAAGTTGCGGCACCGGAATGTCGGATCGGGTCCGTCATCACGGCGTCAGGAAAGACTTGCGTGGCGTCAAGGCCGCGGCAATGGCGCGTTTCTGCTGGCCGAGCGGGCGTGTACTTGGTGCATGAGGAATGCGCAGGGGCAGGTCATGCCCGGCGGCTTCGGGTTCCCACTGGGATTCGCGGGTGGGTTCGTGATCGTGGTGGCCACCGCCGCGCTGGACGACGCGACTCGCCCGGTGGTGGCCGTGGTCGCACTGGCGGTACTCGTGGCGGTGCTCTCGGCGCTGACCACTTGGCCCGCTGCCGCGGCGACCGCGGTGGCGTGCTGGGCGCTGTACGCCAGCTTCGCGGTCGGAGCCCGTGGCGACCTGGCCCTCGACCGAGCCGCCGCCGTCGGGTTCGGCGTCCTCCTGCTCGCGGCGGCGGTTGGGGTGGCGGCGGGCGCGGTGTTCCGCGCGGTCCGACGCTCGGCGATGGCGGCGACCACGCCCCCGGTGCCCGTGCAGCGCGGCAGCTCACCACCGGTCCGGGAGAAGATCACCCGCTAGGCCCGGTTCAGAATTGCTCGATGATGGTTTAGCGTGGGCGCATTCGGGGCCCGCCGCGGTGCCGATGGTGTGCCGGGAAGTCTGGTCGGCGTGACGCAACCGTGCTCGGAAAGGGCTTCGTCATGTCGGCAGCGCTGTTCGGCGCCACGGTCCGCCGCCCGTTCGGCGCGGACTTGCTCACCACTGATCGCAACGTCGTCCACGACCCGGCGCACGCGGGCTTGGAGAGGACTCGGTGAGCATGCAGAACGCGGCCGCCAAGACCGCCGTGGGACCGATGGTCATCGTCGCCGTCGAGCAGTACGAGGAAGTCCCGCTGGTGCGCGACAAGCTGGCCTACCGGCTGCTGCCCGGCGCCGTGAAACCGATCATCGCGCTGACCCGGTGGCAGCCGGTGCGTCGGATGGTGATCAACGGCTCGGAGCGGAAGCTGCCCGGCGTGTGGGCGAGCATGCTGTGCCGCAAGCGCTACATCGACGACGGGCTGCGCGATGCCGTCGAAGCCGGTGTCGACGCGGTGGTGATCCTCGGTGCCGGGTTGGACACCCGCGCCTACCGCCTGCCGTACCTGGCCAACACACCGGTCTACGAGCTCGACCAGCCCGCGAGCATCAGCTACAAGCGCGCCGTGGTGCAGCGGTTGTACGGCCGGGTTCCGGCGCACGTGACGCTGGTGCCCATCGACTTCGAAACCCGGGACCTCGGCGAGGTGCTCGCCGGTAACGGCCTCGCCGGGCAGCGGATCGCCTTCGTCTGGGAGGCCGTCAGCCAGTACCTGACCGAGGCGGCGGTCCGCCGGATGTTCGAGTCGCTGTCCGCGGCCGCATCCGGCAGCCGCCTCCTGTTCACCTACGTCCGCAAGGACTTCCTGGACGGCACCGCGTTCTACGGTGCCGAGGACGCGTACCGGGACTTCGTCGTCCAGCAGCGGTTGTGGCGCTTCGGGTTCGATCCGCAGCGGCTGGCCGACTTCCTCGACGAA
The DNA here is from genome assembly GCF_052246905.1 of Saccharopolyspora antiqui. Classification (NCBI taxonomy): domain Bacteria; kingdom Bacillati; phylum Actinomycetota; class Actinomycetes; order Pseudonocardiales; family Pseudonocardiaceae; genus Saccharopolyspora; species Saccharopolyspora antiqui. Next base: position 81,126 of record NZ_JBQQBO010000030.1, read on the forward strand.
TACGGTTGGCGTGAGCTGGACCAGGCGGGACCCCGCGAGTTCGCCGCCCGGTACCTCGCCCCGTACAGCCGTGAAATGACCGCGTCCGAAGTGGAACGCTCCGGCACCGCGGAGAAGCGCTGATCGGGTTCAGCCGCGGAGCTTCGGCGCGTTTTCGGCGGTCTTGCCCGGATTGCGTTCGACGACCGGGGCGAGGATCTCCTCCATCCGCCCCAGCAGCTCCGCGTCCAACTTCACGCCCGATGCCGCGACGTTCTCGGTGATCTGCTCGGGCCGGGACGCGCCGATGATGGCGGCGGAGACGTTGCCGTTCTGCAGCACCCAGGCCACCGCCAGCTGCGCCAGCGACAGGCCAGCCTGGTCGGCCAGCGGCTTGAGCTGCTGCACCCGTTCCAGCACGTCGTCGCGGAGGAAGCGGGCGACGAAGCCCGAGCCCCGCTCGTCGGTGGCGCGGGAACCGGCTGGCGGGGCCGCGCCGAGCTGGTACTTGCCGGTGAGCACGCCCTGCGCGATGGGCGAGAACACGACCTGGCCGATGCCCAACTCCTCCGAGGTCGGCACCACCTCTTCCTCGATAACCCGCCACAGCGCCGAATACTGCGGCTGGTTGGACACCAGCGGCACGTGCAGCTCGCGGGCCAGCGCGTGCCCGGCGCGGATCTGCTCGGCGGTCCACTCGGACACCCCGATGTAGTGCGCCTTGCCGGAGTGCACCACGTCGGCGAACGCCGCCATGGTCTCCTCCAGCGGGGTGGCCGTGTCGTAGCGGTGCGCCTGGTAGAGATCGACGTAGTCGGTCTGCAGGCGGCGCAGCGAGGCGTCGATGGACGCCATGATGTGCTTGCGGCTGAGGCCCAGGTCGTTGCGGCCGGGCCCGGTGGGGAAGTACACCTTGGTGAAGATCTCCAGGCCCTCGCGGCGCTCGCCCCGCAGCGCGCGACCCAGCACGGCTTCGGCGCGGCCTTCGGCGTAGACGTCGGCGGTGTCGAAGGTGGTGATCCCGGCGTCCAGCGCGGCGCGGATGCACGCGGCGGCCGTGTCCTCCTCGATCTGCGATCCGTGGGTGATCCAGTTGCCGTAGGCGATCTCGCTGATGATCATGCCGCTGCGGCCGAGATGGCGGAATTCCATGACGTCCCTTCGTCGAGGCAACGATCTCGAACTTACCCGCTCCAGCCGGGCCCGGGACCCGGCAGCTTGATCATCGCAGCGGCCCGTTCGCGTCGCGGCCCGCGCGTTCGGCCGATCGGCGCTGGTCGCAGGGGGTGCGGTCCGATCGGAGTCGCGGCCTGTCGGAATGGTGAAGATCGGGTCGCGCACCAAGATTTTCCTTGCGCAACCGGCGAACATCCGCCAGTGTGTCCGTCGCACGTCGCGGACGGGGCACCGCCCCGGCCGACGTGTGGCCTGGCGGGACAACGGGGTCTTGCCAGGCGTCGGGGAATCGGGGCGGGCGCCCGCAGCGCTCGGCTCGGCAGGATCGAAAGGTTCGACGTGGGCTACGACCGGCAGCAACAACCACCTCGACTTGGCCGGGAGACACCCCGGACCGCCTGGGACCGAGCCGGCACGACGCGTCTGCTGCTGAAAGCCGCCTGGCTGGAGCTCGCGGCACTGCTGCGCTGACGTGCGGGTGCGCTGACGTGCGGGTGCGCCAGGCAACGCCGCCTGGCGCACCGGTCAAGCGTCCTTGGTGACCACCCGGGCGACGGTGGCCGACAGGCCGATGAGCAGGTAGCAACCCGCGCGCAGCAGGCCGGTGGTCAGGGTGTCGCCGCTGATCGGGTCGCGCAGCACGTCCAGCACGGCCGACCAGTCGGTGGTGATCAGCACCGGGTGCAGCCAGTCCAAGGCCGGGATCGTGCCGAGGACCCCGAAGACGATCAGGCCGCCCATGGTGGCGGCCATGACCACCAGCGGGTGCTCGGTCAGCGAGGAGATCGCCAGCGCGACCGCTCCGACGGCGGCCATCTGCACCGCCGACCACGCGGCCGCCAGCGCCACCCGGCCCAGCGCCGGGCCGATCGACAACGTGGTGCCCGACAGCGTGACCAGACCGTCGCCACCAACGATGATCAGTCCGGTGAGCACCCCGCTCACAGCGACGACGACCACTGCCAGCACCGCCAGCACCAGCACGCCGAACGCTTTGACACCGACCAGCCGCACCCGGCCGACCGGCGCGAGCAGCAGGCCGCGCAGCGTGCCGTGCGCCGACTCGCCCGCCAACGCGTCCGCCGCGACCATCGCCACCACCAGCGGCAGCAGCAACGACTGCGCGAGCACCAGCGCCGCGACCGGCAGCACCAGCCCGTTGCCCGCCACCGCGGCGAGCGCTGGTGGGCCACCACTGCCACCGGGACCACCCGTGACGGCGATCGCGGTGCCGAGCAGCACCGGCAGGCCGGCCAGCATCAGCAGGGCGAGCAGGTTGCGCGGTCGCCGCAGCACCCACCGGAGTTCGGCGAGCAGCACCCGACCCAGCGGAGCGGACGTCCGCACTGGCGCCACGGGTGCGGCGGTGTCGATCGCGGTCACGACTCCTCCTCGGTCAGTCGGGCGAAGAGGTCCTCCAGGCCGGTTCGGGTCCGCCGCGCCTCCCGCACCGGGACACCCGCGTGCACGAGCATCGCGACGACCTCCGAGGAATCCACCTCGGAGAGGTCGACGCGAACCGATTCGCCGACGTCCTGCGCCGCCACGCCCTTGTCCTGCAAGGTTGCGATGGCACCGGAGCGGTCCGGGGTGGACACCAGCAGGTGCGGCGCGCCGGACTCCAGCATGGTCGCGAGTTCGCCCTGCGCGACCAGCGAACCGCGGTGCAGCACCGCGACGTGCGTGCAGGTGGCCTCGATCTCGGCGAGCAGGTGGGAGGAAACCAGCACGGTGGTCCCCGCCGCGTGCAGCTCCGCGATGATCCGGCGGATCTCCCGGGTGCCCGCCGGGTCCAGGCCGTTGGTCGGCTCGTCGAGCACCACCAGCTCGCGGGGCACCAGCAGGGCCGCGGCCAGCCCCAACCGCTGCTTCATGCCCAGCGAATAACCCCGGTACTTCCGGCCCCCGGCGGCGCTCAACCCGACCCGGTGCAGGGCTTGCTCGACGACCTCGCGGATTTCCGGGCCGCGCAGCGCCGGTTCCATCGCCGCGCACCGCAGCAGGTTCTCCCGGCCGGAGAGGAACGGGTGGAAACCCGGTCCCTCGACCAGCGCACCCACCCGCGGCAGCACCCGACCGCTGTGTTCGGGCAGCCGGTGGCCCAGCAACTCGACGGTTCCCGAAGTCGGGGCGGTGAGGCCGAGCAGCATCCGGATCGTGGTCGTCTTGCCCGAACCGTTGGGCCCGAGCACGCCGACCACCGCGCCGCGCGGCACCGCGAGATCGACCCCGGCAACCGCGACGGTCTGGCCGTAGGTCTTGCGCAGCCCGGTGGTGCGCGCGGCGACCCCGCCCGCGGCGGGGGCGGCCGTGGCCGCCCCCGCCGCTTCGACCGCGTTGGTCATCACGCGTTCCCGAGCGCGGCGGTGAGCACCTGCTCGGGCACCGCGCCGACCGCGACGCGACCGTCGGAGGTCAGCAGGGCGTTGCCCGCCTTGGTGCCGATGACCCACCCGTTGCCCCACGGTCCGCTGATCGGCTTGCCGATCCGCTCCGCGATCTGGCGCGGGTCCTGGCCGTCCCGTTGCTGCGGCAGCCGAGCCACCAGGACGGAATCCCAGCCGTCGCCGACCACCTGGAGCTCGCCGTTGGCGGGCCGCTGCTGCGGCGCGTGCTCGGCCTTGCCGTCCTGCACCTGCGCACCCGCCGGTGGGGTGAACTGGAAGAGCGCCGGGTCCGGGGCGGTCAGGTCGAGGTCGGTGAAGCCCACCTGAACCGCCGGATCGTCGGAACCGTTGGTGTGCACCGAGAGTTCCAGCGGAATGCGCTTCTCGGCATCCACCGCCACCCGCACCTCGCGCAGCAGCGTGCGCTCGGTCGGCTTGGGGGTGAGGACCAGCTCGTACGCGTCGCGACCGGCGACGCTGGCCGTGCCGTCGACCTTGACGTCGCTGGTCTGCCGCAGCTCGTCGATGATGCCGCGGGCCGCCGCGGCGGGGTCCGGCGGCGCGCCGTGCCCGGCCGCCTCCGGCGAGTGCTCGTCGGTGCGGGTGACGGTCCGCCCGGTCGAGTCCCACCGCCAGACCGTCGAGCCGTCGTCGACCACGGTCATCTCGCCGCCCTGCGAGGGCACCGACACGCGGTGGCGACCCTGGCCGTCGGCCCACACCTGGAACTGGCTGGTGCCGTCGGCGAGCAGCTCGGAAGCTTGGCCCGCGCCGGGAATCGCGGGCAGACCCAGCGCGTTGTCCACCGCCACGGTGCCGGTCAGCGCCGGTGGGGCGGCCCGCATCACGGACTCGACCAACTGCTCCGGGGCGATCGCGGGCAATGCCGGGGCGGCCCCCGCACCCGCTGGCAGCGTGAGCATGGTCAGGCCCAGGACACCCGCCGCGGTCCCGGCGGTCGCCGCGAGCGCCACGTTCTTGCGTTTCATCCGATCCCTCCTGTCCGGTCCTGCGCCAAGAGTGTCGGAAGGTAGCTGAGATAACGCTGAGACCGAGCCGCTGGCTGAGAGCCTGCTCAGGCTTGGTGGTTCCGGGTGGATCTGAAATAGTTCACGCATTGACCAGTTGTTCGGGTGGAGGTGCGATGGCCGAGGATGCGCTGGATTTCTGGTCCTTCGTCGAACTGGCCAACCGCCGGTTGGCGGCCGAGTACGGGTTCCGCCACCAGCTGGCCACCGAGGTGCTGCTGACGCTCAACCGCGCGTCCAACATCGTCACCTACGACCTGGAGGCCGCGGTGCACCGGCCGCGCGGCCGGTCCTGGTCGGGGTTTCGGCTGCTGTTCGTCACCTGGCTGGCCGGGCCGCTGGAGGCCAAGAAGGCGGCCGAACTGACCGGGATGAGCCGGGCCGCGGTGTCGAACCTGACCAAGACGCTGGTCGCCGACGAGCTGATGGAGCGGACACCGGGGGAGCACGACGGCCGGTCGGTGCTGCTGTCGCTGACCGAACGCGGGCACCGGGAGATGGTCGAGGTGTTCCGGTCGCAGAACGAGCGGGAACACGAGTGGACCAGCGTGCTCACCGAGACCGAGCAGCGCATCCTGATCATGCTGCTGGACAAGCTGATCACCAACCGCGACCAGTTCGACATCCGAGGCCGCAACTGAACCGGTCGGGTGTTGCGCCCCACGCAGATGATTCATACATTTACTAAATAGACCAGGTAGCTGATTCGCGATCAACACTGCTCGACGAGTAGGAAGCGGGCGAGGTCATGGCTTACTACCGGCAGGTCGGCGACGTGCCGCCGAAGCGGCACACGCAGCACCGCGGGCCGGACGGCGGCCTGTACTACGAGGAACTGATGGGGGCGGAGGGCTTCGCCAGCGACTCGTCGCTGCTGTACCACCGCAACCTCCCCTCGGCGCTGGTGGACTCCACCGCGTGGGAGCTGCCCGAGCTGGGCACCGAGCCGAACCACCCGCTGCGACCGAGGCACCTGAAGCTGCACGATCTCTTCGGCGGCCAGGAGTGGAAGCGCCACGACGTGGTCACCGGCCGCCGACTGGTGCTGGGCAACGCCGACGTGCGGATCTCCTACGTGCTGGCGGGTGAGACTTCCCCGTTGTACCGCAACGGAATCGGCGATGAGTGCGTGTACGTGGAAGCCGGTTCGGGTGTCGTCGAGACGGTTTTCGGCGCGCTCGCGTTCCGGCCCGGCGACTACGTGATCCTGCCACGCGCCACCACGCACCGCTGGCTGCCGCAGGGCGACGAGCCGGTCCGGGCGTACTGCATCGAGGCCAACTCGCACATCACCCCGCCGCGCCGGTACCTGTCGAAGTTCGGGCAGTTCCTGGAGCATTCGCCGTACTGCGAGCGCGATCTGCACGGCCCCGCCGAACCGGTGCTGGCCGAGGGCACCGATGTCGAGGTGCTGGTCAAGCACCGCGGCAGCACCGGCATCGTGGGCACCCGGTTCGTGTACCCGCAGCACCCGTTCGACGTGGTCGGCTGGGGCGGCTGCCTCTACCCGTACACGTTCAACATCGCCGACTTCGAGCCGATCACCGGCCGCGTGCACCAGCCGCCACCGGTGCACCAGGTCTTCGAGGGCGGCAACTTCGTGGTGTGCAACTTCGTGCCGCGCAAGGTGGACTACCACCCGCTGTCCATCCCGGTGCCCTACTACCACTCCAATGTGGACTCCGACGAGGTGATGTTCTACTGCGGCGGGGACTACGAGGCGCGCAAGGGATCGGGAATCGGGCCGGGTTCGATCTCGCTGCATCCGGGCGGGCATTCGCACGGCCCGCAGCCCGGGGCTTACGAACGCAGCATCGGCGTGGACTTCTTCGACGAGCTCGCCGTCATGGTCGACACGTTCCGCCCGCTGGAGCTCGGCGAGGGCGGCCGGGCAGCCGAGGATCGCGGTTACGCCTGGACCTGGGCGGGACGCGGACCGCAGCGGTGAGGCGTTGATCGGGCTCGGCGGAGGAGGAGTCACTTCGTGACCGCGATCGACATCCCCGAACACTCGCTGTTCGGGCTGGCCAACCTCCCCTACGGCGTGTTCTCCACACCCGGTGCCGCGCCGCGGGTGGGAGTGCGCGTCGGCGAGTCCGTTGTGGACCTCGCGGTGGCGCTCGGCGACGAGGTCTTCGCACGGCCGAGCCTGAACCCGTTCATGGCCCAGGGATACGACCGGTGGGTGCGGGTGCGGCGGCAGATCACCGAGCTCGTCTCCGGCGACCTGCCCGATGCGGCGGTGCACCCGGTGGCCGAGGTGACCATGCACCTGCCGATCGATGTCGCCGACTACGTCGACTTCTACGCCTCCGAGCACCACGCGGCGAACCTCGGTCGGCTGTTCCGGCCGAACGCCGAGCCCCTGATGCCGAATTGGAAGCACCTGCCGGTCGGCTACCACGGGCGTAGTGGAACAGTTGTGGTGTCCGGAACGGACATCGTCCGGCCCTGCGGACAGCGCAAGGCCCCGGAGGACGCGGCCCCGACTTTCGGTCCGTGCCGTCGGCTGGACATCGAGGCGGAGCTCGGCTTCATCGTCGGCACCGGCTCCGAACTGGGCACGCCGGTCCCGGTCGCCGACTTCGCCAGCCGCGTGTTCGGTGTGGTGCTGGTCAACGACTGGTCCGCCCGGGACATCCAGTCGTGGGAGTACGTGCCGCTGGGACCGTTCTTGGGCAAGAGCTTCGCCACCTCGATCTCGGCGTGGGTGGTGCCGCTGCTGGCGCTGGCGGAAGCCCGCGTCCCGACCCCGCCCCAGGATCCGGAACCGCTGCCGTACCTGCGGGAGAGCGAACCGTGGGGGCTGGACATCGACCTCGCGGTGTCCTGGAACGGCCAAGTGGTTTCCCGCCCGCCGTACCGGGAGATGTACTGGTCTCCGGCGCAGATGCTGGCGCACCTGACGATCAACGGCGCCGCCACCCGCACCGGAGACCTCTACGCATCGGGCACCGTCTCGGGCCCGGAGAAGCACCAGCGCGGGGCGCTGATCGAACTGACCTGGGGCGGCACCCAGCCAATCCGGCTCGGCGCCGAGCCCCGCACCTTCCTCGAAGACGGCGACCACATCACCATCACGGCCACCGCCCCCGGCCCGAACGCCACCCGAATAGCCCTCGGCGACGTCTCCGCCAGGATCCTCCCCGCTCCACAATGGACAGCTGCGGGATGATGGGCGCTTCGCATGATTTGAGCCCTGATGCACCCTGATCCTGAGCAACTGCTTGGGCCTTGTGCTCTCAGCGCCTTCGTCGAGACGTGTGCCGTGGCCGTGTCGCGGTGGTTGAGCCGGGGGATTCGTCAGCGGTGGTTGCGGCGGATGCCGTCGAAGACGATCTGCACGAGCCTGCGTCCTTGCCTGACGCCGTCCTCGCCGGGGCTGACGCGCCACAGGAAGCCCATGAGCAGGAGGACATCGGCGGGGTCGAGGCCGTCGCGCACGCTGCCCTCGGCGACGCACGCGTCCAGGAGCTTGGTGACCGCCGCGATCACCGGGGCGTACGTCTCATCCAGCGCCTGCTGCAAGGGCGGATGCCCGGTGTGCCCCGGATCGGCCTCGAAGTCGTGGACGTCCGAGACATCGCCGACCTCCACATCCGCGCCATGCTCGCACCCGAGGCAGCCGGTGAGCGATTCCTCGGAACAGGGGAGTTCGTCTGGATGCGGGAGATCGCCGCGGCGCTGCGCACCGGACTCGGCGACGCCGCGGCACAGGTGCCGACGAGACAGCTTCCCGATTTCGTCGTCCGGGTCGCGTCGCTGGCGGATCGATCGTTGCGCCCGATCATGCCGGGGCTCGGTCGGCGCAACCGCCACAGCACGGACAAGGCGCGACGGATTCTCGGGTGGCAGCCGCGCCCGGCTGCCGACACCGTCATCGGCTGCGGGAGCAGCCTCGTGGAATGGGAACTGGCATGAACTTGGCTGAAGGGCACCTTTGACCGGGATAGTCGGTCGAAGGTGCCCTTCGGTCTTCACTCGATGGGTTAGTAGCGGAGGCCGAAGCCGTAGGGGAAGAGGGCTTGTTGGCCGTCGCCGTCGTTGATCGGCTGCTGGGCGACGCCGGTCATCCAGGTCATCGGCAGCGTGCCGGTCGGGTTGTAGTCGCCGAAGAGGACATCGGCCACCCCCGCGCCTTCGGTGCCCGGCAGCCAGGCGGCCACCAGCGCGTTCCACTGCGGCAGGTCCGCCGCGACGTCGAGCGGGCGCCCCGAGACGGTCACCACGATGACCGGGACGCCGGACTCCTTGAGCCGCGCGATGGTCGCCTTGTCCTCGTCATCCAGACCCATCCCCTCGGGCCGGTCCCCCTCGCCTTCGGCGTAGGGCGTCTCACCGACCACCGCGATCGCGGCGCGGTAGGTGTTGTCGATGCCGTTGCCGTTGCGCTCGTAGGTCACCTGCGTGTTGGGCGTCACCGCCTGCTGGATGCCTTGCAGGATGGTGGTTCCCGGCGTGATGGGCCCGCTGCTGCCCTGCCAGCTGATCGTCCAGCCGCCGCTCTGGTTGCCGATGTCGTCGGCGTTCTTGCCCGCGACGAAGATCTTGCCGCCGTCCTTGGCCATCGGGAGCACGTTGCCGTCGTTCTTCAGCAGCACCTGCGATTCGCGGACCGCTTCGCGGGCGATCGCGCGGTGCTCGGGGCTGCCGACGGTCGGCGTGAAGCTGCGGTCGGTGAAGGGCTGCTCGAACAGACCCAGCTCGAACTTCTTGGTCAGGATGCGCCGGTTGGCGTCGTCGATGCGCGACATCGGCACCCGACCGGCGTCGACCTCGGCGCGCAGCAGGTCCATGAACTGCTGGTAGTCGTAGGGCACCATGACCATGTCGATTCCGGCGTTGATCGCGCCGCGCACCTCGTCGGCGGTGAAGCCCTCTTGGCCGTCGACCTTGTCGATGCCCTGCCAGTCCGAGACGACGAAGCCGGTGAAGCCCAGTTCGCCCTTGAGCACGCCGTTGATCAGGTAGTCGTTGACGTGCATCTTGGCGTCGTTCCAGCTGCTGTAGGAGATCATCACCGAGCCGACGCCGCGGTCCAGGGCCGCTTGGAACGGCGGCAGGTGGATCGCGCGGAGCTCCTGCTCGCTGATCTGGGTGTTGCCCTGGTCGTCACCACCGGTCGTGCCGCCGTCGCCGACGTAGTGCTTCGCGGTGGCCAGCACGGATCCCGGGGCGTTCAGGCTGGCGCCCTGCAGTCCGTTGACGATGGAGGCCTGCGCCGAGGGGCGCTCCGGGGTTTCGCCGAAGGACTCGTAGGTGCGTCCCCACCGGTCGTTGCGCGCCACGCACAGGCACGGCGCGAAGTCCCAGTCGATGCCGGTACCCGCGACTTCTTCGGCGGTCGCGCGGCCGATGCGTTCGGTGAGTTCGGCATTGTTGGCGGCGCCGAGACCGATGTTGTGCGGGAAGATCGTCGCGCCCTGGACGTTGTTGTGCCCGTGCACCGCGTCGACGCCGTAGATGATCGGAATGCCGAGCGGGGTGGCGATGGCCGCTTGCTGGTAGGCGTCGTACATGTCGGCCCAGGCTTCCGCCGTGTTCGGCGACGGCGCCGAGCCGCCGCCGCTGAGGATCGACCCGACGCCGCTGCTGGCCGCCGCGTTCGGGTCGGCGGCTTCCCGTTCGGCCTGGGTCATCTGGCCTATCTTGTCCTGCAACGACATTCGTGCCATCAGATCGTCGACCCGGTCGGCCACCGGTAGCGAGGCGTCGCGGTAGTCAGTTGGCGCGGCGGCCAAGGCAGGGGTGACCGCGGCGGCGGTGCAGGCCACGGCGGCGAGCACCAGCCCGGTCCGAGTTCTGGTCGTGCCCGGTAACCAACGGGTCATGCTGGACTCCTCTGCATTCGGGGATTCCTCCGCGTTCGGGGTGGAATTGCGTGCAAAAGCCAGAAGTCGGCACTGAAGCGGGTTTACGCTGCCGTCGGGCGAGGAACGTCCGATGGGTGGATCAGGCGCGTGATCCACCCACCGGACGAATATGTTGCAGGACGCAACATACCACCCGATCATGTTTCCGGAAGATGTCCTACATCGATCAAGTTCGGCAACTGCATCGATCAGGTGAACTTCTCGACTTGCGGTGTGGTGTCATATGTTGTCTGCCGCAACGTTTGCGTTGCTCAGTTCGATTCAGGAGTGGGGAAGGCTTCTCGATGGGGAGAACGCCCGCAGCGCTGATCGCGATGGCCTGCAGCATCGGGCTGTTGCTGGCGGCCTGCGGGAACAACAGCCCGCGGCAGCCGGACGGCGCGGCGGTCACGCCCCCGGCCGACGCCGCGCCGCGGGTCGGCGTGATCCTGCCGGAGACCGCGACTTCCGCGCGCTGGGCCCACTTCGACCAGCCCATGCTGCAGGCGGCGCTGCGCCAGGAAGGACTCACGCCGATCATCCAGAACGCGCAGGGCGATGCGCAGAAGTTCGCCCAGATCGCCGACAGCATGCTCAGCCAACGGGTGCGGGTGCTGATCATCGCGGCGCCCAGCGGCGACGTCGGGGCCACTGTTGAGCGGAAGGCCGAGGAGCAGGGCGTGCCGGTGATCGACTACGACCGGCTCAGCGTCGGCGGCAGCGCCGACTACTACGTCAGCTTCGACCACGAGATGGTCGGCGAACTGCAGGCGCAGGCGCTCGCCGCCGCGCTGCGCGACAAGCCCGGCGCGCAGGTGATCGAGATCGGCGGATCCTCGACCGACCACAACGCCGAACTGGTGCACCGCGGCCAGTCCGAGGCGCTCGGCCCCCGTTACGCCGCGGGCGACCTGCGGCTGGTGAGCAGCCGGTTCGTCGACGGCTGGGACAACCAGGCCGGCGGCCAGGCCTTCGAGCAACTGCTCACCGCCAACGGCGGCCGGGTGGACGGCGTCCTGGCCGCCAACGACGGTCTGGCCGCTGCGGTGATCACGGTGCTGCAGAAGTACGGTCTCGCGGGCGCGGTTCCGGTCACCGGCCAGGACATGACCGTCGACGGCCTGCGCGCCCTCCTGCAGGGTTACCAGTCGTCGACGGTTTTCAAGCCGATCAGGCAGGAGGCCGGCGCCGCGGCGAAGCTGGCCGCCGCCCTGGTGCGCGGTGATGTCGCGGCGGCCGACGCCCTGGCGCACCAGCGAATTCGCGATCCGGTGGCCGGACGCGAGATCAAGTCGGTGCTGCTGGCACCGCAGCTGATCACGCGGGACAACATCAAGACAGTGCTCGGCCCCGGCCACGTCCGAGCCGAGGAGATCTGCGGCGGCGAGCTGGCGGGCGCGTGCCGAGCGCTCGGCATCGCCTGACCCTGCCGTCGCAAAGGGGCGTTCCAAGGGAGGTCACGGTGCACGAACCGATCCTGGCGCTGCGCCGGGTCAGCAAGAGCTTCGGCCCGGTCCGGGCCCTGCGAGACGTCGACTTCGCGGTGCGAGCCGGTGAGGTCACCGCGCTCATCGGCGACAACGGTGCCGGAAAGTCCACATTGGTCAAGTGCATCGCCGGGATGCACCGCATCGACGGCGGCGAGATGGTGTTCGAGGGCCGCCCGGTGCACATCCAGCGGCCGCGCGACGCGGCGGCGCTGGGCATCGAGATCGTCTACCAGGACCTCGCGCTGTGCGACAACCTCGACGTCGTGCAGAACATGTTCCTCGGTAGGGAGCAGGGACCCGCGCTGCTGCTGGGCGAGGCCGAGATGGAGTTGGCCGCGCGGCGCACGCTGCGCTCGCTCTCGGTGCGCACGGTCGGATCGGTGCGCACCAAGGTCGGGTCGCTCTCCGGTGGTCAACGGCAGACCGTGGCCATCGCCAAAGCCGTGCTGTGGAACAGCAAGGTGGTCATCCTCGACGAACCCACCGCGGCGCTGGGCGTCGCGCAGACCAGACAGGTGCTCGACCTCGTGCGGCGGCTGGCCGAACAGGGCCTCGGCGTGGTGCTGATCAGCCACAACATGGCCGACGTGTTCGAGGTCGCCGACCGCATCGCCACCCTCTACCTGGGACGGATGGCCGCCGAACTGCCCGTCCGCGAGTTGACCCACGGTCAGGTCGTCGAGCTGATGACCGCCGGACGCTCCGGCGATCTCGGCTTGGCCCGGCCCGACGTCGCAGCAGTCTGACGAGATCCGAGGACCGCCCATGACCAACAGCCAGACCGGTGCGGCAGAACGGGAGCTCGCCCGGATCGCCGACTTCGGCATCGACACCACCTCCCGCGCCACCGGCGAAGCCCTGCGCGACTACGTCGGAAAACTCCGGCGCGGCGACCTCGGCGCACTGCCCGCGCTGGTGACGCTGGCCGTGCTGCTGGTGCTGTTCACCGCGCTGTCCGACGACTTCCTCACCCTCAACAACCTCGCCAACCTGCTGCACCAGGGCGCCGGGCAGACCATCATCGCGATGGGCATCGTCTACGTGCTGCTGATCGGCGAGATAGACCTGTCCGCCGGAACGGCCTCCGGGGTCGCCGCATCGGTGCTCGCGCTGCACTTCCAGAACGACGGGAACCTGCTCGGCGCGATGGGCGGCTCGGTCTTCTACGCCTTCGTGCTGGGGCTCGCGGTGGCCGCGCTGCTGGCGATGCTGCTGCGGATCTGGCTCGGCGCAGCGCTTTCCGCCCTGGCGCTGGTGCTCGTGGTGGCCGGGGTGGCCGCGAACCCGTGGCTGGAAATGCTCCTGGCGGTGTGCGTCGGCGCGGCGATCGGATGCTTGACCGGGTTCGCGGTTTCCAAGGTCCGGATCCCGTCGTTCATCGTCACGCTGGGACTGTTCATCACCTGGTCCGGCGTGGTGCTGCAGCTGGTCGGTCCGGGCGGCACCATCTCGATCCGGCAGAGCCCGGAGCTGTTCGCCGTCGCCAACGGCAGTCTGGGCGTCGCCGGGAGCTGGGTGTTGTTCCTGGTGGTCGGCGCGGGATACGCCGCAGTGGTGGTCTACCGGCACCTGACCAGGCTGCGGCACGGGCTCGTCGCGCAGCCGACCCTGCTGGTCGCCACCAAGGTGGCTGCGGTGCTCGGCTGCGGTGGTCTCGCGACGTACCTGCTGACGCTCAACCGCTCACCGCACCCGGAGTTGGCGTCGATCCGCGGCGTGCCCTACGTGGTGCCGATCATCCTGGTGCTGCTGATCGTCGGCACGTTCGTGCTGGACCGCACCCGGTACGGCCGACACGTCTACGCCGTGGGCAACAACCGGGACGCCGCGCACCGCGCCGGGGTGAACGTGGCCAAGATCCGGATGAGCGCTTTCATCATCTGCTCCTCGGTCGCCGCGCTCGGCGCCATCGTCTACACCTCCAAGGTCGGCTCGGTGGACGGCAGTGCGGGCAACGGCAACGTGGTGCTGTTCGCGGTCGGCGCCGCGGTCATTGGCGGCGCCTCGCTGTTCGGCGGGAAGGGGCGGATGCACGACGCGATCCTCGGCGGCGCGGTGCTCGCCACCGTCCAGAACGGACTGACCATGCTCGGGTTCCAGGCGGCACCGGTGAACATCATCACCGGATTGGTCCTGGTGGCCGCCGCCGGGGTGGACACGCTGTCCCGGCGGCGGGCTACGGCGCGGCATGAGACCTGAACCGGACGACGCGCGAGGAGCACGTTGAGCAGCGGAAGCGGCCACTGTGCTACAGCTTTTCCCAGAGGGGAAGCCGGGAGCAGGCGGAGGATGCGGCCGAATTGAGTACCACACCAACCGCGGGAGCGCGGCCCGATGAAGTGCGCCAGCACAACCGGGCGGTGCTGCTGCGTCGGCTGCACATCGGCGGGCCCTGCACCAGGGCCGCGCTGGCGACCGAGATGGGGCTCAACCGAAGCACCATCAAGGCGCTCGTCGACGAGCTGGTCAAGGACGGCCTCGTCGTCGAGCGGGTGCCCGCCCAGCGCAGCGGTGCCGGTCGCCCGTCGCTGCTGGTGCTCCCGCAGCCGCATGCCGCGGTGACGTTGGCGGTGGACATCCGGGTCGAGCAGGTCTCGATGGCGCTCATCGGACTCGGTGGCGAGATCCTCAACCGGTGCAGCTGGAGCTTGCGACCGGCCACCCGGAACCCGCGCGAGGTCTTCACCAAGATCGTCGACAACAGCGCGGTGCTCATCGAGGAGGCGAACGTCGACGTCGTGGCGATCGGGGCGTCGGCCCCCGGTGTGGTGCGGCGGGCGGACGGGATGGTGCGCGAAGCGCCGAACCTGCACTGGACCGACGTGCCGCTGGGGGATTGGCTGTCCAAGGCGCTGGGCGGTCGCCGGGTGGAGGTCGGCAACGACGCGGAACTCAGCGTGCTCGCCGAGCACCTGCGCGGCGCGGCGCGCGGCGCGACCGACGCGGTGTTCGTCGGGGCCGATGTGGGCGTCGGCGGTGGGGTGATCTCCGGCGGCATGCCGTTGCGGGGCAGCGGCGGGTACGTCGGGGAGCTCGGGCACATGGTGGTGCGCCCGGACGGGCTCGAATGTTATTGCGGCAGCAGGGGATGTTGGGAGACCGAGGTCGGGGAGCGGGCGCTGAGCCGGGCGCTGGACCTGCCGGAGGATTCGCCGCGCGGCGTCATCGTCGCCGAATTGCACGCGCTGGCGCAGAACCCGGACGAGGTGATGCAGCGGTTGGGCGATTTCGGCGAGTCGTTGACCATCGGACTGTGCAATGTGGTCAACCTGCTGTGCCCGCAACTGGTGGTGCTCGGTGATCTGTTCACCGCGCTGCCGGGCACGTTGATCGAGCACGTCGGCAAGGTGGTGTCCGAACGCAGTCTGGTCAGCCGCGCCATGGGGGGCACCAAGTTGGTGCCGTCCTCGCTCGGCGGTGACGGCAAGCTGCTCGGCGCCGCGGAGCTCGCCTTCGAGCAGGTGCTTGCCAGCGGCTGAGCCGATCGGCGCAATCCGTTGCCCTGACGGTGCGGGTGGCAAGTTGCGATGCGGTTACGCCGATGGGGCTGAATCAATCCAGAGATCTTCTCCGCGGGCAGTCCCGGTGATAAGTTGCTGCGGACAACATATTGGGCCGGGTGGCGCGCCCCGGCCTCGCGCACCTTCGCGTCGTTCACCGTGGGCGGATCGCGTTAGCCACCGCTCCTGCCGAAAGTAGGGATCACTGTGTTCAGTGAGAGATGGGCCAGTGCCCAGGTGTTGGCCCAGGGTCAGCTTCTCGATGCCAATGCTGTGGATTATGGGTTGTTGGCGTTGTATTTCGTTTTTGTGTTGGGTATTGGGTATGTGGCGCGGCGTGCGGTGTCGACGAGTTTGGATTTTTTCCTGT
>NZ_JBQQBO010000031.1:0-86217 GCF_052246905.1 Saccharopolyspora antiqui
TCGGGTGAGGTGGGCGATTTCGCGCGAAATCGCCGTCTCCCACGCGGGGCGGGTGGCGATTTCGCGCGAAATCGCCAGGTCTGCCACCCGCACCGCGAAGCAGGACGAGTTCGAAGACAGGCCCTCAGACGCCGTCTCGACTCCGCCGATCCCCGACTCATGTATGTCCGGCTCACCGGACGAGTTCGCAGCAGGGGACGTTCTCCACCGGCAGGCCCGTCGGGAGTCCTTCGCCGCGGAAGATCCCGTTGCCCGGTGTGGTGCGCGACAGCGCGTCCGCGGCCAGCACGACCGCCGCGCCGGTCCAGGTGGTGCGTTCCTCGGGCCAGCGCTTGCCGTCGGCGTAGACCAACCCGGTCCAGTACGAGCCGTCCGGGTCGCGCAGGTGCTGCATCGCGGCCAACAGCTCCCGCGCCCGCTCCGGCTCGTCCACCGCATCGAGGCTCAACACCAGTTCGCAGGTCTCCGCACCGGTGACCCACGGGCGATCGTCGACGCAGCGCACCCCGAGCCCGTCGACCACGAAGTCCGACCAGCGCTCGAACAACCGCTGCCGCCCGGCCGCGCCGCGCAGCGCACCCCCCAGCACCGGGTAGTACCAGTCCATCGAATACCGGTGCTTCGGCGTGAACGCTTCGGGATGCCGACGCAACGCGTGCCCGAGCCTGCCCAACGCCACCTCCCAGCCCGGCTGCGGCCGGTCCAGGTACTCGGCGAGGGCCAACGCGCAGCGCAGGCTGTGGTGGATGCTGGAACACCCCGACAGCAGCGCTGCACCGGTCGGAACGCCGAACTCCCCCACCGCCCAGTCGATCTCGCCGCGCTCGCGCTGCACGGTGAGCACGAAGTCGACCGCGGCGCGCACCACCGGCCACATCCGCGCCGCGAACCGTCGATCGCCGCTGATCAGCACGTAATGCCACACCCCGACGGCCGGATAGGCGCAGAAGTTGGTGTCCGCCCCGGCGTCCTCGATCTGCCCGTCGCGCACCTGCAACGGCCAGGACCCGTCCGCGCGCTGGGTGTCGCGCAGCCACGAGTAGGCGCCCGCCGCCTCGGCGAGCAGGCCCGTCGCGGCCATCGCCATCGCGGACTCGACGTGGTCCCACGGGTCCACGTGCCCGCCCGGGAACCACGGCACCGCACCCGATGCCAGCTGGGTCGCGGCGATGGCCTTGCCGGTCTGGGCGGCTGCCTCGGCGGACAGCACGCCCGGTACTTCAGGCCCCGGCACGGGCAGTTCCCGGCTTGCCCAGGTAGACCGCGATGCTCTTGCCCAGCACGGGATCCAGCAGCTGTTCCGCGGTGCGGGTGATCCACGGCCGCTTCATCAGGTCCCAGACCAGGAACCGGTGGTAGAGCTTCGGCAGCGGGTGGTCGTCGTTGTCGGTGCCCACGGCGCACTTGAGCCACCAGTAAGGCGAGTGCAGCGCGTGCGCGTAGTGGTGGAACGCCGGGCGCAGGCCCGCGTCGCGGAGCTTGCCGATCAGCTCGTCGGCGGTGTAGATCCGCACGTGGCCGCCCTCGACCTGGTGGTATTCGTCGGACAGCGCCCAGCAGATCTGCTCCGGCCACCGGCGCGGCACCGTCACCACCACCCGGCCGCCGGGCTTGACGACGCGCACCATTTCGCGCATCGCCTTCTCGTCCTCGGGGATGTGCTCCATGATCTCCGAGGCGATCACGCAGTCGAAGTGCTCGTCGGGGAACGGCAGCGCCAGCGCGTCACCGGAGACGGTTTGCGCACTGGCGCCGTCGGGCACCTGGTTCTCGGCCTTCATCGCGGCGAACATCGCCGCCACGTTCGCCAACTCGGCGACGTCCTGGTCGAAGGCGATCACGTCCGCCCCGCGGCGATAGAGCTCGAAGGCGTGCCGCCCCGCACCGCAGCCCAGGTCCAGCACTCGCTGCCCCGGCCGCACGCCGAGCTTCTCGAAGTCCACCGTCAGCAACGCGCTGCTCCCTTCCCGACCCCGCGCGCGATCGCGTCGGCGTAGCAGTCGACCGTCGCGGCTGCCACCGATTTCCAGCTGTACTTCGCCAAAACCCGAGCGCGGCCCGCTGCGCCGAGCCGCTGCCGCCGATCGTCGGAGTCGAGCAGCGCGGCCAGCGCCTTGGCCAGCGCTTCGGCATCGCCCGGCGGAACCAGGTCGGCGCATTCGCCGTCGGGCCCGGCGACCTCCGGGATCGCCCCGGCGCGGCTGGCCACCAGCGGTGTCGCGCAGGCCATCGCCTCGACGGTCGGCAGCGAGAACCCCTCGTACAGCGACGGCACGCAGGCCACTTCGGCGGAGCCGAGCAGTTCCGCGAGCGCGGCGTCGCTGAGTCCGCTGACGGTGCGCACCACGTCCCCGATGGCCAGCTCCTCGATGCGCTGCTCGGTCGGGCCGCCGGGGGTCGGCCGGGCGACCAGCACCAGTTCCACGGTGCGTTCGGTGCGCAGCTTCGCGACCGCTTCGAGCAGCGTGCCGATGCCCTTCATCGGGGTGTCCGCGCTGGCCATCGCCACGATGCGGCCGGGCACCCGCGGCGCGGTCGGCGGCTTGAACACCTCGGCGTCCACCCCCAGCGGCACCACCCGCAACTGGCCGGGGGCGACCCCGAAATCGCGCCCGATGTCGGCCGCTGAGGACTCCGAGACGGTCAGCAGCTGCGGGATCCGCCGGGCCACCCGGCCCTGCATGCGGGTGAACCCGTACCAGCGGCGCACCCCGAGCCGCTGCCAGCCGGTGGCCCCGGCCAGCTCGACCCGGCGATCGTGCGTGATGGGGTGGTGCACCGTCGCCACCAGCGGGATTCCGGCTCGTTGCAGGGACAGCAGGCCGTAGCCGAGGCACTGGTTGTCGTGCACCACGTCGAACTCGTGGGATCGCGCGCGCAGCAGCTTCGCGGCGCGCAGGCTGAACGTCAGCGGCTCCGGGAACCCCGCGGACCACATGGTGGCGACCTCCAGCAGGTCGACGGTGTCACGCAGTTCCCGCCAGTTCGGGGTGCGGAACGGATCGGCCTCGTCGTAGAGGTCGAGGCTGTCCACCGCGGTCAGGTCCACGCCCGGAGCCAGCTCCGGGTACGGCTTCCCGGAGAACACCTCGACGTGGTGCCCCAGTTCGGCCAGCCCCTTGCTGAGGTGCCGGACGTAGACGCCTTGCCCGCCGCAGTGCGGCTTGCTCCGGTAGGACAGCAACGCGATCCGCACGACTCACCTCACACCGCCCGCGGCCGGCGGGCTGGGTAGACTGGAACATGTTTCGATCGAACCACGTCGATCACCTTAACCCGTCAGGGTGGTAGTGCGATGAGCTGCGTGGCGACGAACACGCGGTTTTCGACCAACGAGTTTTCGAGGGGACCGACGCTGCATGGAAAGCACTTCGCGCAATGTCCTCCAGGCGCTCCGGGACGACGAGACCGGTTCCACGGCCCAGCACGAACGCCGCAAGCGCATCATCGACGCGACCATCGCGCTGGCCACCAAGGGCGGCTACGACGCGGTCCAGATGCGAACCGTGGCGGAGAAGGCCGACGTGGCGCTGGGCACGCTCTACCGGTACTTCCCGTCCAAGGTCCACCTGCTGGTGACCGGCCTGGCCAGGGAGTTCGAGCGGGCCTTGGACAAGATGGACCGCACCAAGGTGACGGGTGAAACGCCTTACGAGCGGGTCATGTTCGTGCTCAGCCGCACCACCCGCTCGTTGCAGCGCAACCCGCAGCTGACCGAGGCGATGACCCGTGCCTTCATGTTCGCCGACACCTCCGCGGCGGCCGAGGTCGACACGGTCGCGGCGTTGGCCGAGCGGTTCTTCACCAATGCCATGACCGACGGCGAGCCGACCGACGAGGAGAAGGCGATCGCCCGTGTGATCACCGACGTATGGCTGTCCAACCTGGTCGCCTGGGTAACCCGCCGCGCATCGGCCTCGGACGTCTCCAACCGCCTGGAACTAACCGTCCGCCTGCTACTCGCCTGACCCGTTCAGGTGGTGGGTGAAGGGCACCTTTCGCCGACTATGCCGGTCGAAGGTGCCCTTCACCTCGAAAAGATCACTCGGGTGGGGTGGTGTAGTGCAGTGCTCCGTCCGTCTCGGATGAGGTGAGGATGCCTCGGGTGACGAGGACGTCCAGGTGGGCGTTGGTTTCGCCGACTGCCAGGACTTGGTTGAACAGGTCCAGGTCGAGCAGCTTGCGGTTGTGGCGCGTCCAGCCGAGTTTCAGGGCTGCCTCGTAGGCGGTGCTCGCACCGCTGCGGACCACTTCGGCGGTTTGGTCCAGGCGTTGTTCGTGGTGTTGCAGCAGTTCCGCGATTCGGGTGTGCGAGCTGCCGGTGACCGGGCCGTGTGCCGGTAGCAGCCGCATGTCCGGGTAGGACCGCATCAGCCGCAGCGAATCCAGGTAGTCGCGCAGCGGGAGTTCGGCGCGTTCGGGTTCGACGCCGATGGACGGCGTGATGTGCGGCAGGACGTGGTCGCCGGAGAACAGCAGCGCGGACGCCGAATCCAGGAACACCAGGTGCCCCCGGGTGTGTCCCGGAGTCGGCACGGCGAGCAGGGTGCGGCTCGCCAGCGGGATCTCCACCTTGCCTTCCAGCCATTCGTCCGGCAGTTCGTAGGGGCTGCGCGACTTCGGCGGCTTGCCGCCGAACGCGTCGGCCAACTTCGCCAGCAGTTCGTCGGCGCCCCACCGCCGCAGGCGCCGCGCCTCAGCGTCCTGCCGATTGGCGATGATCGCCGCCACCGAGGGCTGCTCGTCGGCGCCGAGGCTGATCCGGGATCCGAAGGTGCGGCGCAGCGTCACCGCGAGCGTGTAGTGGTCGCGGTGCGCGTGGGTGACCAGGAAGCGCTGCACGTCCTCGAAGCCGTAACCCAGCTTGCCCAACGCGGATTCGAGCTGGTCGCGGGCCTCATCAAGGGCCCAGCCGGAGTCGATGAGCACCAGGCCGTCGGTGTCCTCGATGGCGTAGACGTTAACCGCCCGCAGCCCGTCGCCTGGCAGTGGCAGTGGAATCCGGTGCACGCCCGGCGCCACCTCGAACACCCCCGGCTCGATCCAGGCGTGACGCGCTTCTGCCGCACCGTCTTTCACCGTCGACCTCCCGTTGGCAGCACACCGCTCCAGCGAGCCTAACCCGACGCTCCCCCGGGCCCGCCGGATTCGCTGCTTCTTCAAGGAGATTTTTCACGCCGGAAAAGGCGAGCGGAGCTCGGCAGCACGTGCTCGTGAGTGCAGATCCCGGCTCTTACCGGAACAACCACTCACGAGCCAGCAGCAGATTCGTCCACTGCGGACGAGGGGAACTCTCGACCGTTGTCCCGGGCGGGCGCCGCTCACCCGGAGAGTCACGTCCCGTACACCGGCTCCGGTTCGGGGGCTTCGGTGAGCAGTTCGCGCACCACCGGGCCGATCTCCGCCGGTTCCCACCGCCGCCCCGCGTCGCGGGACGGGCCGCGGCGCCACCCGGTGGCCACCGTCAGCTGACCGCCCTGGACCTCGAAAACCCGCCCGGTGACGTCACCCGCCGCCGCGCTGCCCAACCAGACCACCAGCGGCGAGACGTTCTCCGGTGCCATCCCGTCGAATCCGTCGGCGGGCCGCGCCATCGAGTCGGCGAAGACGTCCTCGGTCATCCGGGTCCGCGCCGACGGTGCGATCGCGTTCACCGTGACGCCGTACCGCGCGAGTTCGGCGGCGGTGTTGACGGTGAGCGCGACGATTCCGGCCTTCGCGGCGGCGTAGTTGGTCTGCCCGATGCTGCCGAGCAGCCCGGCGCCGGAGGTGGTGTTGACGACCCGGGCCCGCACCGGCGCACCGGCTTTCGCGCGATCCCGCCAGTACTCCGCCGCGTGGCGCAGTGTCGCGGCATGCCCCTTGAGGTGCACCCGGATCACCTGGTCCCACTCGGCTTCGGTCAGGTTGACGAACATCCGGTCGCGCACGACACCCGCGTTGTTCACCAGCACATCGAGGCCGCCGAAGCGCTCCACGGCGAAGGCCACCAGTTCGCGCGCCTGCTCCCAGTCGGCGACGTCGGCGCCGTGCACCACGGCTTCGCCGCCCAGCGCCCGGATCTCGGCGACCACCTGCTGGGCGGGCTGGTCGCCGCCGCCGCTGCCGTCGAGTCCCACGCCGAGGTCGTTGACCACGACCTTCGCGCCCTGCCGGGCGAATTCCAGCGCGTGCGCCCGTCCCAGGCCGCGCCCGGCGCCCGTGACGATCACGACTCGGCCTGCGCAGATCACCCGTCTCCTCCGGTCCGCACCGCGGTGAGGTAGGCCGACCGTTCGCCGCCGCCGTCCACCGTCACCGTCGAGCCGGTGATGTGCGAGGCCATCGGCGAGGCCAGGAAGGCGCACGCGTTGCCCACGTCCGCTGGCTCGGCGAGCCGCCCCATCGGCACGATGGCGCTGATCGCGGCCGGTTCGTCGCCGTAGTGCTCCGCCTGGTCGTCCGATCGGACCAGGCCGACGGCGACCGCGTTCACCCGGACTCGCGGCGCGAATTCCTGCGCGAGGGTGCCGGTGAGGTTCTCCAATCCGGCCTTGGCCGCGCCGTAGGCGGCGGTGCCCGGCGACGGGCGCCTGCCCGAGACGCTGCTGATCATGATGATGCAGCCGCCGTGCGCGGCCAGCACCGGTCGGGCGTGCTGCGCGACGAGCAGCGGGGCGATCAGGTTCAGCTCGACGATCTTGCGGTGCAGCCGGATCGAGGCGCTGGCGGTGTCGGCCACCGGTGTGCCGCCCGCATTGTTGACCACCACGTCGAGCCGCCCCGATCGGCGCACGACGTCCGCGATCAAATCCTCGACCTGCTCTTCATCCCGCACATCCGCCAGCCGGAACCGCGCCGACCGCGCACCGTGCGCCGGGAGCCGCTCGACCGGTTTTCGCGCGCAGGTGTAGACCTGGGCACCGGCTCGCAGGAACGTCTCGGCGATCCCGGCTCCGATGCCGCGGGTGCCGCCGGTCACCAGCACGACGCGGCCGGCGAGGTCGATCTCGATGGCCATCCGGCCTCCCGTTCGGTGCTGGCGGCACGTCCTCCGGTGTTGCTACCGTAACAAGCCAACCAAACAAGTGCTAGGTTCGGTAGGTGTCATGGGCACGCACATCGAACGCCGGGACCGCGGGGTCGTGGTCCTCACCGTCGATCATCCGCCGGTGAACGCAATCCCGGTGCGGGGTTGGCACGATCTCGCCGCGGCACTGCGCACCAGCGGCACCGACCCGGAAACCCGCGTGGTGGTGCTGCAAGCCGCGGGACGGGGCTTCAACGCGGGTGTGGACATCAAGGAACTCGCCGCGGACAGCGGACACACCAAGCTCGTCGCGGTAAACCACGGTTGTTACGCCGCGTTCAAGGCCGTCTACGAGTGCCCGGTGCCGGTGATCAGCGCGGTGCACGGGTTCTGCTTGGGCGGCGGGATCGGACTGGTGGGCAACTCCGACATCATCATCGCCGCCGAGGACGCCACCTTCGGGCTGCCCGAGGTGGATCGCGGTGCGCTCGGTGCGGCCACCCACCTGTCCCGGCTGGTGCCGCAGCACACGATGCGCGCGATGTTCTACACCGGTCAGACCGTCACCGCGCGACAACTGCTGAACTTCGGTTCGGTGTGGCAGGTGGTGCCCCGCGAGGAGTTGGCCGACGCGGCGCTGCGGCTGGCCGAGGAGATCGCCGCCAAGGACCCGCTGGTGGTGCGCAGGGCCAAGGAATCGCTCAACGGCATCGACCCGATCGACGTCAACCGCAGCTACCGCTTCGAGCAGGGCTTCACCTTCGAACTCAACCTCACCGGGGTGTCCGACCGGGCCCGCGCCGAATTCGTCCACAACGGACCAGAAGCGGAGGCGTAGTGCAGGACAAGGTGTTGACCACCGACGACGTGG
The DNA here is from genome assembly GCF_052246905.1 of Saccharopolyspora antiqui. Classification (NCBI taxonomy): domain Bacteria; kingdom Bacillati; phylum Actinomycetota; class Actinomycetes; order Pseudonocardiales; family Pseudonocardiaceae; genus Saccharopolyspora; species Saccharopolyspora antiqui. The sequence continues at coordinate 7,881 of NZ_JBQQBO010000031.1, forward strand.
TCTCCCGGTTGGCCGACGGCATGACGATCGGCATCGGCGGCTGGGGGTCGCGCCGCAAGCCGATGGCGCTGGTCCGCGCGATCCTGCGCACCCCGCTGCGGGACCTGACCCTGGTCTCCTACGGCGGGCCGGACGTCGGATTGCTCTGCGCGGCGGGCAAAGTCCGCGAGGTCGTCTTCGGATTCGTGTCGCTGGACTCGATCGCGCTCGACCCGCACTTCCGGGCCGCCCGCCAACGCGGCGAACTGGCAGTGGCGGAGTACGACGAGGGCATGGTGCTGGCGGGATTGCGCGCCGCTGCCGCGCGGTTGCCCTTCCTGCCCACTCGCGCCGGACTGGGTTCGGATGTGCTGGCGCTCAATCCCGGCCTGCGCACGGTGACCTCGCCCTACCCCGACGGCGAGGAACTGGTGGCGATGCCCGCCCTGCACCTCGACGTGGCGCTGGTGCACATGAACCGGGCGGACCGCTTCGGCAACGCCCAATACCTCGGCCCGGACCCGTATTTCGACGATCTGATGTGCGCGGCGGCTCGGCACAGCTTCGTCAGCTGCGAGCAGCTCGTCCCGACCGAAGAGCTGCTGGCGGGCGGACCGCCGCAGTCGTTGCTGATCAACCGGATCCACCCGGATGGCGTGGTGGAGACACCGCGCGGGGCGCATTTCACCAGCTGCGCACCGGACTACTGGCGGGACGAGGCGTTCCAACGCCGATACGCCACCAGCGCCAAACCGCAGCAGTGGGCGGCCTTCCGTGAAGAGTTCCTCGACGGCGACGAGCAGAGCTACCAAGCAGCGGTCACAGCCTTCCACGCTCAGGAAAGGGTTAGTGGTCGCCTTGCGTAGCAGTGCGGGTAGCGGAACCTCAGAAGCCTTCTCGGCTCCGGGATCCCCGACTCATGTATGTCCGCTTCGCTCAAGTCTCCAGTAGCCGCAGCACAAAGTTAGGAGTACCGGCGTGACGATCAGCCGAGCTGAAGTCTGCGCTGTCGCGTGTGCTGACACCTGGCGCGATGCCGGTGCGGTGCTGGCCTCGCCGTTCGGGGTGATCCCGTCGATCGGTGCCCGGCTGGCCCGGCTGACCACCGCGCCCGACCTGCTGCTCACCGACGGTGAGGCGATGCTGCTGGCCGAACCGACCGCGTTGGGCGCCGAGGCCACCGGCACCGTGGAAGGTTGGATGCCTTACGGCCGGGTGCTCGACCTGCTCGCCGGTGGGCGGCGGCGGGTCATGATGGGCGCCTCGCAGGTGGATCGCTACGGCAACCAGAACATCTCCCGCATCGGGCCGTGGGACAAGCCGAAGGTCCAGCTGATCGGGGTGCGCGGTGCGCCGGGCAACACGGTCAACCACACCACCAACTACTGGGTCGCCAAGCACAGCACCAAGGTCTTCGTGACATCCGTCGATCTGGTCGCCGGGGTCGGCCACGACCGGGCGCGGCAGGTCGGCGCGCGGTTCCACGACGTGCGGGTGGTGGTCAGCGATCTGGCGGTGCTGGACTTCACCGGTCCGGACCGCGCCATGCGGCTGCGTTCGGTGCATCCGGGTGTCAGCGTCGCGGACGTCCAGGCGCGGACCGGGTTCGAGCTCGCGATCGACTCGGTCGCCGAGACCCGGCTGCCCACCGACGAGGAGTTGGCGCTGATCCGGCACCGGATCGATCCGGCGAACCTGCGCGACCAGGAGGTTCCGGGGTGATCCCGCAGCTGCTGCGCACCACGCTGTGCGAGCTGACCGGAGTTCGCCATCCCGTGGTGCAGACCGGAATGGGCTGGGTGGCCGGTCCCAGCCTGGTGTCGGCCACCGCTGAAGCTGGCGGGCTGGGCGTCCTCGCCTCCGCGACGATGACGCTGCCGCAGTTGGCCGATGCGGTGCGCGAGGTCAAGGGCCGCACCGCGAACCCGTTCGGCGTCAACCTGCGGGCCGACGCCGCCGACGCCGAAGAGCGCGTCGACCTGCTGATCCGCGAGCAGGTGAAGGTCGCGTCCTTCGCGCTGGCCCCCAGCCAGCGGTTGATCGGCAAGCTCAAGGACGCCGGAGTCGTGGTCATCCCGTCGATCGGCGCCCGGCGGCACGCCGAGAAGGTGGCCGGTTGGGGCGCGGACGCCGTCCTGGTGCAGGGCGGCGAAGGCGGTGGCCACACCGGGTCCGTCGCGACGACGCTGCTGTTGCCGCAGGTGGTCGACGCGGTGGACATCCCGGTGATCGCGGCCGGTGGCTTCTTCGACGGCCGCGGCTTGGCCGCCGCGTTGTGCTACGGCGCGGCCGGGGTGGCGATGGGCACCCGGTTCCTGCTGACCTCCGACAGCCGGGTACCGCGCGAAGTCAAGCAGTCCTATTTGGACGCTGCCGTGTCGGACACCGTGGTGACTTCCCGGATCGATGGTCTGCCGCACCGGATGCTGCGCACCGAGCTGACCGAGGCGGCCGAGTCCCGCGGCCTGCTGCGCAGGCTGCCCGACGCGCTGCGGCAGGCCGTCGCGTTCAAGGCGATGACCGGCATGAGCTGGCGGCGGCTCATCACCGACGGCCTGGCGATGCGGCGCGCGCAGCACCTGCCGCTGGCTCGGGTGCTGCTGGCCGCCAACACCCCGATGCTGATCAAGTCCGCGCTGGTGGACGGCCGCGCCGATGCCGGGGTGCTGCCCGCCGGTCAGGCGGTCGGAGTCATCGACGAGCTGCCCAGCTGCGAGGAGCTGATCGACCGCATCGTCACCGAAGCGGCGCGCGTGCTCTCGACCATCACCGAGATGGCGCGCCCACAATCCCGTCACACAGGATTTTGATGTACTGGTCCGCGATGACGTTGGCGGTGAGCTTTCCGCGCGGGTTGTACCAGTGCACGGTCGTCCACACCATGTCGCGGATGAAGCGGTAGGCCAACTTGACGTTGAGGTCGGCGCGGAAGGCGCCGGAGCGCTGCCCCTCCTGCAACACCCTGGTCCAGGTCCGCTCGAACTCGTTGGCCGCCTGTTGCAGGTAGCCGAACCGCTCGAACTGCGCGAGGTACTTCGATTCGTTCTGGAAGATCGCGATCGCCGCCTGGTGGTGCTGCATCGCACCGAAGGACTGCCGGATGAGTTCGGTGATGGCGGTGCGCGGATCGCTGGCCTCCCGCAGCACCTGCTCGTTGGTCCGGCGCTGGGCGTCGAGGAACTCGCGGAGGATCTCGTCGACCATCGACTCCTTGGAGTCGAAGTGGTGGTACAGGCTGCCGGAGAGGATGCCCGCGGCATCGGCGATGTCCCGCACGGTCGTCGCGAGGAAGCCTCGGCTGGCGAACAGCTCACCGGCGATGGCCAGCAGCTCGGCGCGCCGTTCGGAGCCGGAGTCCCGCGCCGGGCGGTTGCGGGCGGACAAGCGCTTGGTCGATACCACGGAACCATCCTCTCAGAACCTCTCCTCGAACTCGTCTTGGGTGGTGGTGCGGGGGTGCCGGTCGCGTACGTGGGCCAAGCGGCTTCGCCGCTTCAAAACACGATCACGAACAGGGCGATCAGAGCCCTGTTCCCGGCCTCGGTTCGGCCGGGTCACGGGTGCTGGTTGCTGACCGAGATGACCTCGCCGGTGAGGTAGGTCGAATAGTCGCTGGCCAGGAAGACGACCGCGTTGGCGACCTCCCACGGCTGCGCGGATCGGCCGAAGGCCTCCCGCGCGGTGAGTTCCGCGAGCAGCTCGTCGGAAGTCACCTTCGCCAGGTTCTCGTGCATCACCAGGCTCGGCGCGACCGCGTTGATCCGCACGCCCAGCGGCGCCGCATCGAGCGCCGCGCACCTGGTCAGCGCCATCACCCCGGCCTTCGCAGCCGCGTAGTGGGCCTGCCCGGCCTGCGCGCGCCAGCCGATCACCGAAGCGTTGTTGACCACCACACCGGCGTTGCCCTGCTCGCGGAAGAGCCGGACCGCCGCTCGGGTGCACCGGAAGGTGCCGTTCAGCGTGACGTCCAGGACCCGGTGCCACTGCTCGTCGGTCATGTCCAGGATCGACGCCGTTCCGCCCAGCCCGGCGTTGTTCACCACCACGTCGACCTGCCCGAAGGTGCTGGTCGCGGCGTCGAACATCCGCTGCACCTGCGTTTCGTCGGTCACGTCGCAGGCCACCGCCGCGATCTCGGCACCGGGCAGCTCGGCGAGTTCGGCGCGGGTGGCGGCCAACCGCCGCTCGTGCCGGTCGCTGATCAGCACCCGCGCGCCTTCCGCCAGCATCCGGCGGGCCACCGCCGAGCCGATCCCGGTGCCCGCCGCGGCGGTGACCACGGCGGTCTTGCCGACCAGCAATCCGTGCGCGGGCGGCGGAGCTGTCATGGCCTGGCCTCCCTGGGCAGGCCGAGCACGCGCTCGGCGATGATGTTGCGCTGGATCTCGTTGGAGCCGCCGTAGATCGTGTCGGCGCGGCTGAACAGGAACAGCCGCTGCCAGGCGTCGAGGTCGTACGGCGCACCCCTGGTGAGCAGTCCGCCCGCCCCGGCCACCTCCATCGCCAGCTCGCCGAGCCCCCGGTGGAAAGTGGACCAGAGCAGCTTCACCACCGAGGACTCCGAACCGGGCGGACCGGCCGCGCCCAGGGTCCGCAACACCGTGCAGCGCAGCGCCTCCAACCCGATCCAGGCCTGCGCGATCCGGTCCCGCAGCAGCGGATCGTCGATGGATCCGTTGGCACGGGCCAGTTCGGTGATGGCGGCGAGTTCGCGGCGGAACACGACCTGCTGGTCGACCGTGCCGATACCCCGTTCGAAGCCGAGCGTGCCCATCGCGACCCGCCAACCGGCCCCGATCTCGCCGACCACGTTGACCGCGTCGGTGCGGGCGTCGTCGAAGAACACCTCGTTGAACTCCGAGGTGCCGGTCAGCTGCCGGATCGGCCGCACCTGCACGCCCGGCTGGTCCATCGGCACCAGCAGGTAGGACAGGCCGTGGTGGCGGCGCTGCCCGGGATCGGTGCGGACCAGCACGAAGCACCAGTCCGCGACGTGCGCCAACGACGTCCACACCTTCTGCCCGTCGATCACCCACTCGTCGCCGCGCAGCTCGGCGGTGGTGGCCACGTTCGCCAGGTCGGATCCGGCGCCCGGCTCGGAGTAGCCCTGGCACCACAGCTCGCGCACCGCGACGATCTCCGGCAGGAACCGCCGCTGCTGCGCCGGGCTGCCGAAGGCGATCAGCGTCGGGCCGAGCAGTTCCTCGCCGATGTGACCGACCCGCACCGGCGCCTCGGCCCGCGCGTACTCCTCGTGGAAGATCACCTGCTGCTGCACGGTGGCCGCCCGGCCGCCGTGCTCGCGGGGCCAGCCCAGGCAGGTCCAGCCGTGTTCGGCCAGCAGCCGGTCCCACGCCAACCGCTCGGCGAAGCCCTCGTGCTCGCGGCCCGGCCCGCCCAGCCCGCGAGCCGCGGCGAACTCCCCGGCGAGGTGGTCGCCGAGCCATTCCCGCACCTCGTGGCGGAACTCCGCCTCCGCCGCGCTGTCGGTGAGGTCCACGCGCCCTCCCAGCTGCTCGGGTATCGCAGCGACTCTACCAAGCACTTGCTTGTTCAGCTAACCTCGATGTGCCGCAACCGCAACGCCGAGCTAGGAGCGCCCGATGGCAGCAGAGCAGGAGGTCGTGCACTACGAGCGCCGGAAGCAGGTCGCCGTGGTGACGATGAACCGGCCCGACTACCGCAACGCGCAGAACTCCGCGATGACCTACGCGCTCGACGACGCCTTCTACCGGGCGTGCGAGGACGACGAGGTCAAGGTGATCGTGCTGGCAGGCGCCGGTGCGCACTTCTCCGCCGGGCACGACATCGGCTCCCCGGAACGCGACGTCGACGTCAGCTACCCGCGCCGGGCCGGGCTGTGGTGGGACCACACCCGCCACCGCGGCGGCGAGTCGCGGTTCGCCCGCGAGCAGGAGGTCTACCTCGGCATGTGCCGCCGGTGGCGGGAGATGCCGAAACCCGCGATCGCCTCGGTGCAGGGCGCGTGCGTGGCCGGTGGGCTGATGCTGGCCTGGGTGTGCGATCTGATCGTGGCCAGCGAAGACGCCTTCTTCGCCGATCCGGTGGTGCGGATGGGCATTCCCGGCGTCGAGTACTTCGCGCACCCGTGGCTGCTCGGGCCGCGCATCGCCAAGGAATTCCTGTTCACCGGCAAGCGGATGAGCGCGCGGCGCGCCTACGAGATCGGCATGGTCAACCGCGTCGTGCCGCGCGAGGAACTACCGGACACCACCGTGGAACTGGCTTCCGATATCGCCGAGATGCCCGGATTCGGGTTGGCGCTGGCGAAGAAGGCGATCAACCAGGCCGAGGACCTGATGGGCCTGCAAAGCGGAATGGATTCGACCTTCGGGCTGCACCACTTCGCCCACGCGCACAACGCCGAGGTCGGCCAGGACTCGCTGAGCGGCATGGACGCGCGCAGCATGAAGCGGGCCGCGCGGGAGCGGGAGTAGGGGCCGTGGACCTCTCGATTTCCGCCGCCGACCAGGCGTTCCGCGACGAGGTCCGGGCTTGGTTGCGGGAGCACGTGCCGCGCGAACCATTGCCATCGCTGGAAACCGAGGAGGGCTTCGCCGCGCACCGCCGCTGGGAGCGGCTGCTGCACGAGGCCCGGCTGTCGGTGGTGTCCTGGCCCGAGGAGTTCGGCGGACGCGGTGCATCGCTGCTGCAATGGGTGCTCTTCGAGGAGGCGTACTACGCCGCGGGCGCGCCCGGCCGGGTCAGCCAGAACGGCATCTTCCTGCTGGCGCCAACGCTTTTCGAGCACGGGACGGCCGATCAGCAGCGGCGCTACCTGCCGCGCATGGCCGCTGGCGCGGAGATCTGGGCGCAGGCCTGGTCCGAGCCCGAGGCGGGCAGCGACCTGGCCGCGATCCGCTCCACCGCCCGCCGGGTCGAGGGCGGTTGGGTGTTGTCCGGGCAGAAGACCTGGAGTTCCCGCGCGGCGTTCGCGGACCGCGCGTTCGGGCTGTTCCGCAGCGACCCGGCGGCGCAGCGACACCGCGGGCTGACGTACTTCCTGTTCCCGCTGGACGCCGACGGGGTGACGGTCCGACCGATCCGGCGGATGGACGGCAAGCCCGCGTTCGCCGAACTGTTCCTGGACGAGGTGTTCGTGCCCGACCGCGACGTGCTCGGCGCGGTCGACGAAGGCTGGCGGGTGGCGATGAGCACCGCGAGCAACGAGCGCGGCCTGACGTTGCGCAGTCCGGGTCGGTTCCTGGCGACCGCGCGCCACCTCGCCGAACTGCCGGGCGCGCTCGATGACGATCGGGTCGTCGATGCGTGGATCGGCGCGCAGGCCTACCGGCTGGCCACGTTCGAGACCGTGACGAAGGTCGTCGAAGGAGGGGTGCTGGGTGCGGAGGCCAGCCTGAACAAGCTGTTCTGGTCCGAATTGGACATATCGATGCACGAAACCGCCTGGGAGCTGCTCGGTGCCGAGGCCGAAGGGTCGCCGTGGGTCGAGGGTTACCTGTTCTCGCTCGCCGGTCCGATCTACGCGGGCACCAACGAGATCCAGCGCAACGTGATCGCGGAGCGGGTGCTCGGGCTGCCGAGGGGGTCGCGATGAGGTTCGCGCTGGACGACGCCCAGCAGGACATGGCGGACACGCTGCGGAACCTGCTCGACGCCGCCGACACGCCGCGGATCGCCCGCGCCTGGGCCGTCGGTGACGCCGAGCCGTGGCGGAAGTTGTGGCGCGGACTCGCCGAACTCGGCGTCACCGGGCTCACCACCCCGCACCGCTACGGCGGACTCCAGCTCGGACCGGTGGAACTCGCCGTCTGCCTGGAACAATGCGGCTACGCCGCGCTACCCGGTCCGCTGGTGGAATCGCTGGCCTTCCTGCCCCGGTTGCTGTCCGACCAGTGGCTGGCTGAGCTCGCGGCGGGCCGATCGGTTGGCACCGTCGTCATCGCCGAGCACCTGCCGTACGCCCTCGACGCGGACCAGGCGGACGCGGTGTTCGGCTGCGCCGACGGCGCCGTGCGGCGAATCGGCGGAATCCGGTTGAGCCGACGGGAATCCTTCGACCCCACCCGGCGATTGTTCGCGGTGCGGCACTCGTCCTCCGAACTCGTCGAATCGGGTGACTTCGACGTCGCTTTCGACCACGGGGTGCTGGGCGCGGCCAGCTATCTGCTCGGGCTCGGGCGGCGGATGCTCGACCTCTCGACGGCGTACGTCGGGCAACGGCACCAGTTCGGCCGCCCGGTCGGCGAATTCCAAGCGGTGAAGCACCACCTGGCGAACGCCCTGCTGGAGTTGGAATTCGCCCGCCCGCTCATCAGGGGCGCGTGCCTGTCGGTGGCCGCCGACGGAGCCTGGCGTTCCCGCGACGTGTCGGCGGCCAAGGTAGCCGCCGGTGAAGCGGCCTACACCGCGGCGCGCACCGCGCTGCAGGTGCACGGTGCGATCGGCTACACCGCCGAGCACGACCTGCACCTGTGGTTGACCAAGGCGACCGCGCTGCGCTCCGCATGGGGCACCCCGGCCTGGCACCGCCGCCGCGTCGCCGCTGCCCTGGCCGTCGACACCGCCACCCCCATCGGGGGCACCCGATGCGCTGGCCACGAACCTTGAGATCGCAGCGGTGCGCCGGGGCTGACGCGAGCGGCCCCGGCGAGCGGTTCCGGACGAGGCATTGGGAGGCGTAGTGCGTTTCGCGTTCACCGAGGAGCAGGACGAACTGCGGGCCACCGTGCGCAGACTGCTCGACCGGCACGGTGGCCCGCCGATCCCCGCACCGGATGCCCCGGACCCCGGCTACGACCCGGTGCTGTGGAAGCAGCTGGCCGAAATCGGGGCACCCGGCCTGGCCATCCCGGAGGACTGGGGTGGCAGCGGGTTCAGCCTGCTGGAAACCCTGATCGTCGTCGAAGAACTCGGCAGGCGGCTGGTGGCGAACCCGTTCCTCGGCAGCGCCGTCATCAGCGCGCAAGCACTGCTGGCCACCGGCGAGGCCGACACCTGCGCACGTCTGCTGCCCGGCATCGCCTCCGGCGAACGAGTCGTCTCGCTCGCCTGGGCGGAACCGGATTCCCCCTGGGATACCAACACGTGCGCCACAACCGCACGCCTCAACGACAGCTCGACGCCCGACGCCCACACCGAGCGTCCGAAGTACGTGCTGGACGGGCAGAAGTCATACGTGCTCGACGGGGCGCAGGCCGACACCGTGCTCGCGGTCGCCCGGACTGCCGACTCGCTGGGTCTGTTCGAGCTGACCCCGGAACCGTCCACTGTGGTCGCCGCGACACCGCTGGATCTCACCCGGCGGATGGCCGAGGTCCACCTCGCCTCCACACCCGCAACGCTCATCGGGAAAGCGCCGCTGCGACGCACGCTGGATGTCGCAGCCGCCGCGCTCGCCGCCGAGCAGATCGGCGCAGCCCAGCGCTGGCTGCACGAGACGGTCGAGTACACCAAGCTGCGCAGGCAGTTCGGCCGACCCATCGCCTCGTTCCAAGCGATCAAGCACCGCCTCGCCGACTGCTACGTGGCGATCGAGTCGGCCCGCTCGCTGTCGTACGCGGCCAGCTGGACGGTGTCCACACACGACGAACGAGCCGCCGAACTGGCGGCCATGGCCAAATCAGCCTGCTGCGAGGCGTACTCGACGATCGCCGCCGAAGGCATCCAACTGCACGGTGGAATAGGCATCACCTGGGAACACGAAGCCCACCTGCACCTGAAAAGAGCCCACGCAGCCACCCACCTGTTCGGCACCCCCCACCGGCACCGCACCCGCCTCTCCCCAGCAACGCGCCCATGATCCTCGGGAACCCGGCTCGTCTCCGTCGGCGACCATCACGTCCGCGCGTTCCTCCAGACCGAGTCCTTCAGAACGTCGTCGTCATGCCGCCGTCGACGGAAATGGTTTGACCGGTGATGAAAGAAGCGGTGTCGCCAGCCAGGAAGACCACGACACCGGCGATCTCCTCGGGTCGCCCCCAACGGCCGAGCGAGGTCCGGGACCGCAACCAGTCCGCCCACTGTGGATCTTCGGCCAGCTGGGCGTTGACTTCGGTGGCGAAGGTGCCCGGCGCCACCGAGTTCACCGTGATGCCGTTGGGGCCGAGGTCGGCCGCCAGAGCTCTGGTGAGCCCGTCGAGCCCAGCTTTGACGGTGGCGTACGCGACGTCCCCGGGCCGCCCGAGCTGGCCGATCACCGACGAGACGTTGATGATCCGGCCGGGCTTGCGCAGGCTGACCAGACCATGGGCGACGGTCTGGCTCAACGCGTAGGCGGATGTCAGGTGGACATCGACCATTCGGGTCAGATCGCCCGGCGTCAGCGAGTCGACGCCACGCCGGTCGCGGTGGCCGACGTTGTTGACCAGCACGTCGACCGAACCGAGGGCAGTCACCGCTTCCCGCGCCGCGTCGAGATCGGTGACGTCGAAAGCGGCGGCGTCGACGTCGAGCCCCTCGCCCCGTAGTCCCGCCGCCACGCCGTCGAGGGCGACGGGGTCACGCCCGTTGAGCACCACCCGGGCACCGGCCCTGGCCAGACCGCGCGCCATCGCCAGCCCCAGGCCGCGTACCGAGCCGGTGACCAGGGCGTTGCGCCCCGCGAGTGAGAAATCCGTGCAGTCGCCCATCCCACCACCTCCAATGAAACGACTGTTTCAACCACTGTAGCGGCGGGGCGCCGAACCGGAAAGGGAACGATGTGCGGCCGCAATGCCGTCATCGCGGCGGCGCGCGGAACTCCTCGACGCCTGCCGCACCCACAGTAAGGTCGGGGAATTCGCTGCCCCTGAACAGGTTCGTCGACGAACCGAACCTCGTGTCGTGTGCAGGTCCGGGACCGCACCGCCTGACCTAAGTCCGATTGGCCGGGCTGTACCCTTCGACGGCGAGCAAGATGCGGGCGCGTGCGTGCGGTGCGGGAAACCGAGCGCCTACGGCAAGCGGGTAATTTTCGGCAGAGCGTACTGAGCCGGGACCACACCGGCGACCTCGCGGTGTCCGGTCCCGCTCCTTTCGCGGTCAGGTGAGTTGGACGATCGCTTGGGCCCTGGCCAGGACTTGGGTGCCTTCGGTCGTGGCGGACAGGTCGACCACGACCCGCTTGCCATCGGTCTTGTCCACCACGCGGCCGGTGACCACGACTTGGACTCCTTCGTCGTCGTCCGGAACCACTACCGGGTTGGCGAAGCGGACGCCGTACTCCAGGACCGCGCCCGGGTCGCCCACCCAGTCCGTGACCAGGCGGGCTGCTTCGGCCATGGTGAGCATGCCGTGCGCGATCACGTTCGGCAGCCCCGCTTGCTTGGCGATCCGCTCGTTCCAGTGGATCACGTTGAAGTCCCCGGATGCTCCGCAGTACTTCACCAGCGTCAGGCGCTGGATCGGGTAGCGCGCGGGGCCGATCTCGGTGCCGACCGCCACGTCGTCGTAGCGCACGCTCGCCGCCATGGATCACTGCCCCGCCTGCCCGGCCGCGGTGCCCCGCGACACGATGACGTTCACCGTCGTGCACACCAGCTCGCCATCGGCGTCCCGGATGTCGGTCTCGATGCGCACCAGTTCGTTGCGCCCCGCATCGCGGATCTCGGCGATCCGCCCCTGCGCGGTGAGCACGTCACCGGCGCGGATCGGCCGTCGGTAGCGGAACTTCTGCTCGCCGTGCACCACCAACCGGTAGTTGAGGCCGAAGTCGGGATGCCGGATCGGGCTGTTCGGCGACGCGGCGCCAGCGGCCACGATCCCGAAGGTCGGCGGGGCGATCACGTCCGGATGGCCGAGCTCCTGCGCCGCCGCCGGACTGCGGTAGGCCGGGTTCTCGTCGCCGATGGCGTCGGCGAACTCGCGGATCTTGCCGCGCGTCACCTCGTACGGCTCGTCGCAGCTGAAGGTGTGCCCGATGAAATCGCGGTTGATGGCCATGGAATTCCTCTCCGCTGCCGCCGACGCCGCCATCCACCCGGAGATCAACCGAGGCGTTCGAGGATGGTCACGTTGGCGGTGCCGCCGCCTTCGCACATCGTTTGCAGACCGTACCGGCCGCCAGTGCGTTCCAGCTCGGCGAGCAGCGTCGTCATCAGCTTGGTGCCGGTGGCGCCCAGCGGGTGGCCCAGGGCGATCGCGCCGCCGTTGGGGTTGACCCGCGCCGGGTCGATGTCGATCTCCCGCAGCCAGGCCAGCACCACGCTGGCGAAGGCCTCGTTGATCTCGACGACATCGAGGTCGGCGGCGCTCAGCCCGGTCTTGGCCAGCGCGTGCCGGGTCGCCGGAATCGGTGCCGACAGCATGAAAACCGGGTCGTCGCCGCGCACGCTCATGTGGTGCACGCGCGCTCGCGGCCGCAGATCGTGGTCGGCGACGGCTCGTTCCGAGGCGACCAGCAGCGCCGACGCGCCGTCGGAGATCTGGCTGGCCAACCCGGCGGTGATGCGGCCGCCGTCGCGCAGTGGTTTGAGGCCTTCGAGCTTCCGCTTGTCGGTGTCGCGCCGCGGCCCTTCGTCGCGTTCCACCCCGGCGATCGGTGCCAGCTCCTCGTCGAACCGGCCGGTGTCGATCGCCTCGACGGCCCGGCGGTGGCTTCGCAGCGCGAATTCTTCCATGTCGTCGCGGGAAATCCCCCACTTCTCGGCCATCAGTTCGGCGCCGCGGAACTGCGTCACCTCCTCGTCGCCGTACCGGTACTGCCACCCGGCCGAACCGGAATTCGGGCCGTAGGCAACGGGGAACCCGAGCTCGGCGGCCCCGAGCAGGGCGCTGCCGATCGGGATGGCGCTCATGTTCTGCACGCCACCGGCGATCACCAGGTCGGCCGTGCCGCTGAGCACGGCTTGGGCGCTGAAATGCACTGCCTGCTGGGAAGATCCGCACTGCCGGTCGATCGTGACGCCGGGGACGTGCTCGGGGTAGCCCGCGGCGAGCCAGCCGGTGCGGCCGATGTTGCCCGCCTGCGCGCCGACCGCGTCGACGCATCCCCACACCACGTCGTCGACCGCGGCCGGGTCGATCCCGGTTCGCGCCACCAGGTTCCGCAGCACGTGGGCGGACAGGTCGGCCGGGTGGATGCCGCTGAGCCCACCGCCGCGCTTGCCGACCGGGGTCCGCACCGCGTCGATGATGTACGCCTCCGCCATGACCGCCCCTTCCGCACGGGTACCGACCGGCGGATCCGGGCGAGGCACCGGCCGGACGCGCTGAATCCGCCAGACACCAGCAGACTAGCGACCGGCAGCCAGCTGAACAAGCAAGCGTTTGGTAGCGGACCGGGGTTCGCGGACGCCGTGCCGCACCGGTACAGCGGCCCGAGCGGCGGTCCGGTCGGCCACCAGTCGCGCCGTTGCCGACCTGCTCACCATGCCGCGCTTCGCCGGAACCGGAACTGACGGATCCTGGAACATCTCGGCGAGGCGCCACACCTGGACGAACGGCCGGAGATCGAACGGCGCGGGCTATGGTCGATGCCCGAAGTCCCGAACAGGCCGGGCGAGCGCTGTTGAAGATGCGCGGTACCCCGACACACCAATCGTTCGAGCACGCACGGTAATCACATGATCGCAGAGCGCTGTGGTACGGTCTCGCGCAACGGCGTATGCAGTTGCATGTGCAGTTGAGGCGAGGGAGATCCGATGAGTGATCAGTTCGAGGTCCCGGTCGCCGCGCTCGCGGGTGTGACCTGGCGAAAGTCTCGCCACAGCGGAAAATGGGGCAACTGCATCGAGCTCGCGGCCCTCGACAACGGCACCATCGCGCTACGCCAATCGAACCAGTCGGACGGGACCGCGTTGATCTGCACCCGAGCCGAACTGGCCGCCTTTCTCAGTGGTGCCAAGGACGGTGAATTCGATGACCTCGTCCGCTGAGGCCCATCCTGATCCCAGCATTCGCCTGCGCCAACTGGTGGCACGCGGTTTCCGGCTGATGCCGCCGGTGCGGGACACCGACGGCGAGCTGATGGCCCTGATCTACGTGCGCCCGTCAGGCGACATCATCGACATCGTGGAACTGCGCGGCGAGGACGATGTGCGCGCCGCACGGGTTTCGCGCGGCGCGCACACGCTGGACGATCTGAGCGCGGCGCACTGGCGGACGGCTGGTGCGGCCTGCGATGTCCTGGACCAGGTGCTCGCGCTCCCGGAGCGGCTCATCATCGTGCGCACGTGATGCCCGCCGCCTGAGAACTCCTGCTCCGGAAACCCCACGGTCAGCCGAGCTTGGCCAGCAGCTCGCTCGCCTGCGGGGCGAAGGACGGGTCTTCGGTGCGCGCGGCGCGGCCGAGCAGGTCGCGCGCCTGCTGGAGCTCGCCGCGCTGGTAGCGGATCTCGCCGACGCGGTAGGCCGCCTCGGCGATGAGTTCCGGGTCTTCGGTGTGCGCCAGGGTGTATTCGTAGTGCCGGGCCGCCTCGGCGTGTTCGTCCCGCCAGTAGTGCATCTCCGCCAGGTGGGCGGCGGCCAGCGCGGCCGTGGGATGCCCGAGGTCGATCAGCGCCAGGAACCACGGTGTCGCGGCGTCGAGGTCGTTGCGGCGCTTGGCGATGACCCCGAGGTTCATCGCGGCCTTCGCCGACAGCTCGGGATCGTCGGATTCCCACGCCCGCAGACTCCATTCGCGGGCCGCCACGTCGTCCTCGGCGTGATAGGCCATCGCAGCCAGCTCCAGCAGCGCTTCCCGCGCGTAGCGGTCCTGCGGAGCGGACTCGATCAGATGCAGGTAGACCTGCCGGGCCTGTTCGAGATCGCCTTCCGCGCGCAGCGATTGGGCCAGCGCGTAGCTGGCCATCGGGGAGAACTGCTCGTCGTCGCCGCCAGCGGCCTCGCGGAACATCTCGATCGCCCCGGCCGTGTCGCCCTCGTCGCGCCGCTTGAGCCCGAGCAGCGCCTTCATCGCGGTGCCCAGGACGTCGTCCGGGCTCTGCATCAACTCCTCCACGGCGGCCGGATCGTCGTCGCGCAGCAACTCGATCAGCCGGTACTTCGCCATCGCGGCGGACTGCTCGTCGCCGGTGCTCAGCACGCGTTCGTAGGCTTGCCGGGCGCCCACCTGATCGCCCCGCAGGTGCAGCGCTTCGCCCAGTGCCAGCACCGCTTCCGGCGCGGGGTTCGGGGCACCGATCTCCACCGCGCACCGCAGGTAGACCAGCGCGGCGTCGTAGTCCTCGGCCTCGATGAAACCGGTGCCGGTCTCGTGGGCCCACTCCGCGACGTGGTGCTCGGGGACCGCTTCGACCATTCGGCGCAGGGTGTCGGCCGCGGCGAGGTGATCACCGGCGGTCCGCTGCGCTTCGAGCACCACGCGGACGTTGTTCAGCGCGTCTTCAGCCATGTCGTTGTCGTCCGTGTGCGCTGCGGTCCGGACGAAGGCCGCGACCGCCCCCGCGAGATCTCCTTCCCCGTACCGGATCAGGCCCATTCCGAACTCGCCGCGCGCTGCGATTCCCGGCTCCTCGCACCTGCTGACCCGCTCGAACTCGATCCGGGCCGCATCCTGATCGCCTTGCGAGAGCAGCAGTTCGCCGAGTCGGCTGCGCACGGCATCGGAATGCCCGGGCACGCCGAGTTCGACGGCCTTGCGGAACCAGCTGATGGCCTCGGCCGGGTCGTCGGCGCGCTCACCGAGCAACCCCATCCCGATGATCGCCGTCTCCGGGTCGCTCGAAGTCGTCGCCCGGCGCAGCAGTTCCAGCGCCGCGTCGGCGGTTTCGGCGATCTTTGTGATGCGGCCGATCTCTGTGATGCGCCCGATCTGCGTGATGCGGTGGTGCAGCGCCGCCCCGAACTGCTCGGGCGACTCGGCGGATTGCTCGGCCCGGTCCCAGATCGCCTTCGCTTCGACCGGGTCACCGGCAACGTGGTGGAGGTACCCGAGCAGCAGACCCGCATCCACCGCACCGACACCGGAACCTGCGGTGATGGCCTGCCGGCAAGCGGCCCTCGCGCCTTCCGGGTCGTTCAACCCCGCCAGCAGCTGCGCCAGCAGCACCCCGGCGCGGGCCACCGCCTCCGGCTCGTCGGCGCAGACCGCGCGGCGGTACCAGACCAGCGCCATCGCCTGTTCCCGCTGCTGCTCGGCGAGTTTGCCGAGGGCGATCTGCGCCTTCGGCGCGAGAGCGGGGTGTCCGTGGTCGGCGACCATCCGGAACAGCACCCGCGCATCGGGACTGTCCTCGTCGGCCAGTGCCCGGCCGTAATCCAGCCCGAGTTGCGAGCACACCTGCAGGTCGTCCCCGGACGCCCCACCCAGGATCGGCGCCGCGGCCGACAGGTCCGTCAAGGCCGCGCACCAGAAGTCGGCGACCCGTGCCGAGCCGTAGTGCTCGCCGATCGCCGCCCGAGCGCCTTCGACGTCACCGTCGTGGATCAGCCGGAATGCCCGCTGTTCCGCGGTTTCGGCGCCCATCTGCTGGTAGACGTACGGTGTGATGTCCGGGTCGTCGAACTCCAGCGCCCGGTCGTAGGCGGCCCTCGCCCCCACTTCGTCCCCGGCGTCCCGGAGCAGGTTGCCGAGGTTCAGCGCGGCGTGCGCCTGGGCGCCCGGCACACCGGAGGAGATCGCGCGTTCGTAAGCCTCCCGCGCCGGGGCGGTTTCGCCTTTCCTGGCGAGCAGAACCCCCATGTTGACGGCGGAGTGGGCGGCCGCCGTCCGGGAGCCCACCGACTCCGCGCGGCGGAAGGCGTCGATCGCGCCGTCGACGTCGCCGCGCTCATCGCGCAGGGCGGCCAGTCGAAGCGCGGCCTCTGCGGCGTTTTCGGCGTCGCTGGCGGCGACCTCGGCCAGCAGCGCGTCCGCCCGGTCCAGTTCGCCCGTGCCCCGCAACAGATCCGCGAGGCTGCACTTCGCCACCGCCGCCTCGTCGGCATCGCTGCCCTGCGCGGCGTGTTCCCACGCCGCCGCGGCGGCTTCGACGTCGCCGCTTTCGTTGCGCAGTGCACCGAGGAAGAGCCAGCCCTGCTGGACCTTCTCCGGGTGACCGGCCTCGACCACCAGCCGCAACGCCCAATCGGTGAACTCGACCGAGCCGCGGCTCTGGTACCGGTGCGCCAGGTTCAGGCACAGTTTCGTGGCGGTGTAGTGGGGTTTTTCGTCGTCGACCAGCGCGCGGAAGCTGGCCCGCGCGGGTTCCAGTTCCTGCCGGATGGCGCGCATGCCGAAGGCCGCGATCGGTGCGGCGGCGGAGGTGGAGCCAGCGGCCTGGGTGAACAGCTGCAGCGCCGACTCCAGGTCGTCGGCCTCGACGAGTTCCTCACCGAGCAGGAACGCCGCGCGCGGCCCGAACTCCGGGTGGCCGCTGGCCGCGGTCCGGCGGTAGAGGTCCAGCAGCTCGTCGTGCCGGTCCCACCTCCGGTACAGCAGCGCGAGCTTGCCGAACACCTCGCTGACCACCTCGGGATGCCGGGTGGCCAGCGCGGTCTCGAACGCCGCGATGGTGCCTTCGAGATCTCCGTGGTCCAGCAGCAGATCGCCGAGCTGCGCCGCCGACCAGGGGCGAAGCGCCGGGTGCCCTTCGTCGACGACCCGGCCGAGCAGGCGCAGACCTTCGTCGTGCCGCTGTTCCCGGAACAGCCAGTTGGCCAGCAGGTGGCCCGCCTTCGTCCAGACGAGCTGGTTCGGCGACTCGACCAGCCGGGTCAGCACGTCCACCGCGGTCGACACGTCGCTGGCCATCAGGTGCTCGGCCTTGACCACCGAGGCCAGGTCGCGGACCTCCGGTTCGGCATCGGTGACGAGCTGGTCGAGCATCAGATCGTCGTTGTTCTCCAACCGGAACAACGCCTGCAGCACCGGACGCGCCGCCGGCTCGTCGAGCAGCGCGCCGCGGAACGCGCCGTCCAGCGCCAGCGATCCTTCGTCGGAGGCCGCCGCCCGCCGCAGCGCCTGCCGGGCGCGGTCGACGTCGCCGATGGTCGCCTCCACCAGGCCGAGGGAGTTGGCCGCCATCACCGACCAGATGCGCGCGTTCATCTCGATGACCTGCTGGTAGGCGGCCCGCGCGGTGGCGAGGTCACCGACCTTCGCCGCCTCGCGGGCCCGCAGCGCCAGCTGCTTCGCGTCGTCGCTGGCGGGATCCTGCTGGGCGTCCATCACGTCCATCATGGACAGTGCCAGTTCGGCTTGGTGGGCCACGTGCGGATCGTCGGCGTCGGCGGCCTGTCGGAACGCCGCCGCGGCGGCGTTCTGGTCGCCGTGCTCGTAGAGCAGCACGCCCATGTTGTAGGCGGCCAGCGATGCTTTCTCCGGGTGCCCGGAATTGGCGACCTTGCCGAAGGTTTCGACCGCCGCGGCGATGTCGCCGTCGTCGCGCTGCAACTCGGCCAGCACGCCGAGCGCCTCCACCGAATAGCGCGGGTGGCGGGTGTTGATGACCCGCTGGTAGGTGTCGCGGGCCTGGTCGGGTCGGCCGAGTTCGCGCAGTTGCATGCCCAGGTGGATCAGCGCGTGCAGCCGGACGTCCGGGCGCGGATCGTCGGTCGCGCGCCGGAACGCCTCGGCCGCGCCGGACGGATCGGCCATGTCCTCCAGCACGCCGCCCAGCAGCACGTGGCCCCAGCCGAGGTGTTCCGGGTGGCGGTAGGCGATGATCCGCTCCGCCATCCGCCGTGCTGTCCCGGGATCGTCGACGTGCAAGCTGTAGAGCTTCGCGGCGCCCAGCGAGCCGTAGTTCGGGTGCCCGCTGTCCAGCAGCCGCAACAGGATCGGCTCGGCGTCGTGGTCCCGGCCCTGCTCCAGCAGCGAGCAGGCCTGCTCGTAGGCGACCTGCAGGTATTCCTCGGCGGAGCGTTCCCCCGGCGCGGGCAGGTCGAGTTCGGAGGCGAGCTCGACCACGCCGGGGTCGTGGCAGGTCAGTGCCCGATCGCGGGCCTCGCGGGCGCCCGCGGTGTCGCCGAGCATGTGCAGCACCTGCGCCAGCAGGGCATCGGCCCGGCCCGCCGCATCCGGGTCGGCGCCGTCGGCGGCGACCCGCAGCACCGCCTGGGCGGCGGTCAGGTCGTCGGCGTCGAACAGCAGCAGCCCGAGCGAAATCGCGGCCATCTGGGCGTAGATGGGATGTCCGGAGTCGATCGCCCGCTGGTACATCCCGCGCGCGCCGGTCTCGTCGTCGCGTTCGGTCAGCAGCTCGCCCAACAGGCATGCCGCGTGCACGGCGGTGTCGAAATCGCCGTCGGCCAGCACGGTGCGCAACTCGTGCTCGGCGGCAGCATGATCACCGTTGATCCACAGCTGTCGGGCCCGGGTGACCCGCTGTTCCCACAGTGACATGCCGTGCCTCCGATCAGGTGATCATCGATCGCGGCGAGAATATCGGTCCGCCACCCTGAGTTGCGGCCAATCCCCGTCATCGAATGCCCGACAAAGATCACCTGGCCAGGCAGCAACCTACCGGACCCGTTGCGCGTCCTACCGGCTTCCGGCTCGCGCGGATCGAGAAGAAGAAGAGCGGGCCGTCCGCGCCTGTGCGGACGGCCCGCTCCGGTCGAAATACCGTTGCGAACGCCTGAGTTGTCAGCCAGCGAGCTGCTTGAGCCGCTCGATGCCCTCCTGGTACTGGTTCAGGTCGGTGTTGCCGCTGATACCGGCGACCTGGCCCTGGTCGGTGTACTGCCAGAAGTCCCAGTCGTTGAAGCCGCTGGGCACCGTCGGGTTGTCCACGCCGTAGGACGCCAGCCACAGCGCGTGGTTGCCGAACGTGTCGGTGCCGCCCATGCACTGCCGCCAGAACGACGGGTTGGCGTAGATGATGGGGTCCTTGCCGGTGCGCTCCTTGACCTTGTCGTTGAAGGTCTTGGTCCACAGGTGCATGTCGTCGACGGACAGGCCGTAGCAGCCGCCGCTGTTCGGGTCGACTTCCAGGTCCAGCACCGGCGGCAGGGTCTTGCCGTCGGACTGGTAGTCGGCGATGTTCAGGAACCGGTCGGCCTGCACTTCAGCCGAGGACGAACCCGGCCGCGCGAAGTGGTAGGCACCCGCGATCAGCCCGGCGTCCTTGGCACCGTGGTACTGCTCGCTGTAGCGGGGGTTGGTGAAGCCGGTGCCGTCGGTGGCCAGCACGAAGGTGAACTTCTTGCCGTCGGCGGCGACCTGGCTCCAGTCGATGCTGCCGTTGTGGTTGGACACGTCGATGCCTTCGGCTGGCGGACCCAGCGGCGCCTGGGGCGCGGGCTGCGCCGCCGGAGCCGGGGCCTGGGCAGCCGGTTGCTGATCAGCCGCGGGCTGCTGGGCCGCAGGCTGCTGGGCCTGCACCGCAGCGGCCTGCTCGGCGGCCGGTTGGGCGGGGAGCTGGATCGGAGCGGCCAACGCCGCCTCGCCGACCTGGGCCTGGCCCGGACCGGAAGCGACGCTGCCGATCACCAGGCCCACCACGCCGACGGCGGCGATGGCGGCGCCTGCCTGCATCGACCGCGTGCGCGGCGCCTGCCGCACGGACTGGGGAAGTTTTTGCTGAACGGCCGCGACGTGCGGCGCCACCCTCTCCCGGAGGCGCTGCACCGCGGGTGCGTCCTGGATGCGCTGCAGCAGTGGCGCCAGCCACCGCAGGAGGCGCTGGATCAGTGGTGCGAGCCACTCGCCGACGCGGTGCGCCGCCGGGCGCACGCGATCCACTGCCGTGCGCAGGGCCGCATCGGCTCGCAGCGCGGCGGAGCGCCACCCTCGGTCAGTCGCCTCGTTGGGGGTCGAGACGTGATCGGTGTGTTCGGGGGATCTTGTTTTGTCGGAGGATTCGGGGTTCACGCGTCCCCACACTCCAGCACGGAGCGTGTACCTGCATCGCGGTTTGTACCTAGGCGACTACCTAGGTTTAACCCTTTTGAGCTACAGCACTCGCCCAATCCACTACTGATAGTGACTAAGACGAGGTCAGTGCCGGGACCCCGGGGCACCCGTCACAACCTCGACATCGGCAGTAGCGCATCGTGGCCGGGCTGGTTCGGGTCGGTGCGTGACCGATCGCTTCCGGACCGTGCACACCGCCGAGGCGAAACGTCGAGCAATATCAACTTGATCAATGCGGCCCAGCGGTTTCCGCTCCGGTGGTAAGAACAAATCTTGAGGAAAGCCGGGCACCACACCTGCACCCGCGGAGCTGACATCGATGGGAACGACCGCCGCGCGCCGGGCCGGGTGGCGCGCGCTGGTCCTGTGGCCAGTGCTGGTGTGCGCCGCGTTCTCGCTCGCGGGCTGCGCGGATTCGGCCCGCCGGGACGCGACCACGGTGTACTGCCTCGCCACCGCCCAGCAGCGGGCGCTGGTCGACGCGGCGGTGGCGCTCGGCCTCGCGCAGCGCGGCCCGGCTGCGGCAGCACCGCAGCCGACCGAACCTGACACCGCACCGCCGCAGGCGACCGAACCCGATCCCAAGCTGCTGCGGGTGACCGAACCCGATCGCCGCCAACGCGATCTCACCGTGCCGCAGTGGCGAACCGAGCGGCCGCGCGACTTCGACCGCGCCTGCAAGGCGATCTCCACGATCGCCATACCGCCCAACCCCAACGGATTGCAGGCGGTGTGGAACGTGCTGCTGCCGGTGCTCGCCGGTGCGGTGCTCACGCTGCTGACCACCACCTGGCGCGACGAGACCAGCCGAGGCCGCCTGCTGGCCGACGACCTCCGGTCCGCGGCGGCCGCATTCACCAAAGCCGTCGAGGAATACCTCAGCGGCTGGACCGATCCGAGCGCCCCCGGCCGCCCGGCCGACAAGGACGTGCGGGACCGCCGCGCGGAACTGGACGCTCGGCTGCGCACCGTCTGCGTGCTGCATTCGCGGTGGCGGGCCCCGCGCCGACTGCGGCGACAACTGACCGGCAACCGATTCGGCGACGAAATCGTCCAAGGCTGGACGACGAATCGAGACGAGCAGACCCAGCGCGCCGCGACCCTGCGCACCGAACTGTCCCAATTGGACACCGCGATCAACCAGGTCGCGCACGCGCTGGAACGACCCTGGCGCCCACACCGCAACATGCTCCCGGCCGAGCCGAGGAAGACGGACCGATGAACCCCTACCTGGTGCCGGGCACGACTGGTCGACCGCAGGCCCCGCTGTGCCCGTACGAGACCAACGAGCACGAGAAGTACTACGTGCCGGTGGACAACACGCAGGCCGCCTTCGAGAGGTTCCAGGAGGAGATCGGCGACACCGCGAGCCTGCTGCACGAAGGTCGTCTGGTGGTCGCCACCGGCCAGCAGGGCTGCGGAAAGACCTCGCTGATCAACCGCTGCGCGGCCTGGCTCGCCGAGCACCTGGGGTACGGCGAGATCATCTCGCTGGTCGACGAGTCCTCGGCCAGCGATCCGATCGAGCACCGGCTGACGCTGGTGTACGAATGCCTGCTCGCCGACCTCGCGCGACTGCGGGTGCTCAGCTCCGACCAGCTCCAGGAACTCGCCGAGCTCCGCGACAGGCTCGATCTCGGCTACCGCACGCTGAGCAACCGCCTCGACGCGCTCGACAGCGGGCTGGCGCTGATCGTCGTGCTGCCCTCGTCGGAGGATCTGGTGCGCGAGATCGAGCACTACGCGAGGTTCGCCCGCCGCAAGATCCTCTTCTTCGCGGAGAGCTCCTATGTCGACTACGTCGACCGGCACTGGGCGCAGATTCGCCGCGCCTGCCGGGCGGAACCGGTGCTGCTGCGGGTCGGTCCGCTCGACGACGGCGACGGTTGGCTGTTCGCCCGCGCCCGCCAGGAACTTCACCCGGATGCCGGTGTGTACCCCAAGGTGACCGAGGAGACCATGCTGCGCGTGACCACCAGTGGCTATCCGAGGTCGATCGGTCAGCTGCAAACCCTGCTCCACGGGGTGTACGAGGATTTACGGCGCCGGTCGCCGGAGGAACTTGCGTTACGCTCGCCAGAACTGAGCTACGAAGAGATCACCGACTACTTCTTCCGGCTGATGCGGACGCCAGGCGAGGACACGACGCGATGAGCGGCAGCCACTCGGACAATGCCCGGTCCGCCGAAGTGAACCCGTTCTCGCCGACCGCGGTGGCCCGAGTCGCCGAGTTCGCCCCGGACACCGTCACCATTCCCACTCCGGCGATCCGCGAGGCGGTCCGGCTGCTCGACGGATACCTGGATTCCCCGCAGCACGGCAACGTGATCGCCATCGTCGGGGACTACGGGACCGGCAAGACGCACCTCGCCGTCGAGCTGCTGCAGCACGCCAACCGGCGGGTGCCCGAGGTGACCAAGACGATCTACCTCGACGCACCGGCCGGTACTTTCGTGGCCCTGTACCGGAGATTCATCGAGCAGCTGGAACTGCGCGACGTCCGCGAGCGGGTTCAGGAGTACTACGCGGACATCGTCGCCGACGCGCTCAGCGAGTCGGCGTTCGGCATGGACCTCGCGCAGCCGTTGCGGGCGGGCGAGATCGATCCCGTGGAAGTGGTTTCGCGCCTCGGCCTGATGGAGAGCAGCTTCCTGCAGCAGGTGCAGCGCAAGCTGGAGGACGTTACCCACAACGAGGCGTTCGGCACCGCCCTCACCTTGTTGCTGCGGCACGGTTTTGACGACGTCGTGTGGGAGTGGCTGACCGGCCACGAGCCCGACCAGATCCTGGCGGATCGCGGGATCGCCTCGGCGGTCGACACCGACGCGGCGGCGCTGGAGGCGATGGGCGTCTTCGCGCTGCTCTACGGCCACCGCAACCGCCGGTTCATCGTGGTGATCGACGAACTGGACAAAGTGCTCTCCGCGGCCAACCGGCCGACCGAGGATGCCATCGAGGGCTTCAAGAAACTGCTGGAGGTCTTCGCCGGGGCACGGGCGATGCTGGTGCTCGCCGGGTTGCCGGACTACCTCGAAGTGCTCAGCGGCAACGCCCGGCAGCGGATCGGCCGGGTGATCACCGCTTCCGCGTTGAGCGCGGAGAACACCATCGACTTCATCCGGGAGAGCCGCCGCCGGGCGCACGGCGAAGACCTCCTGGAACCGTTCACAGTGGACACCGTCAACTACCTGGTCAAGCTCACCGACGGCATCGCCCGCAAGATCGTGCGGTTGTGCTACCAGCTCTACCGGAAGGCCACCGAGCAGCAGCGGCCGGTGACCGTGGCGATGGTCCACGAGGTCGCGCTGAACAACCAGTTCGACCACGCGAGCATCGACGACGTCCGCAACGCGATTCGGCGGGTGCTCAACGCGCAGGGCTCCACCTACCGCCGGGATCAGCTGGTGGGACTGGACGAGAACTCGCGGGCGGACTACTGGATCCCGGTCGGCCGGAGCGGTTCCGGCTGCGCCCTGCTGCTCACCGAATCCGTGCTGACCTCCGAGGACAGCCAGCGGTTGGCCCGGCGGGCGACCGCGATCCGCAATGCCGCCGGGCAAACGGAAGCGCTGCTGGTCGTGGTCGGTTACCTGCCCACCGAGTTCGCCGCCGAACTCGGCGCCGCCTTCGGTGCCGAGCCGCTGGTGTACGACCACTGGACGTTCAACGAAACGTTGGCCAGCGCGCTCGCCGCCCGCATCCGCGGCCTGGAGTCCGTGGCGGCCGATGATCCGCTGGAGGCCGTGCAGGAGCGGTTGGGCCGGATGAGCCGCCAGCAGGCCAACACCCAGCGGTTCATCGAGCAGCTCGCGATCCGGCTGGAGGACACCCGGAATTCCTCGGACCGCCAACTCGCCGTGTTGCAGCGCGAACTGGCCGGTATCTCCGACACCCTCTACGCGGCCGCGCCGCGCGACGACGACGGGGCGCGGGTGGCGAAGCCGCTGCGGCTGCCCGCCGAGGTGGCGCGGCTGTTCGACGATGCGGTGAGCGCGCTGGACTCGCTGAGCCAGGTCGTCGTGGTGCTGCGGGCCGCTTTCGTCAGCACAGATGAGGATCCGGCGCGCGGGGTCGACGTCCGCGACGAGATCCGCGACTGGCTGCGGTCGCAGAAGGTGTTCCCGGCGGTCGGCGTCGCGGTCCTGCTGAGCAGGCTGGTCGTGGCGTTCCGGGACGGCATCGCCGACTGGTACCGATCGGCCGCCCCGCCAACAACGCAGGGGCAGCTGTACATCGTCGACCGAGAACGCCTCTCCACCCTGTGCCGCACCTACGACGTCCTCTACGAATACCTACCGCTGATCGGCCTGGAAGTCCTAGGCGACCTAGCCACCAGTTCCACCGGCACCGACGACCTCTACGACCAAACGGTCCGATCCTCGGCACGCCTGGCCAACATCCGCGAAACCCTCGACGGCCTAGGCTCCCGAATACACAACGCAATGCTCGAATCCTTCGCCCCAACCAACTGAACGCCAGCCTTCGGTGTTCCTGGCATGACGACCCCTCACCCGAACGGGAACCCGGCTCGCCTGTCAGTCGGGTTGGCGGGTTTGGGATAGCTGGGCGGTCAGGTCGGCTACCTTCTGTTCGGTGCGGGATGCGCGGGATTGATCCAGCGTGACGCCGACCAGGAACTCCCCGGCGCGCACTCGGCGGTAGTAGATCGCGCCCTGCTCCAGCTCAAGCGTCAGGCGTGTCGTCCGGATGCCGAGCACCTCGCCCACGATCCGGCTCAGCTGCCCCACGATCGTCGGCAGCCGCGCCCCGAGCTCGCGGTAGCGGCGGCGGCGGGTCTCCGCATCGATCCGGGTGAAGAACTTCGCCGCCCGGCGATGATCGAACTGATCCGCGATCGCGGCGGGCTGGCCGCCCCGCCACAGGGCCGCGTAGTGCAGGTCGGCGAAGCTGACCGCCGCCCGGCACAACTCGAAAGCCACTGTGTCGTCGAGGTTCTCGCCGCGCGGCCCGTCTTCGCCGCGCGTCTCGGGAGCCTCCTCGGCGTCCTCGCCCATCGGCTTCGCCACGACCCAGCCGCCCGGGTTGGTGCTCTCGCCGAGCCCCTGCCGCAGTTCGCCGACCAGACTCGCCGCCGCGACATCCGCGGAGTCCACTGTGGATGGCTCCAGCGCGAAACCCACCAGGTATTCGCTCGACCGGACCGAACAGCAGTAGATCGCGCCGCTGGTGGTCTGCAACACCGTCCGGACCAGCCGACCGCTGCGGACCCCTCGCAGGGTGCGGTCGAGCTCGTTGACCTCGCTGCTGAAGTGCCGACCTATCAGCTCGTGCGGGGCATCCTCGCGCAACGCGATGTCGTGCACCGCGAAGTCGAAGACGCCGTTGCTGTAGTGCGCCAGGTAGCGCAGCCCCTGCCCGCTGACCACGACCGCGCGGCACAGGTCGACCTGTTCGTCGATCCAGTGGTCGGTGTGCGGTGCGCGCCGCTCGATCGGGCCGACGGCCCGCAGGTCACCCGCTTCGGGACCGGTCACGCCGGGATCCCCCCTCATCAGGTCGTCGGAACATCGAGAACCACTTCCTGCCACTGGTCGGAGTTGCTCGCCAGGTTCGCGGCGGCGACCAGGGTGTACGGATGATCGCGGACCAGGAATTCCCGGCCGTTCTCATATGCTTCGCGTTGCAGCGCCAACGCGCTGTCGACCTCGCCGACGTGCGCCAGGGCGCGGGCCTGGTTGATCGCCGCGGCCAGCGTCCACGGATGCGCCTCGCCGAGCCTGCCGCGCAACCCCTCCCAGCTTTCCCGGCTGGAGCTCAACGCCTGCTCGACGTCGCCCGCGCCGAGGCTGAACACGGCGTGGTCGACCTGGCACATCAGCGTGAACGGGTGGAAGGCGCCGAGGATGCGCTGGTACTCCCGCAGGCAACCGTGCCCCAGCTCGGCGGCGGTCGCCGAGTCGCCGGTGCCGTGGTGATCGGCGGCGAAGCCCAGCTTGCAGGCGCGGGTGTTCGGGTGGTCCTCGCCGTAGAGCTCCCGGTAGCGCTGCAAGGTTTCCGCGTCCCGGTCCCGCGCGGCCAACGCGTCGCCGGAGCGCCGCAGGGCGATCGCGCGATTGCGCTGGATGCGCAGCTCGTCCGGGTGGTTGGGCGGCCGGATCGCCAGGATGTGGTCCAGGGCTTCCCTGAGCACCGCCAGCGATTCGGCGTACCGGCCCAGTTCCCGCAGGTAGATCCCGACCGCACCGGCCGACCACCACACGTCGGGGTGGTCCGGGCCGAACAGGGCCAGGCGGCGGTCCCGGTTCTCCTCCTGCAACGCCAGCGCGGCCGGGACGTTGCCGACGAGGAACAGCGAGTGCGCCAGGTTGTTGGCGGCCCGGAGGGTGTCCGGGTGGTCGTCGCCGAGTTCGGCGCGGAATCCCCGCAGGGTCGTCTGGTCTTCGGCGACCGCCTCGTCGAAGCGGGCCAGGCTGCGCAGCCCGTCCGCCAGGCCCCGAGCCGTCTTCAGGGTGCGGGGGTGGGTCGCGCCGAGCAGATGGCGCTGTTCGGCCAGCAGGTCCTGGTCGTGTTCCAGCGCTTCGGTCTGCCGCCCCAACGATCGGTGCAGGTTCGCCAGCAGGAACCGCAGGCGCATCCGCAGCCCGGCGGCGGCCGGATCGCCGGTCTTGTCGGCCATCCACCGGACCAGCACTTCGTTGCCGAGCCGGATCGCGAACCGCCAGGCGTCCGGCCCGCCCTCGATCTGCAGGTAGCGCACCTGCTCCACGACCCACCGCCGCACCTCGGCCGAGGTGCTGTGCAGCGCGCCCGAGACGACCAGGTGCTTCTGCAGTTCGGCGAACTCGCGCATCCGCTCCGGTGGCTCGCCTTCGGCGTCGGTCGGCGCGACGGCCGCCAGCCCGTGCAGCACGTCCGCCTGCCTGGCCTGGCGTTGTTCCGGCGTCATCAGGTGGCCGATCAGTTCCTTGACGACGCGGTGGATGCGCAGCGTCGGCGGCTGCCGCCAGTCGAGGTCGAACAGCCCGAAGCGGGCGCCCCGCCACAGCACCCGATCCAGTTCGAGGGTGTCCCAGCCCACCTTGTCGTCCACATCGGACAGTGCGGCCAGCAGGCGACCGGACCGCAGCAGCCGCAGCGCCACCCCGTCCGGCGACAGGAACACGCACAGCTCGGCGGCGCGGACGGCGACCTGGCCGAGGCGGTCCTCCCGCAGCGTTTTGAGCACCACGTTCACCGTCTCGGCCAGGCCGGGCGCGGCGGGCACGGTGTCGTCGACGGCTTCCCGGCCGAAGCGGGCCTCGAATTCGGCCGCGGCCCAGGTCGCGGATTCGGCGCGGGTGTTGCCGTGCTGGGTCAGCAGCGTGACCGCCTCCCGCAGCCACGCCGCGGTCAGCCGCAACGTCAGCGGCATCCGACCGACCAGCTCCGCGATGCGCGCGGCATCCGCAACATCCAGATCAGGTGCGGCGTTCTGCAGCAACGCGATGCTGTCCTCGGTCCGGAGCGTGCCGACCTCGCCGCTGTCGTGCCCCGCCCGCGTCGTGATGATCACGTGGCCGGGGCCGCCCTCGGGCAGCAGCCCGTCCAGCACCGAGGGATCGTCCGCACCGTCGTACACCAGCAGCCACCGGGTCACCGGCCGGGCCGCCGAAAGCACCTGCAGCGCATCGGCCGCGCTGTCCACCACGGCGGGCGAACGCATCCGCCCGGCCAGCTGGATCAGGCTGTTGCGCACCGATTCGCCGCTGTGCGCCGGAATCCACCACACCCAGTCGTAGTCGAAGGCGAAGCGGTGCGCGTACTCCTTGGCCAGTTCGCTCTTGCCGACCCCGGCCTCGCCGCGCAGCATCCACGGCCGCTCCGCGTCGGCGGAGCAGAAGTGGTCGCGCATCGCTTCGAGTTCGTGGTCGCGGCCGACGAAATCCGGGCTGCGCGGGGCGAGATCGGATCGGCCGGTGCTGGCACCCGGCGCGCCGGGGAAGCGGACCGTGGCCGGTTGCCCTGGTCCTGGTCGGTCGACCAGCGAGAAGCGCGTCAACAACCGGGCCCGCAGGTCGGCTTCGTCCGAGCGGTTGCCGCGGATGCGGGGCAACGCGCCCAGGGCGCCGAGCACCGCGTCGTCGGACACCGGCAGCACCACCACGTCCCAACCGACGGCTTGCCGGATCCGGAACACCTGCCGCCCCAACGGCGAACCGCTCAACCGGGCCGAGGCGAGCACCAGCGCACTGGCCTGCTCGGGGAGGTCCTGCGGCGCCGCGTCGACGGGCAGCCGCTCGACCTGCGCTCCGGCGCGTTCGAGCTGGTC
Organism: Saccharopolyspora antiqui; assembly: GCF_052246905.1. Taxonomy (NCBI): domain Bacteria; kingdom Bacillati; phylum Actinomycetota; class Actinomycetes; order Pseudonocardiales; family Pseudonocardiaceae; genus Saccharopolyspora; species Saccharopolyspora antiqui. Next base: position 36,872 of record NZ_JBQQBO010000031.1, read on the forward strand.
GCGGGCCCAATCCGCCCACGGCCGATCCGCTGGGGCGTAGGCCAGGAAGATCCGTTCCGGGGTTTGGGCCGGGCCGAGCCCGACCACCCGGCGGTAGCTCTCCCTGATCCGGTCCGGGATCTCCGGCGGCGGGTCGAGCTGGCGCTGCGTGATCGCCGTCGCCAGCCGCTGGTACGCGGCCAGCGGGCCGCGCTGCAGATCGGGGTCGTCGGTGAGCGCCGCCAACGTCTCCTCGTAGGCGTGGTGCGGCTGCCACGGGATCTCCACCAGGTCAGCCGACAGGTCGCGGCCGTCGTCGGCCGGATCGCCGAGCAGGGTGGCGAAAGCCTGTTTGATCGAGTTCTTCGCGCGCTGCGCCCGGACCTCGTCGCCGTCGTCGAACTGCAGCGGCACCCCGATGATGCGCACCCCGACCGGTGCCCGGTCCCAGACGCCCTGGGCGATCGCCACCGCCTGCTCGACGGAGCTGCGCCGTGGCGTGAAGCAGACCGCGACGACGTCGCAGAGCCGAGCCAGCCTGGTCAGGCTCTCCATGTCCATGTCGGTCGGACCGTCGATGAGCACGTAGTCGTAGTGGGCGGCGCGGATCGCCTCGCGCAGCATCGCGACCTCGCTGGTGCCGTCCTGCTGCGGCCCGAATCCGGGCACCGGCGTGCTCGGGTCGGTGGATGCGGCGACGTCGATCCGCCCCGCTGCTTCGGGCAGCTCGTAGCGCCGCGCGTCCAGCAGCGAGAACGTGTTGGTGCGCATGGACCGGCGTACCGAAAGCGCCCGGACCAGCCGGACGTCGAGCAGTTCGTCCGGCCGCATCGTCTCGGCGAGGAACGGCCGGAGGTAGTCGTGCACGCGAGGTGCTTCGGTGCCCCAGTCAGCCACCCCGACCCGCAGGCCCGCACCGGCCAGCACCCACGCCAGGTTGGCGACCACGCCGGTGCGGCCGATGCCCACCGTCGGGGAGGTGAACGCCACGATCGTCGCGGGGCGACGCCCGTTGGATTCCCCGCTCATCGCACTCCGCCCTGCCTGCTCACGAACCTGCCGCCTCAGATGTTGTTCTGGAACGACGCGTACTGGTCGAGACCGTCCTCGTTCTCCTGGAATATCCGCCGCAACGAATTGACCAGGGCGGAGCTGGGCAGTTCGGCGAGCCGGTCGAAGTCGACACCGGTCAGATCGACCAGATCCGACCGCAGCTCAGCCTCGCCATTGCTCATGCGTCAAGCACCGCCGTTCGTCGTCGACCATGACGTTGCCCCCGATCGGCCCAAGGCGACCCTCCGATCCGCCAATAAAATAGCAAGAATGCGGCGGCCGACGGACCAGGTTGGGTGGTCTCGCGGTTTTCGCCAGTTCATCCTCAAGATCCACGGGCGCTGCGACCTGGCCTGCGATCACTGCTACGTCTACACCATGGCTGACCAGCGGTGGCGACACCGGCCGCGGGCGATGTCAAGCAACACGATGGACCAAGTGGCAGCACGCATCGCCGAACACGTGCGGGCGCACCGGCTCGGTTCGGTCGACGTGGTCCTGCACGGCGGCGAGCCGCTGTTGGCCGGACCGCAACGCCTGGCCCACTGCGTGCGGGCGCTGCGCGCCGCGGTCGGATCGGACGCCGAGGTGCGGATGCGGATGCAGACCAACGGGCTGCGGCTGGACGCGGATCTCCTGCGGCTGCTCGACGAGCTGCGGATCCGGGTCGGCGTCAGCCTGGACGGCGACCAGGTGGGCCACGACCGGCACCGCAGGCGACCCGACGGAACCGGCAGCTATCCGCTGGTCGCCAGGGCATTGCGCGCCTTGGGCGGGCATCGGGAGCTCTTCGGCGGTCTGCTGTGCACGATCGACTTGCGCAACGATCCGGTCCGGACCTACGAGAGCCTGTTGGAGTTCGCGCCACCGGCCGTCGATTTCCTGCTGCCCAACGGGAACTGGTCGAGTCCGCCGCCGGGACGCGAACCGGGGTCGGCCGCGACGCCGTACGCGGACTGGCTGATCGCGGTGTTCGACCGGTGGTACCGCGCCGCCGAGCAGGAGACGCACGTCCGGTTGTTCGCGGAGATCCTGAACGTGCTGCTCGGCGGCAAGTCCACAGTGGAGGGGATCGGGTTGAGTCCGACCGCGATGGTCGTGGTGGAGACCGACGGGGCGATCGAGGGTTCTGACATGCTCACCGGCACCTACCAGGCCGCGGCGGCGACCGGGCTGCACGTCGCCCGCGATTCCTTCGACGCGGCATTGCGCCACCCCGCGTTCCAGGCCCCCTCGACCGCGCTGGAGTGCCGGGAGTGCCAACTGCACCGGGTTTGCGGCGGCGGCCTCCACGCGCACCGCTACCGGGCCGGGAGCTCAGGGGGCGGATTCGCCAATCCCTCGGTGTACTGCGCCGACCTGTACCGGTTGATCTCGCACATCCGGGACAGCGTGGCGCGAGATCTGGTTCCACTGCAAAGGAAAACCTCGTGGTGATCACTGCGCACCGGGTTTCGCCCGATGTTTTCGCCGCACTGGCGGCAGGAGGCGGCGGAGCCGAGGCGATCCGGCAGCTCGGTGCGGCGCGACGAAGCAAGAACCTGTTGCTGCTGCGGGCGGTTCTCGATCTGGTCGCCGAGCGTGGTCACCCGTCGGCGGGTCTCACCCGAGCCGCGTACGCCGCGCTCGGTCGGATGCACGAGCAGGCGCCGCAGGCGGTTGCCGCGGTGCTCGGCTATCCCCGCTTCGGGGCGTGGGCGCTGCGCACCGCGGTGCTGCTCGACCAGGACGGCGACGCCGATCCGGCCGGACTCGCGGCTTTCGCCGCCGCAGCCGCCGTGCGCGGCGGCATCGGCACCGCCGTCGAGCTTCCGCCGGATGATCGGGTGCGGCTGCCTTCGATCGGGGTGGCGCGCTTTCCCGATCCGACCGGCGAACCGATCCGGCTGGTCGACGGCGTCCTCTCCGATGGGCGCACCAGCATCCCGGTCGGCGACCGGCATCCGCACTGGACGCCGATCCCCCGGATCAGCGCGGCGCACGACGGGCTGCGGCTGGACATGGCGGTGGACGGCCTGGGCGCGCATCGCGTACCCGACTCGATCACGATCGCCGACCGGCTGGCGGACCCGGACGTCGCCGAGGTTTGGCGGCAGCGCATCGCCGCGGGCTGGGGGATCCTGGTGCGCCACCACCGCGAAGTCGCCACCGAGGTGGCTGCGGCGATCACCGTGCTGGCGCCGCTGGCCGGTTCGGCGCCCGGGCAGCTCAGCGCCACCTTCAACGACTCCTTCGGCTGCGTGGCGATGTCGCTGCCCTCGGATGCCCGGTCCGCCGCGCTGACCTTCGCCCACGAGGTTCAGCACGCGAAGCTCTCGGCGCTGATGGATCTCTTCCCGCTCATCGAACCGGGGGTGCCCGACTACTTCTACTCGCCCTGGCGCAAGGACCCGCGCCCGGCTTCCGGTCTGCTGCAAGGGATCTACGCCTATCTCGGTGTCGCCGGTTTCTGGCGGCGCCAATACCGGGCCGAAACCGACGAACACCACCGCTGGCAGGCCGAAGTCGAATTCGCCCGCTGGCGAACAGCTGCCCGCAACGCAGCCCACGACCTAACCAACAGCACCCGCCTAACCCCAACAGCCCGAACCTTCCTAACCAAAACCCTCCAGATCCTCGAAACCTGGCACACCGACCAAATCTCCCCAGCAGCCCAAGCAGAAGCCAACCACCGAGCAGCCAACCATCGCCACCAATGGCTAACCCGAACAACCCAAGCCACCTAACCCCGCACCACAGGGCGAGATTCCGGAGCGAAGGGCACCTTTCACCAACTATGCGGGTAAAAGGTGCCCTTCACCCACCACCCAATCGGCACCCCCGCACCGAGGCGACGCGGCTGGTCACCTGGATGGGCCAGGAGTGAAGGGCACCTTTGACCGACTATGCCGGTTGTGCAGTCTTGGGTGATGTGACGCGGTTTGTGTCTCGGTCGTGGTGACACACCCGGGTTGGGTGATGTTGCGTGGTTTGCTGCGTGATCGGCGTTGTGGTGATGGGCTATGACGCGGAAACGGGCAATCATGCGGTTGATGGACGCGACGTTGAAGGCCGGGGTCACGATCCCGAATGTGTCGGAGTGGTGCCGGGTCAACGGTGTCGATAGGCGCACGTTCTATCGACACCGTGCCCGGATCCAGGCCGAGGGGCAGTGGCAGGAGCGGTCCCGGCGGCCGAAGCACTGCCCGCATGCCACCCCGGAGCCGGTCGTGGCCGAGGTGCTGCGGCTGCGCCAGGAGCTGGTCCCGGACAACGGCGCTGATCCGATCCGGGACGCCCTGCTTGAGCTGGCCGTCGAGCAGGACTGGCAGGCCCTGGGCTGGGGGGTGCCGTCCCGGGCGACGATCAACCGGATCCTGCAACGGGCCGGGATGCTGAAGACCAACCCGAAGAAACGGCCCCGCGCGTCGTATCGACGGTTCGCCTACGCCCGGCCCCGGGACTGCTACCAGATCGACGCCCAGGAAATCACCTTGGCCGGTGGGGATAAAGCGGTCGTGTTCGAGGTCCTGGACGACTGCACCCGATGTTTGGTGGCCATCCACGCCGCCCCCGGCGAGACCGCCGAGGCCGCGATCACCGCCATCACCGCCGCCCGCGACGCCTGCGGCGCACCCGGAATCGTGTTGAGTGACAACGGTTCCGCGTTCACCTCCCGCGGCAGACACCCCCAAGCAGGCCCGTCACAGTTCACCCGCACCGTCACCGCCTGGGGCAGCAGGCTGATCCATTCCAGCCCCTACCACCCACAAACCTGCGGCAAAGTCGAACGCCACCACCAGACCTTCCAGCAATGGCTCGACCACCAGCCCGACCAACCCGTCACCGTCGCCGAACTTCAAGTCCTGGCCAAGGAATACCGCGACCACTACAACCACCAACGCCGACACAGCGCCCTCGGCCGCATCACCCCCGCCCAGGCATGGCAGACCGCCGACACCATCGGCGGCCCCACACACCCACCAGCTCAAACCGACGCCACCGTGCACCACCTGAAAGTCCAGGCCGACGGCACCATCAACATCGGCAAACAACTACGCCTACACATCGGCCGCAACCACGCCCACCACACCATCACCATCATCCGAGACCACGACCGAGCCACCGCCTACACCAACGACGGCGACCCGATCGGCTACACCCACCTCAACCACACCCACCGCTACCAAGGCCCCCTCACCCCCGCCGCATAACATTGAGTCACATCACCCGAAACCCACCAGCAGCGGATCAACCGAGACAAGACAACCGACTATGCCGGTCAAAGGTGCCCTTCACCCATCACCTGAACGGGGACCATGAGCGCGAAACCGGGCTCGCACGAACCTTGCGCTACTTGGTGGCAGGTACGGGGTGAGGGGCACCCGTGACCCAGTTACTTGGTCACGGGTGCCCCTCACCCATCACCTGATTGGGGTCGCGAGGGGGAAAGTTGGTTGGCGCGGTTGAGTGCTCACTGCTTGGGGCGGCGGCGGAGTAGGGGTGTCAGGATTGCTGCTAGGAGGGCGAGAATTGCTATTGTCCAGAGGGTGATTGTGATTGGGCCGGAGACCAGGATTGAGAGGTCTCCTTCGGAGATGGTCAGGGCTCGGCGGAGTTGTTGTTCGGCTATGGGGCCGAGGATGAGGCCTACTACTGCTGGGGCTACCGGGATGTCGGCTTGGCGCATCGCCAGGCCGATCAGGCCGAGTCCACATAGGACCAGCAGGTCGATCGTCGTGCCGCCTGCCGCGTAGGTGCCGAGCGTGCCGAACACCAGCACCCCGGCGTAGATGCCGTAGGCCGGGATCGTCAGCAGCTTCGCCCACATCCGCACCAGCGGCAGGTTGAGCACCAGCAGCATCACGTTCCCGATGTACAGGCTCGCGATCAACGTCCACACCAGCGGCCCGGACTCCTCGAACAGCTCCGGCCCCGGCTGCAGGCCGTAGGACTGGAACGCGGTGAGGATCACCGCGGCGGTCGCCGAGGTCGGCAGGCCGATGGTCAGCAGCGGCACCAGCACCCCGGCCGACGCCGCGTTGTTGGCGGCCTCCGGCCCCGCCACGCCCTCGATCGCACCGCGCCCGAACTCCTCCCGGTGCTTCGACAGCCGCCGCTCAAGGCTGTAGCTCAGGAAAGTCGGCACCTCAGCACCACCAGCGGGCAGGCTCCCGATCGGGAACCCCAGCGCGGTGCCGCGCAACCACGCGGGCCACGACCGCCGCAAATCCTTGCGGGACAGCACAACGCGCTCCCGCACCGGCTCCACGGTGCTGCCCCCGGTGCCGGTGAGCAGATGCCCGAACGCCTCGCTGAGCGCGAACAACGCGATCACCACGATCACCACGTCGATGCCGTCCAGCAGCGAATCCACCCCGAACGACAGTCGCGGCTGCCCGGTCTGCGAGTCGATGCCGACCAGCCCGATGGTCACCCCGACCAGCAGACTCGCGATGCCCTTGAGCAGGTCGGGGCCGAGCAGCGCGCTGACCGTCACGAACGCCACGGCCATCAGCGCGACGTACTCCGGCGGGCCGAAGCTGGTGGCGAAGTCGGCGACCACCGGGGCCAGGAAGGTCAGCCCGATGGTGCCGATGGTCCCGGCCACGAAGCTGCCGATCGCGGCGGTGGCCAGCGCCGCGGCGGCCCGCCCGGCGCGGGCCATCTTGTTGCCCTCCAACGCCGAAACGATCGACGCGCTCTCACCGGGCGTGTTCAGCAGGATCGAGGTCGTCGACCCGCCGTACATGCCGCCGTAGTAGATACCGGCGAACAGGATCAGCGCGCTGGATGCCTCCAGCCGGAAGGTGATCGGCAGCAGCAGCGCCACCGTCAGCGCTGGGCCGATGCCGGGCAGCACTCCGGTCGCGGTGCCGATGGTCACCCCGACCAGCGCCCACAGCAGGTGCGCCGGGGTCACCGCGCTGGCGAATCCGTCGAGCAGCAGTCCCAACTGGTCCATCTAGAAACCCCAAGGTCCGCTGGGCAGGCTGAGCCCGATCAGCCGGTCGAAGACGAGGAACACGGTCGCCGCCAGCGCCCAGCCGTAGGCGACCAGCTGCCAGCTGCGCGGCGCGCCGAGCAGCAGTGCGGTGCCGACGAACAGTCCGGCGGCGGTCACCACATATCCGAGCAGCGGCAGCAGCACGGCGAACAGCACCAGCACGACGACCAGCGCGACCACCCGCAGCCCGGCCCGCGGCTGCCACGGCGCGCCGGTGGTGGCGGCGGCGAGTTTGACCTTGGCCTGCACCAACAATCCGATCCCGACGACGCCGAGCAGCACCCCGATGACCATGGGCAGCACGGCCGGTCCCATCGGCGACGAACTTTCCGGCAGCCGCGCCGCGTCCACGATCACCAGCACCGCGCCCAGCAGCATCAGCGCACCGAACGCCCCGGAGGCGAGCACGGTGCGCCGATCGGGAGCTTGCCCGCTGCTCTCGGTCATGGCCGTCACCCCAGTCCGATCTGGTCGAGGACCTTCGAAACCCGGTCCTGCTCGACGCGGAGGAATTCCTCGAACTCGGGCCCGACGAGCGTCGCGTCGCCCCAACCGCGCTCGGCCAGCGTCGCCTTCCACTGCGGGGTCCGGGTCATCTCCAGCAGCAGCTGCTCCAGCACCCGTTCCTGCTCGACGGTGATGCCCTTCGGCGCCACGACCCCGCGCCAGTTGTCCAGCTCGACGTCAACGCCGGTTTCGCGCAGCGTCGGCACGTCCGGCAGGGTGGGTGCCCGCTGCGCGCTGGAGACCGCGAGCGCCCGGACCTCACCGCCCTTGATCTGCGGCTCCAGCTCGGAAACCCCGGAGATCGCGATGGTCGCCCGGCCCGACAGCAAGGTGCTCAGCATCTCGCCGCCGCCGGAGTGCGCGACGTAGCTCATCTGCGCCGGATTCGCGCCCACCGCCTGCGCCAGCAGCCCGGCGAGGATCTGCTCCGCGCCACCCGCCGAACCGCCCGCGATCGACACACCCGGCAGGTCGGTGCGCATCGCGTTCACCAGGTCGGACATGCTGTGGATCGGCGAGTTGGCCGGGACCGCGACCACTTCGGCGTCGGTGGTGAGCCGGATCAGCGGTGTGGTGTCGGCCAGCGAGACCGGCGACTTGTTGGCCTTGACCGCGCCGACCATGATCAGCCCGGTGGCCATCAGCTGCGAGGGATCGCCTTCGTAGCGGACGAACTGGCTGAGCCCGATGGTGCCGCCCGCGCCGGTGACGTTGTAGACCTCGGTGCGGCCGACGAGCTCCTGCAGGGAGGCCTGCATTTCGCGCGCCGTCTGGTCCCAACCACCGCCGGGCGCGGCTGGGGCCATGATCCGCAGCTGCCGGTCGCCGAGCACTTGAGCCGCGGTTGAGCCGGAGTGCGCGGTGTCCGCGGGTGCGGTGCCCACCACTGCAGCGGTGACCAGCACCGCCACCGCCCATGGCGCCCAGCGGATCAGCCGGGCTGTCGAGCTTCGTCGCTCCATCGGCCGCCTCGCTCGGTTCGAACGGACTGTCCACGAATGTATACAAGCCCCGCGCGGGAGGGACAAGGTTCAGTTCTCGGCCTGCGGTGGCGGACGCCGGGTGACGACGCGGTCCCGGTGCGTGAACGATCCGACACGCCGACGCGAGTGCCGATGTGGCCCGCTGCCGGGTTCGGGCAGAATGCTCGGTCGGATCTGGCGAAGATCGCAGAGAAGGCGGATCAGCATAGTGACGACTGTTCATCAGAAGATCGCCGAGGAGCTCGGCGTCCGCGAGCGCCAGGTGCAGTCCGCCGTCGACTTGCTCGACGGCGGGGCGACTGTGCCGTTCATCGCGCGCTACCGCAAGGAAGCGACCGGCGCCCTCGACGACGCCCAGCTGCGCACGCTCGAAGAGCGGCTGCGCTACCTGCGCGAGCTCGAAGAGCGGCGCACCACGGTGCTGGATTCCATCCGCTCCCAGGGCAAGCTCACCGACGAGTTGGCGGCGCAGATCAACGCGGCCGACTCGAAGGCCCGGCTGGAAGACATCTACCTGCCCTACAAGCCCAAGCGCCGCACCAAAGCGCAGATCGCCATCGAAGCGGGCCTGGAACCGCTGGCGGACCAGCTGCTTTCCGACCCGAGCAACGATCCGCAGCAGACCGCGGCCGGTTTCGTCGACGCGGAGAAGGGCGTCGCCGACGCGGCTGCCGCGCTGGAAGGGGCGCGCTCGATCCTGGTCGAGCGGTTCTCCGAAGACGCCGACCTGATCGGCGAGCTGCGCGAGCGGGTGTGGACGCGGGGCCGGGTGACCTCCCGCGTCCGGGACGGCAAGCAGGAGGAGGGCGCAAAGTTCGCGGACTACTTCGAGTTCGCCGAACCGTTCACCGACCTGCCCTCGCACCGCATCCTGGCGTTGTTCCGCGGCGAGAACGAAGAGGCCCTGGAACTGTCCCTGGAACCCGACGACGGGACGCCGCAGGAGGGGCGAACCGACTACGAGCTGCGCATCGCGCAGCAGTTCGGGATCGCCGAGCAGGGCCGACCGGCCGACCGCTGGCTCTCCGACGTGGTCCGCTGGGCGTGGCGGACCCGCATCCTGACCCGCCTCAGCGTCGACCTGCGGCTGCGGCTGCGGCAGAGCGCCGAGGACGAAGCGGTGCGGGTGTTCGCGGCGAACCTGCGCGATCTGCTGCTGGCCGCGCCAGCCGGATCGCGCGCCACGATGGGCCTGGACCCCGGCTTCCGGACCGGTGTGAAGGTCGCGGTGGTCGACGGGACCGGCAAGGTCGTCGCGACCGACACGATCTACCCGCACCAGCCGCAGCGGCACTGGGACCAGGCGCTGGCCAGCCTCGCGAAGCTGGCGAAGGCGCACCAGGTCGACCTGATCGCGATCGGCAACGGCACGGCCTCCCGCGAGACCGACAAGCTCGCCGCTGAGCTGATCAGCAAGAACCCGGACCTGAAGCTCACCAAGATCTCGGTTTCCGAAGCGGGCGCCTCGGTCTACTCGGCCTCGCCCTACGCTTCGCGGGAGCTGCCGGAGCTGGACGTGTCGCTGCGCGGCGCGGTTTCCATCGCCCGCCGCCTGCAGGATCCGCTGGCGGAGCTGGTGAAGATCGACCCGAAGTCCATCGGTGTCGGGCAGTACCAGCACGACGTGTCGGAGACCAAGCTGTCGCGCTCGTTGGACGCGGTGGTGGAGGACTGCGTGAACGCCGTCGGGGTGGACGTCAACACCGCGTCGGCGCCGCTGCTGACCCGCGTGTCGGGCATCAGCGAGGGCTTGGCGGACAACATCGTCGGGCACCGCGACACCAACGGTCCGTTCCGGACCCGCCGGGCGCTCAAGGACGTCGCGCGCCTGGGCCCGAAGGCGTTCGAGCAGTGTGCGGGCTTCCTGCGGATCCCCGACGGCGACGACCCGCTGGACTCCTCGGCGGTGCACCCGGAGGCCTACCCGGTGGTGCACCGGATCCTGGGCAGCACCGGCAGCGAGATCACCGGGCTGATCGGCAATGCCCGGGTGCTGAAGTCGTTGCGCCCGCAGGACTTCGTGGACGACAGCTTCGGTCTGCCGACGGTCACCGACATCTTGGCGGAGCTGGACAAACCGGGTCGCGACCCGCGACCGGAGTTCAAGACGGCGACGTTCGCCGACGGTGTCGAGAAGCTGGCGGACCTCGCTCCGGGCATGACGCTGGAAGGCGTGGTCACCAACGTCGCGGCCTTCGGCGCGTTCGTGGACGTGGGTGTGCACCAGGACGGCCTGGTGCACGTGTCGGCGATGTCGAAGAACTTCGTCAACGATCCGCGTGACGTGGTGAAGTCGGGCGACATCGTCCGCGTGAAGGTCCTCGACGTGGACATCCCCCGCAAGCGGATCTCCCTGACGCTGCGCCTGGACGACGAACCCGGCGCCGGAGGTCGAGGCGGTGGCCAGGACCGCGAGGCCGGAGGCCGCAGCGGGGGCGGTCGCGGTCAAGGCGGCGGAGGCGGCGGTCGCGACGGCGGACGCCAGGGCGGCGGTCGCGACAACGCTGGCGGCGGCAACGCTGGCGGCGGCAAGGGCCGAGGCGGTCAGGGCCGTGGAGGCCAGCGCGGGCAGCGCAACGACGCGCCGTCCGGAGCCCTCGCGGACGCACTGCGGCGAGCAGGCTTCGGGAAGTAAGGTTTCGGCTGCTCAGGGGTCGTGAGTGCGAAAACCGGTTAGAGCCGGTTTTGCCACTCACGACCCCAACGCAGCCCTAGCCCTCGAAGCGCCCGGCCTTGATGGCGGTGACGAATAACCGCCACTGGTGGGCCGACGTCGTGAAGTACCCGGCGCCGCGATCCTTCGTATCCCGCACCGCCGCACCGTAGCTCGCGGGGGCGACCTCGACACAGTTGTCGGTGTTTGCGCTACGGCTGGACTTCCGCCAGTTGCGTGGACTGTCGTTCCCTAGAGTCATTTCGCTGTCTCCATCCTGCTAATGGCGCTGCTGATTAGCTCCGACGAGTCGCTGGGGTTCATCGCCTCCTCGTCAACCCTATCTACGGCGTGCTGGTATGCGGCGACTTCATCTGGCTCATGCAGGAAGAGCGCAGAGATCCGATTCTCCAGCTGCACAACTGGAGTCCGGTCTTCGAACTGATCCAGCGAGAACGGCCCCTCCAGTCCTGGATGCCAACCGCTGCGCATCGGGATCACTCGCAGGTCAACGTTCGTCATTTCGCTGTACTTCAGAAGCATGCGGAGCTGGTCCGCCATGACATCAGCACCGCCGATAAGCTGGTACAGCACCGATTCGCCGATAAAGGCACGCAACTTAGCTGCGTTGTTTCGGACGATCGCCTCACGGCGCCCGAGGCGCACCGCTACCCTCATGTCGACTTCATCGTGAGGCACTTCCGCCCCAATCATGATCGCCCGTGCGTAGTCGGCCGTTTGCAGGAGTCCTGGGACCAGGAGCGGTGAGACGGTCGTGATGCTGGTGGCTTCTCGTTCGATCTCAAGCAGGGCCGCTAGTTGGCGATGCTGATCGGGCATCCCGACGGACAGCCAATGGGATCCGTCCGGATCCCTCGCTAGCTCAACGAGTTCCGCTCTCAGCTCAGCAGGCGCATCCACCTTGGCGAGGTATGCGGCGACGTCTTCGGGTTTGGGTGAACGCAGCCCGTTCTCCCAGCGAGAAACGGTGGCGTGCGATGTGCCGAGCTGCGCTGCGAGTTGCCGCAGTCCCAGGTCTGCCTCTTCACGCGCTCGCCGTAGTTCAGCGCCGAGCGCTCGCGCTTTCGGGGTGGTACCAGCCATGCACCACACACTAGCGGTGAATTATGCCTGGTGAAGATCCCTCGAAAGGTTAATTGCAGACTCACTGGTCCCTCGTGTCCAATATGTCACAGAACCACTGGTACCAAACAGAACCAACGATGGGGGTCCGGATGTACGTGTTTCATTGGGTGCCTGCTGATGGGCAGCGGCATGCGAGTTTGGATGAACGGCCTTGTGGTTGCTCGTATCCGACTGGCACTCAGGTGATGACGTTGTGCTGGCAGGAGCTCGTCGCGGACAACAGCGAGTTGGCTTGGTTGTGGGAGACCTGCCCGCAGTGCGACATCGAGGCTCGGCGGCTTGTCGGTGTTGGGCCGTGAGCGCCGGGACCGCTGGGCTGGCGGTGTTCCTGCGGCGGACTCAATGGGTGCTCGACGACCTCGCATTCCGGGTGGGCGGGGGCCACCTCGATCCCGAGGACATCGACGAAACCTCCGCCGCTCTCGAACAGATCGTCCTGCTGCTGCGGGAGAACCGCCCGCCCGACGTGATCGACCAGTCGGAGAGGACCGCCTGATGAACCCGACCTGGACGGCCGTGGCCTGCCTGCTGTCCCTGCTGACCGGGATGATCTTGATGCGCGCCTACCGCCGACGCCTCCCCCAACACGCCGGGGCGGGCGAAGGCGCCACGAACGTGTGGCAGCTGATCGAACACGTGGAAGCCGAAGCCGCGAGGCGCACCGGACGGCACCACCTGCGCGAGCGAGCCGAAGAATCCACATCGGACACAGCGCCTTCCGAAGTCCCATCGCTGGAAATCCAACGCCGCGTCGTGGAATCGCTGCGGCGCATGTGAACCCGGCTCGATGCCGATCCCCCCGACTCCCGGGCATCGAGCCGCGCGGCCGGGGGCGGTGCGCCGCCCCTCCCCGGCATCGCCCCTGGCCGCACCCCAACCAGCCGAACTCGCCATTTTGATCGACCAGTCATGTTCCCGGAATATTGACCCGCGCAACACAGCGCCCTATGCTCCATTTTCGCCGAACGCATCTGTGCAGTGAACTCGATTCGAGGTCGCCGTCCGACGAAGGAGCGCCAACGTGTCCGATGCGTACCCCCTCGCCACCGAGCCCGAAGGTATAGCCGCAGCACTGCTGGAGCGGTTCAACACGGGCGAAGTCAGCGCGATGATGGGCTTCTACGAGCCAGGGGCCGTCTTCATCACCGAGGCTGGCAACACCCTGACCGAACAGGACCAGATCGCCGAGGAGCTGGGCCGTTTCCTGGGCCTGGGCCTACCGATGGTGGCGACCGCGCGGCACCTGTTCGTCGCCGACGACATCGTGCAGATCGTGCTCGACTGGTCCATCGCCGGTATCGGCCCGGACGGTGCGCCTGTGCACCTGGCGGGCGTGGCCAGCGACATCGCGCGTCGTGGCGCAGACGGGTACTGGCGGTACCTCATCGACAACCCGTTCGGGACACAGGTCCGCACGGGCGGCTGACTCCGCCATCCGCCCGGGTACCGTGGACCCGGACGAGGAAGGCGGGATGACCGTGGCCGGGGAGAAGGTGAGCCGCAAGTACGAGCTCCGGCAGCGCGCTGACGCGATGGAGGCGACGCGTCAGCGGATCACCGATGCGACCATCGAACTGCATGGAACCGTGGGCCCCGCGCACACGACCATCGCCGCGATCGCCGCGCTGGCCGGGGTCCAGCGGCACACCGTGTACCGGCACTTCCCCACCGACGACGACCTGTTCGCCGCCTGCTCCACCCGGTACTGGACGCAGCACCCCTGGCCCGACGCCGCGGCCTGGAAGTCGATCGACTCGGCGGACGAGCGGCTCGCGGCCGGACTGGACGAGCTCTACGCGTTCTACTCCACCGTGGCGGCGATGCTGGCCAACGCGCTGCGCGACGCCGAGACGGTACCCATCGTCCGCCAGGCCCTCGGCACCTACCACGCCTACTTGGACGAGGTGGCGCGGGTGCTCGCCCAGCCGTTCCGGGCACGAGGCGCGCGCGGCAAGCTCGTGGCCGCGGCCGTCCGACACGCCATCGCCTTCCGAACCTGGGAATCGCTGGTGCAGCAAGGCGGAATCGCGCCAGCCACCGCGATCCGCCTCATGACGGCGACAGTCCGGGCAGCGGCGGATCCAGGCAACTGAGCCCACCGCAGCGACGACCTGACGAAGCTCCGCGAGCCCCCGATGCATGCCGGGATGCCAAGACTTCACAACTCGTCCATGTCCACCTGGCTCATCAGGCTTGACAGGCATCCAGCTCTGTCCATTGAAGACAGTTGATTCGGCGGCGAGGGTAGCCCTCGCATCACCTGGCACGCAAGCGAACGATCCGGTGAATATAGCGCCTTATTGACGACCGTCGCTCAAGAGACATATTCTCTCGAAAACCCGTCAACGGCGGAGGGATTCCCATGTCGAAACGAACGGATGTCCCGCAGACGCTCACGGTGATGGAGGCGTGCTTCACGCTCGCGCCGGGCATCGAGGACGAGTTCTGGCAGGCCCAAGACCGTTTCGGTCCGGTGGCCGCAGCAGCTCCTGGTTTCCGGGGCGTGATCGGTGGGCCGATCGCCAATTCGTCGTGGCTCTACTTCGGAGGCGTGTTCGAGACGCCCGACCACATGGACCAGTGGTATCACAGCAGGCACCACGGCGCGGTGCAGCGCAAGGCGCACGAAACGTGGTTCAACTCCTTCTACATCCGCAAGTGGCGACTGCCCGCTCCTGGCGAGGTGGCGGAAGGTCGCGTGTTCGTCGAGACGGCCATCTCCCGCGACGAGGCGATGACCGAGGACGAAGTGGCGGCGACATTGGCGCAGCTGAACGAGTCCCTTCCCGGATTCGGTCCGCGGCGTTTCGAGACCACGAACGGGAACTTCGAGCCGAACCCGTACCAGTTCGTCGGTCCGCTCGAAGAGGCGCCACAGCTGGCCCCCGTGCGCTACCTCCTGCTGACGCATTGGGACTCGACCGAGGGCGCGCAGCGCTGGCTCGACTCACCGGCCGCCGCAGCACTCGACGGGATCGGCAAGGTAGCTTCACAGATCTTCACGCCCCTCCACCACGCCCCGGAGGAGCGTGCGGGACTGAACGCGGACGGCGCGCACCGGGAATGGATCCGCACCGGGAGCGCGCGATGAGCCACCCGATCCACGTGCGCGAAACCTGCATCGGGGCCGGGCTGTGCGAGTCCAGCGCACCCGAACTCTTCGCCATCGGCGACGGGATGCGCGCCGAACCGCGCGTCGACGAGGTGGACGGGGAACTCCTCGACGTGGCCCGAGCGGCCGCCAGGGCGTGCCCAATGGCCGCGATCGAGGTCGACCCCTAATTCATCGAACATCTCCGTATCACCAATGTTGACGCCTGGCGAGGTCGCTCCTACGATGATGTTCGCGATTCCATCAGACATCATCGTGCAATGAATTATGACCAGCGGGGATGACGACGTGACGACTCCGAAGATCGCAATCATCTACTACAGCTCGACGGGCACCATGCACGCGCTCGCGCAGGAGTACGCCGCGGGCGCCGAGGAGGCGGGCGCGGAAGTGCGGGTCCACCGGGTGGCGGAGCTGGCGCCCCCGGAGGCCATCGCGGCCAACGAGGCGTGGCAGCGGCATCACGACGCCGTGCGCGACGAGCCCACCGCCACCGTCGACGACGTGCTGTGGGCCGACGCGGTCGTCTTCGGGTCACCGACCCGGTTCGGCAACATCTCCTCGCAGCTCAAGCAGTTCATCGACACCCTCGGCGGCGCGTGGGCGCAGGGTCAGCTCGCGGACAAGGTGTACTCCGGTCTCACCTCCACCGCGACGGCGCACGGCGGACGCGAATCGACGCTGCTCGCGCTGTACAACACCGTGCACCACTTCGGCGGGATCCTGGTGACACCGGGGTACACCGACCCCATCCAGTTCGCCACCGGCACGCCGTACGGCCCATCGCACGCCGACGGACAGGGCGCCATCCCGATCAGCGACGACACCAAGGCAGCGACCCGCTACGCCGGGCGCCGGATCACCACGGTGACCCGGCAGCTGCTCGACGGACGCGCAGCCGCCTAACTGTCAACCACCACCAACCGGAACGGCACTACGCGACAAGGCCTTCCGCAACCAACGCCAGACCAAATCGAACCGCGACGCCGGGGCGGTGCTATGCCCCCAACACCGCCCCGGCCGCACCCAACCACGAAACCAGGTGAAGGGCACCTTCTACCAACTTGGAGAGTGCGCGGATTGGTTTGGGTGGCGGTGCGGGTGGCGGAACCTGAGTGCCTGTTTTTGAAGTGGTCGTGTCGGGCCGTTCGCCTCGGGTGAGGTGGGCGATTTCGCGCGAAATCGCCGTCTCCCACGCGGGGCGGGGGGCGATTTCGCGCGAAATCGCCAGGTCTGCCACCCGCACCGCGAAGCAAAACGAGTTCGAAGACAGGCTCTTATTTGGCAAAAGGTGCCCCTCACTCATAACCCGCCCAGGTCGCACGCACCCATCGAGTGATGGGTGAGGGGCACCCGTGACCAAGTAACTGGGTCACGGGTGCCCCTCACCCCGTGCTACACCCGGTGTTCGGCGTCCGCCAGGAGGCGGGTGGCGGCCAGGGCCAGCGGGTGTAGCGTGTCGGGATCGCTGGTGGCGTAGCGGTGCAGCTCCGCCTTCATCCGGGGGTCCCAGAACATCTTGATGTGATCGGCGATGATGTCGACCGCCTGCTCCGGCGGCAGGTGCGGGAACTGGACGGCGATCTCGTTGGCCATCCGGACCTGGGGTGAGATGTCAGAGCTCATGATTCGATCAGCGCCGGTTCCTGGTTCTCCGCGGTACGGATTGTCGGATTGCTGAGGCTGATCTGCACGGCGGTGACCTTGTACTCCGGGCAGTTGGTGGCCCAGTCGGAGTTCTCCGTGGTCACCACGTTCGCCCCGGTGATCGGGTGGTGGAACGTCGTGTAGACCACGCCGACCGGCATGCGGTCGGAGATCTCCGCGCGCAGGGTCGTGGTGCCGACGCGGCTGGACAGCGTCACCCGGTCACCGGTGGAGATACCGCGCTCCTCGGCGTCGTGCGGGTGGATCTCCAACACGTCCTCCGGGTGCCACGCCACGTTCGCGGTGCGCCGCGTCTGCGCGCCGACGTTGTACTGCGACAGGATGCGACCCGTGGTTAGGATCAGCGGGAACTTGCGGGTGCTGCGCTCCCGCGTCGCCACGAACGGCGTCATCGCGAACTTGCCCTTGCCGCGCACGAACCCGTCGATGTGCATCACCGGAGTGCCTTCGGGCGCGGCGTCGTTGCACGGCCACTGCACGCTGCCGAGCTTGTCGAGCTTGTCGAACGAAACCCCGGCGAAGGTCGGCGTCACCGCCGCGATCTCGTCCATGATCTCGCGCGGGTGGTCGTAGTCCATGTCGTAGCCCATGGCCTGCGCGATATCGCAGGCCACCTGCCACTCGTCCTTGCCCGTCTTCGACGGCATCACCGGGCGGACCCGGTTGATGCGGCGCTCGGCGTTGGTGAACGTGCCGTCCTTCTCCAGGAACGACGTGCCCGGCAGGAACACGTGCGCGAACTTGGACGTCTCGTTGAGGAACAGGTCCTGCACCACCACGAGGTCCAAGGCCGCCAGCGCGGCCGAGACGTGCTGGGTGTTCGGGTCGGACTGGGCGATGTCCTCGCCCTGCACGAACAGCCCCCGGAACGTGCCGTCTACGGCGGCGTCGAACATGTTCGGGATCCGCAAGCCGGGCTCGGACATGATCGGCCGGGACCACAGCGTCTCGAACACCTCGCGCACCGCGTCGTCGGAGACGTGCCGGTAACCGGAGAGCTCGTGCGGGAACGAGCCCATGTCGCAGGAACCCTGCACGTTGTTCTGCCCGCGCAACGGGTTCACGCCGACGCCCTCGCGGCCGATGTTGCCGGTGGCCATCGCCAGGTTGGCCATGCCCATCACCATCGTCGAACCCTGGCTGTGCTCGGTGACCCCGAGACCGTAGTAGATCGCGCCGTTGCCACCCGTCGCGTAGAGCCGGGCCGCCGCGCGCACCTCCTCGGCGGGGACACCGGTGATCGACTCGGTGGCCTCCGGGCTGTTCTCCGGACGGGCGATGAAATCGGCCCACGCGTCGAAGTCCTCGCAGCGGTCGTCCACGAAGGACCGGTCGACGAGTCCTTCGGTGACCACGACGTGCGCGAGCGAGTTCACCATCGCCACGTTGGTGCCCGGGGCGAGCTGGAGGTGGTGCTCGGCCTCGATGTGCGGCGACCGCACCAGGTCGATGCGCCGGGGGTCGATGACGATGAGCCGCGCGCCTTCCCGCAACCGCCGCTTCATGCGCGAGCCGAACACCGGGTGTCCGTCGGTGGGGTTCGCGCCGATCACCACGATGACGTCGGCCTCGGCGACCGAGCGGAAGTCCTGGGTGCCCGCCGAGGTGCCGAAGGTCTGCTTCAGGCCGTAACCGGTCGGCGAGTGGCACACCCGGGCGCAGGTGTCGACGTTGTTGTTGCCGAACGCCGCGCGCACCATCTTCTGCACCACGTAGACCTCTTCGTTGGTGCAGCGCGACGACGTGATGCCACCGATCGCGCCGGTGCCGTGCTTGGCCTGGATGTCGCGGAACTTGTCGGCGACGTAGCGGACCGCGGTTTCCCAGTCGGTCTCGCGCCACTCGTCGGTGATCTTCTCGCGGATCATCGGCTTGAGCTGGCGGTCGGGGTGGGTGGCGTAGCCGAACGCGAAGCGACCCTTGACGCAGGAGTGGCCCTCGTTGGCGCCGCCGTCCTTGTAGGGCACCATGCGCACCAGCTCGTCGCCGCGCAGCTCGGCCTTGAACGAGCACCCGACACCGCAGTACGCGCAGGTGGTGAGCACCGAGCGCGTCGGCATGCCGAGGTTGACGACCGACTTCTCCTGCAACGTCGCCGTCGGGCACGCCTGCACGCAGGCGCCGCAGGACACGCACTCGGAGTCCATGAACAGCTCGGCCGCGCCGGGCGAAACCTTGGAGTCGAACCCGCGCCCCTCGATGGTCAGCGCGAACGTGCCCTGCACCTCGCCGCAGGCGCGCACGCAGCGGGAGCAGACGATGCACTTGGAGGCGTCGAAGTCGAAGTACGGGTTGCTGGTGTCCTTGGGCGCGTCGAGGTGGTTCTCGCCGTCGTAGCCGTAGCGGACCTGCCGCAGACCCACGACACCGGACATGTCCTGCAGTTCGCAGTCGCCGTTGGCCGAACAGGTGAGGCAGTCCAGCGGGTGGTCGGAGATGTAGAGCTCCATCACGCCCTGGCGCAGCTTCTCCAACTTCGGCGTCTGGGTGCGGACCTTCATGCCCTCGGCCACCGGGGTCGTGCACGAGGCGGGCGTGCCCCGGCGCCCGTCGATCTCGACCAGGCACAGGCGGCACGAACCGAACGACTCAAGGCTGTCGGTCGCGCACAGCTTGGGGATGTCGGTGCCCGCGCTGGCCGCCGCGCGCATCACCGACGTGCCCTCGGGCACGGTGACGGGCATGCCGTCGATTTCGACGGTCACCGTCGGGGACCCCGGTTTGGCCGGGGTACCGAAGTCGTGCTCCTTCAACAGACCCATCGCCTACTTCGCCTCCTTGAGGAAGTCTTCGGGGAAATGCGCGAGCGCACTCTTCACTGGGTTCGGGGTGAGACCGCCCATCGCGCACAGCGATCCGTCGGTCATCAGTTCGCAGAGGTCGCCCAGCAGGGCCAAGTTGCCGTCGCGGTCCTCGCCGCCGGTGATCTTGTCGATCACTTCCACACCGCGCACCGCGCCTACCCGGCACGGCGTGCACTTGCCGCAGGACTCCTCGGCGCAGAACTCGAAGGCGAAGCGCGCCATCGCGGCCATGTCCACGGTGTCGTCGAAGACCACGATGCCGCCGTGGCCGAGCATCGCATCGGCCGCCGCGAGCGCCTCGTAGTCCATCGGCAGGTCGAACTGCGTCGGCGCCACGTACGAGCCCAGCGGCCCGCCGATCTGCACCGCCCGAACCGGCCTGCCGGTGCGGGTGCCGCCGCCGTAGCCGTCGACGAGTTCGCCGATCGTGATGCCGAAGGCGGTCTCGAAGATGCCGCCGCGCGCGATGTTGCCGGTCAGCTGGAAGACCTGCGTGCCCCGGGAGCGCTCGACGCCCAGCTCCGCATAGGTGTTGGGGCCTTCGGCGAGGATCGTCGGGACGCTGGCGAGGGTGAGCACGTTGTTGACGACGGTCGGCTTGCCGAACAGACCCGTGATCGCGGGGATCGGCGGTTTGGCGCGGACCATGCCGCGTTTGCCCTCCAGGCTCTCCAGCATGGAGGTCTCTTCACCGCAGATGTAGGCGCCGCCGCCCACCCGGACGTGCAAGTCGAACTGGAAGCCCGCGCCGAGCACGTTCTCGCCGAGCCAGCCGTGCGCGTAGGCGATGTCGATGGCGCGGCGCATCGTGTTGACCGCGTCGGGGTATTCGGAGCGGATGTAGATGTAGCCCTCGATGGCACCAACCGCGTAGGCGGCGATGGTCATGCCCTCGATGAGGCAGAACGGGTCGCCCTCCATGAGCATCCGGTCGGCGAACGTGCCGGAGTCGCCCTCATCGGCGTTGCAGCACACGAACTTCAGCGGACCGTCCTCGTTGCGCACGGTGTTCCACTTGATGCCCGCCGGAAAACCCGCACCGCCGCGACCGCGCAGACCGGAGTCGGTGACCTGCTGGACCACCTCGGCCTGGTCGAGCTCGATCGCCTTGCGCAGTCCGGCCAGGCCGCCGTGGGCCTGGTAGTCCGCGGCGGACAGCGGGTCGGTGACACCGACCCTGGCGAAGCACAGCCGCTGCTGGTCGCGCATCCACGGCAGTTCATCGACAACGCCCTGGCACAGCTCGTGGTCCGCGCCCCGCAGCAGGCCAGCGGCGAGCAGGTCGGGCACGGCGGCGGGGGTGACGGGCCCGTAGCCGACGCGGCCCCGCTCGGTTTCGACCTCGACGAACGGCTCCAGCCACAGCATGCCGCGGGATCCGTTGCGCACGATGCGGATCGGTTCGCCCGCCTCGCGCTGGATGGCGGCGGCGACGTCGTCGGCCCCGACGGAGGTGGCGGCGGAGTCGACGGGAACGTAGACGGTGATCATGCGTGGTCCTCCGCGAGGATCTCGACGAGCCTGCTCCGGTCGACCCGGCCGTAGAGCTTGTTGTTGACCTGCGCCGCGGGGCCGAGTGCGCAGTTGCCGAGGCAGAACACCTGTTCCAGCGTCACCGACCGGTCCGGGGTGGTCTCGCCGACCTTGATGCCGAAAACCTGCTCCGCGTCCGCGACCAGCTTCTCGGCGCCCACCGACTGGCACGCCTCGGCGCGGCACAGGCGCACGGTGCTGGTGCCCGCTGGATCGGAGCGGAAATCGGTGTAGAAGGTGATGACGCCGTGGACGTCGGCGCGCGAGATGTTCAGCTCGGCGGCCAGCACCGGCACAACCTCTGGATCGATGTATCCGAACTCATCCTGGATGCGGTGCAGGATGGGCAGCAGCGCCCCCCGCTCTCCCCGATGCGCGTCAACCACAGCACGCACCCGCTGCGCGATCGTCATCACGACTCCACTCCGACGTAGATTCGCTCTAGATTCCCATCGCGCGGAGAGGTACTTCAACGCGAAACTCTCTATCGTTCGATAGACGCCAACTATCGTGCGTGGACAAACCCCGCCAGATCTCGACCACTTTCCCCGGATAGCGGTCATGGCGACTCGTTTTCGCGGAAGATCGCAGGTCACGGCAGGCGGAATCGACGTGTTCCAACCGTGATCCCGCGGTAACCCCGACGCTATCGGATCCGGGCAACTGCTGGAGAATTGGAACGCGAAGGCAGTCGTCACCAGGATGAGGACGATCCGATTGCGCGAGTTGAGCCCGAATTCCCGCCGGTAGTCCTGGAAGCACGCTAACCAACCCGCGCACTCTCTTTCACACCGAAAGTCCGTGCAGTGCTTCGACCACCGGCGCGGCGCCGTCGTCGGCGCGAATCCGCTCCGCGAGCCGCGCGGCGTTGGCCCGGTAGCGCGGCCAGGCGAGGGCCTGCCGGATGGCGTCGCCGAGCCGCTGCGGCGTCAACCGCTGCATCGGCACCGGCGCTGGTCCTGCCCCGAGCGCGAAGATCCGGGACGCCCACAGCGGCTGGTCGGCGAACATCGGCACCGCCACGGCCGGAACCCCAGCCCGCAGCGCGGCCCCGGTGGTGCCCGCGCCAGCATGGTGCACCACCGCGCTCAGCTGCGGGAACAACCACTCGTGCGGCACGTCGTCGACCGTGAGCACGTCATCGCTGGCAACCGAAAGCCCGGCCCAACCGCGCTGCACGACCGCCCGCACCCCGGCCTGGCGCACCGCCGCAGCCACCAGCTCCGACAACCGCTGCCCGTGCCCACCGGCCATGCTGCCGAACCCGATGAACACCGGCGGTGGTCCGGCGGCCAAGAAGTCCACCAACTCCTGGGGCGGCGACCAATCCTCCCGGGCGGGTGGCCACCAGTAGCCGACCACCGACAGCCCGTCCCGCCAGTCGGCCGGGCGCGGCAGGACCGCCGGGGAGTATCCGTGGAAGATCGGCCACCGCTCGACCTGCTGCGCCGCCAACGCCTGCAACGCGCCGACGCGCGGCAGCCCGAGCTCCACCCGCAACTCGTTCACCACGCGGTTGACCGGGAACAACGACGCCAACGCCAGGTGCCCCAACGTCCGGTTCCCCCGCTGCCCGATGGACCGCGCGGTGTGGAACAGGATCGGCGGGAAGTCCCCGGACGGTTCGATGGGTTGCAGGTAGACGCCCATGCTCGGGATCCCCAAGCCCTTGGCGACGTGGTAGCCGAATGGCACTGTCCCGCACTGCAACAGCACATCGGCGCCCTGCTTCGCCACGTCCAGCACACCGCGGCCCACCGCGTTGAAGTACCGGGTGGTGCGCTTGATGCGCTGTGCCATGAACCTCGGCGAGAGCGTGCTGTCCGGCGCGTGCGACACCAGATCCCGCAGCTCACCGGGAATCTCCCGGAACTCCAACCCGTTCTCCCGCACCACCCCGGCGAACGGCCGATGCGCGGCGACGGCCACCGGATGCCCCGCGTCCCGAATCCGCCGCCCCAGCCCGACATATGGCACAACGTCCCCGCGAGACCCGACAGCGATGATCAGCACCCTCACACCACCCAGTATGGCGCCGACGACCGCGCCAACCTCCGTTCAGGTGAGGGGTGAGGGGCACCCATGACCAAGTAACTGGGTCACGGGTGCCCCTCACCCAGTCCCCATCACGCGGTGGTGACGCGTTGTCGGGTGAGCGGGCCTCTTGTCCGGTTGGTCCAGTCGGCCCGGCGCCGACGGGTCGTGGCGTCGGCGTGCTTTCGTGGTCGGGGTCTAGGCGAGTTGGTCGATCAGCACGTCGAGGCGCGCTTTGTGGTGGCTGACTCGGAGGCGGTCGGCGCGGGTGAGAACCGCCAGCCCGTGCAGGGCGCTCCAGACGACCTCGGCGAAGGTCTCCAGGTCGCGGTCGGCGGCCAGCGGTTCGAGCACCGCGACGAATTCCCCGAAGGCCTCGCGCAGCTCCGCAGGCGTTTCATCGGTGCCGAAGGGGATGTCGGTGGGCCGGACGAACATCGCCTCGTACAGCGCGGGCCGATCGCGAGCGAATCCGAGGTAGGCATCGGCCAGCGCGCGGATGGCCGCCTTGGGAGCCCGGCGGCCGGTTCGGGCCCGGCGCAGCTCGGCGGCGAGTTCCGCGCAACCTTCGACGGCCACCGCGGCGACGATGGCGTCCTTGCCGCTGAAGTGGCTGTAGAGGACCGGTTGGCTGTATTCGACCCGTTCCGCCAGCCGCCGCGTGGTGACCGCGTCCCAGCCTTCGGCCTCGGCGAGCTCGCGCGCTGCGGCGATGATCAACCGGTGCCGTTCGGCCCGTTCCCGTTCCTTGCGCTCTTTGACAGACACAGTCCGATCCTAGCACTGCTAGACAATCGATCGTCGCTACTGCTAGCGTCGCTAGGACAACGATCGATGCTAGACAAACTGGAGACAGTCATGAAGTTGCGGCACTTCACCACCGGACTGGTCGTCCTGCTCGGGCTCTTCGTGGTGTGGTTCGGGACGGGCTTCCTGATCAACCCGGAGGGATCGGCGGCGGGGTTCGGCATCCCCGAGTGGCCGCACGGCAACGCGGCGGGCTACTTCGTCATCAAGGCGGTCCGCGACCTCGTCTGCGCGATCATCATCTTCATCCTGTTGGCGCTGCGCCAACGACGGGCCCTGGGCTGGGTGCTGCTCGCCGACGCGATCATCCCGTTCGTCGACGCCGCGAACGTCGTGACACACGGCGGCACCCTGGCGGCCGCGCTCGGCATCCACGCGGCTACCGGGGTCGTCGTGATCGTGGCCGCCGTCCTCCTGCTCCGCGAACGGCCGCTGCCCGACACCACC
Source organism: Saccharopolyspora antiqui (assembly GCF_052246905.1). Taxonomy (NCBI): domain Bacteria; kingdom Bacillati; phylum Actinomycetota; class Actinomycetes; order Pseudonocardiales; family Pseudonocardiaceae; genus Saccharopolyspora; species Saccharopolyspora antiqui. The sequence goes on from NZ_JBQQBO010000031.1 coordinate 61,584, forward strand.
GCGACGAAGCAGGACCCGGCCCAACCCGCGATGCGCTGACACCGCTCGCCCGGCCCCGCAGCACGCCTGAAACCCGCCCCGGTCCGCCGGGTTCGGCGCGGGTGGAGCTCAGAAGACGGCTTCGCGGGGTTGGGCGAACTGGTTGGCGGGGCGGCGCAGGCCGTAGTGCTCGCGCAGCGTCCGCCCGGTGTACTCGGTGCGGAACAGGCCGCGCTGGCGGAGGATCGGCACCACGTGGTCCACGAAGGACGCCAGGCCCGACGGGAGCACCGGGGGCATCACGTTGAACCCGTCGGCGGCGCCGCTGATGAACCACTTCTCGATGGTGTCGGCGATCTGCTCGGGCGTGCCGGTGAAGGTGCGGTGCCCCCGGCCGCCGCCGAGGCGGTGGATGATCTCCCGCACGGTCAGGTCCTCGCGCCTGGCCAGGTCGACCACCAGTGTGTAGCGGCTCTTGGCCGTCTCGATCTGGTCCTCACCGGGCAGTTCCGCCGGAAGCCGCCGGTCGAGATCGTCCTCGGTCAGCGTGATGCCCAACGTGCCGGACAGCCGCTGCAACGCGTAGCCGTGCACGATGTGGTCGCGCAGGTCGGCCGCCAGCTTCCGGGCCTCGGTTTCGGTGCCGCCGATGACCGGCACGATGCCCGGCAGGATCTTGACCGCCTCCGGGTCGCGGCCGAACTGCCGCGCGCGTTCCTTGAGGTCGGCGTAGAACGCCTTGCCCTCGTCCAAGGTCTGCTGCGCGGTGAACACGGCTTCGGCGAAGCGCGCGGCCAGCGCCTTGCCGTCTTCGGAAGAACCGGCCTGCACCAGCACCGGGTGGCCCTGCGGCGAGCGGGGCACGTTCAGCGGACCGCGAACCGCGAAGTGCTCGCCCCGGTGGTCGATGGTGTGCACCTTGCGCTCATCCGCCCAGATCCCGGACTTGTCGCCCACCTCGGCATCGTCTTCCCAGCTGTCCCAGAGCTTCTGGGAGACCTCGACGAACTCCTGGGCGCGCCGGTAGCGGTCGCGGTGCGACGGCAGCTCGTCCAGGTTGAAGTTGCGCGCCGCCTCCACCACCGCGTTGGTGACGATGTTCCAGCCCGCCCGACCGCCGCTGATGTGGTCCAGCGAAGCGAACCGGCGGGCGAGGTTGTAGGGCTCGTTGTAGGTGGTGGACGCGGTGGCGATCAGCCCGATCCGGTCAGTGGCGATCGCCAGCGCGGTCAACAGCACGGTCGGTTCCAGCGCGGTGGCTGGGCGCTGGCCGACGTCGACCCGCAAGGCCGGGGCGTCGGCGAGGAACACCGAGTCGAAGGTGCCGCGCTCGGCGATGCGCGCCAACGCCACGTAGTGCGCCGGGCTGTTGTTGGCCGCCGGGTCGCTCTCCGGCAACCGCCAGGCCGCCTCGTGGTGGCCGACGCCCATCAGGAACGCGTTGAGGTGCAGTTTCCGTTCACTCACTTGATTCCTCCCATTCGTGGACACCGAGCGCCGCGAGCAGCGCGTCCCGGTGGTCGATGAACCGCGCATCGCGGTGCGATCTCGGTGCTGGCAGGTCGATTTCCCGGTTCACGGCGATCTTTCCGCCGTCGAGCACCAGAACCCGGTCGGCCAGCGTGATCGCCTCGTCGACGTCGTGCGTCACCAGCAGCACCGCGGGCCGGTGCCGGGCGCACAACTCCTGGAGCAGCCGGTGCATCCGGATCCGGGTCAGCGCGTCGAGCGCACCGAAGGGCTCGTCGGCGAGCAGGAGTTCGGGTTCCCGCACCAGGGAACGGGCCAGCGCGGCGCGCTGCTGCTCGCCGCCGGAGAGCGCGTTGGGCCAGGACCGCTCCCGCCCGGCGAGCCCCACCTCGCGCAGCACGGCCCGGCCGCGCTCGGCCGAGTCGGCACCGGAGAGGCCGAGGATGACGTTGTCGAGCACCCTGGCCCACGGCAGCAGCCGGGAATCCTGGAAGACGACCGCGCGGTTTTCCGGTACCGCGGCCAGCCCGCTGCCGGTCACGTCGTGGTCGAGTTCGGCGAGCGCGCGCAACAACGTGCTCTTGCCGGAGCCGCTGCGGCCCAGCAGCGCGACGAACTCACCCCGCCCGATGTCGAGATCGACGCCGTCGAGCACCACCCGGTCGCCGAACCGGCGGACCAGTCGACGCACCTCGACCACCGATTGTCCACTGTGGAGCTCCTCGGACCGTTCGGTCAACTGTCCAGTGTTCGGCGCCACGACAGCACCCGCCCTTCCGCGAATCGCACGACACCGTCCGACAGCAGCCCGAACAAGGCGTAGATGACCAGGCCCACCACGATGATGTCGGTCTGCGCGTAGTTGCGGGCCTGCGTCATCAGCGAGCCGATGCCGCTGGTCGCGTTGATCTGCTCCACCACCACGAGCGCCAGCCAGGAAATCGTCACCGCCATCCGCAGCCCGGTGAAGAAACCGGGCAGCGAACCGGGAATCGCGATCCGGCGCACGAACTGCCAGCGACTCAGCCGCACCGTCTCGGCCAGCTCCACGAATCGCCCGTCGACGCCGCGCAAGGCGGCGTGGGTGTTGAGGTAGATCGGCACCAGCACGGCCAGCGTCACCACCGTGATCTTCATGCCCTCGCCGATGCCGAACCAGATGATCGCCAGCGGGATCAGCGCCAGCGTCGGGATCGCCCGCTTGATCTGCACCGGCCCGTCGACCAACGCCTCCCCGAAGCGGCTCAGCCCCGCCACCAGCGCCAGCGCCAAGCCGATCAACACGCCCAGCAGCAACGACACCGAAGCCCGCCACAACGACGTCAGCAGGTGCGATTGCAGCCGACCGTCGGCGAGCAGCTCCCCGGCGGTGGACACCACCTGCGCGGGCGGTGTGAGCGTGTGCGGCGAGAGCAGACCCGCGCCCGACGTCAGCTGCCAGACCAGCAACAGCACGATTGGACCGAGGAGCCGGAAGAACGGGATCTTGCGGCCCGGCCCCAGTCGTCGGCGCTCAGCCGCCATTGCCCGGCTCCCCTCGACTGGCGCCGACCCGCTGCGCCGCTTCCTCGATGACCGCGTCGAATCGCCGATCGAAGTGGTCGTGGGCGTTCAGGGGCTTCGGCAGGCCACCGTCGGCCAGCAGCAGGTCGATGGTGTGCTGCTGGGTGGCGATCAGCGACTCGTCGAGCCTGGGGAAGACGACATCGCCTTCGGTCGCCACGATCCGCTCGCCGTCGGTGCGGGTGACGCCCTGGTTGTTGACGTAGTAGAAGTCGATCCACTCGTCGGGATGGGTGGCCGCCCATTGCCGGGCCGCGACGAAGTGCTCCACGAACGCCCTGATGGCCGCGGCCTTGCCGGGATCTTCCAGTGCCGCGCGCCGCGTGTAGAGGAAGCTGAGGCCGGTGCTGGTGCCGCCGTTCTCGGCGATCGGCAGCGTGGTGCCCCGGCCCTCGGTCTGGGTCAGGAACCTGGTCAGCCGGGGCTCGTTCAGCGGTGCGACATCCACCGCTCCGGTGCGCACCGCATCGTTGAACTCGGCCAGCTGCAGCCGGACGAGCTGCACATCATCCGTGGTCAGACTCGCTTTTTCCAGCGCGCGCAACACCGCTGCCTGCTGCGCGGTGCCTTCGGCGTAGGCGATCTTCTTGCCGCGCAGATCCGCCAAGGTGCGCACATCCGCCCCGGGGGTCACCGCGAAGCGCGTCGAATTCGGGTCGACCCGGTAAGCCGCGACGATCGGGACGTCCGCACCGGAAGCCTGCGCGTAGATCGGCGGGGTGTCGCCGACGATGGCGATGTCGGCGGCCTCGGCGCGGAACGACTCCAGCACCTCGGGACCGCCGGTGAAGTTGGCGAACTCGGGTTTCACCGGCATCTTGTCGAACTCCCCGGAGGCGCGGAACAGGCTCTGCAACCGCTCCTGCTGGTCCGCGACGACGAGTTTGGTCCCCGGCGGGATGGCGGTGGGCAGCGGCGCGTCCGCGGGCAGCCGACCGGCCTCGCCGCCGGAGGCGCAACCGGCGAGCACGAACAGCGCGGCCAGCGCGGCGATGGCTCTGGTGATGGATTTTCGTTGTCGGGCCAGGCGAATGCGCCCGGCCTGGGTCGACGAGGACATCAGCAACCTACTTTTCGGTGCGTGCTCAGCGCAGGACGAGGAGCCCCGGTTGGCTACGGGGTGATGAACGGCAGAGAGGTCCCTTGTCGTGACGGGACTTTGCGAACAGGCCGTTGCGGCGGTGCGGCTGCGAATGGGCCGTCAGATCAACGACACGAACAACACGTGACGCGCATCAGATCGATGGCGCGTCGTTCGACGAACGTGTTGGGTGAGATCACGGGCCCGAGCATAAAGGGGCGATCCGGGCCTGGGAACAACATCTCAAGTACTGAGAGCCTGTCCGCACGTGCGGTTGCGCGGATTGGCGTTTGGGGCCTGGGGTTCGTGATTACGGTGAGAGCCGGGATTTTCACGTACTGCCGAGCCCGGCTCTGCGCGCGTTCTTAGTTCTACGTACGAATAGGCGGTGTCTCGACTCCACCGATCCCGGGCCTCCGCTGTCCACAAAGGATGATTGGTTCACCTGTGCGGGACCAGCGCGCCGAGATGCCGTGCCTGGCGCGGCCGTCGACGGGACGGATCAGGAGACCTGGTCGGGCCGGTGGGTGCGCTCCAGCAGTTCGACCAGGCGGTCGCCGAGCACCTCGGGGATCACCCGCTCGGCCGAACGCGCCGCGGCGGCGTTGAGCGCGGACATCACCAGCGGCCGCAACCGCTGCAGCACTTCCGAGTAGTACGGGACATCGTCCTCACCTGGCACCGGGCGGATCAGCACGTGTTCGCGCACCACCTCCACCAGCGCCCCGGCGACGTGGTCGATGTCGGCCTGCAACTGCTCGGCCAGGTCCAGCACCGCGCTGAGCGGCACCCCGAGGGCGACCAGCTCGGCCCCGGCGTCCAGCAGTTGCGGGCTCGGCGCGACGAAGCCGCGACCGCGCCGCTCCAGCAGGCCCAGCTCGATCGACCGCTTGATGTTGGCCGGGGAGAACTGCTTGCCGAACTTCTTGCGCAGCTCGGCCACCGTGACGGGGCGCGGCGCCTCCTCCGCCCAGGAAGCGCCCACCGCCTCCTCCAACCCGAGCACCTCACCAAGGCTGCGACCGGACTCCCAGGCCGTGATCATCTCCTTGATCTGGGCGAACGCGTAGCCGCGCTCCAGCATGTTGATGATCAGCCGCAACCGCACCAGGTGCGCGTCGGAGTAGATCGCCGTTCGCCCCTGGCGACGAGGCGGCGGCAACAACTCCCGGTCCTGGTAGACGCGCACGTTGCGCACCGTCGTGCCCGCAGCCCGAGCAAGATCGTCGATCCGGTATTCCGCCACCCAACAAAGTCTAGTTCGCCCGACCCCGACAACGACCCCCAGCACGCTCCCCCACTCAAGACCCCAATCGGGTGAGGGCTGAAGGGCACCTTTGACCGGCATACTCGGCCAAAGGTGCCCTTCACCCATGACCGCCCACGCGCTGGGTGGGGTTATGAGAGGAAGCCTCGTAGTAGGGCGGCGGTGCCTTCTAGGTGTTCGGCCATTGATTGGCGGGCGGTGGTCGGGTCGCCGTTGAGGATGGCGCGGACCACTTCTTCGTGTTGTTCGTTTGAGTGGGTGATGTTGCGTTCCAGTAGGGGGATCGCGTCTAGGAGTTCGTTCAGGCGCATTCGGACGTCGGCGACTGCTGAGGTCAGCGACGCTGAGCCGGTTAGTTCAGCGATCGCTAGGTGTAGGCGGGAGTCCATCCGGCGGTAGTTGTGCAGCTCCGCGGTGCCCGCGTCGGAGAGTCGCGACACCAGGTGGGCGCGCTCGGCTTCGCCGAGTTCGCGGGTGGCGGCTTGTTCGGCGGCACCGGCCTCCAGCACATGCCGGTGGGTGAGGGCGTCGTGCAAGTCGACGCCCATCTCGCGGGCGATCCGGCGGGGCCCCTTGCGGTTGGGGCGGGCCGGTTCGACGTTGACGAACGTGCCGCCGTAGCGACCGCGCCGGGATTCGACGTAACCGGCCTCCTGCAACGCCCGGATCGCCTCCCGCAACGTCACCCGGCTGACGTTGAGCCGAGTGGCCAGCTCCCGCTCGGCGGGCAGCCGCTCGCCCGGCGCCACCACGCCGAGCCGGATCGCCTGCAGCAGGCGTTCCACGGTCTCCTCGAACGCGTTGCCGGTGCGCACCGCGCGGAACAGCGCTTCGCTCGCCCGGCTTTGCAGCACCAGCGACTCGTTCTGGCTGGTCACGTCCCTCTCCCCCAGCTCGATGTCGGTACCGGCGACGATACGGGTGCGCGCCGCGGCGCCCCGAACCGGAGACTCACAGCGGCGTGACGTACGCGCCCGAGATCCCGCCGTCGACCAGGAACTGCGATGCGGTGATGAACGACGCGTCGTCGCTGGCCAGGAAGGCGACCGCGGCGGCGATCTCGCTCGCCTCGGCGAAGCGCCCCAACGGAACGTGCACCAACCGCCGCGCGGCGCGCTCCGGGTCCTTGGCGAACAGCTCCTGCAGCAGCGGGGTGTTCACCGGCCCCGGGCACAGCGCGTTGACCCGGATGCCCTCCCGCGCGAACTGCACGCCGAGTTCGCGGGACATCGCCAGCACGCCGCCCTTGCTCGCGGTGTAGGAGATCTGCGAGGTGGCCGCACCCATCACCGCCACGAACGACGCGGTGTTGATGATCGATCCCTTGCCCTGCCTGCGCATGTAGGGCAGGACGTGCTTGCAGCACAGGTAGACCGAGGTGAGGTTGACCTCCTGCACCTTGCGCCACGCCTCGATCCCGGTGTCCAGGATGGAGTCGTCCTCGGGCGGGGAGATCCCGGCGTTGTTGAAGGCGATGTCGATCGACCCGAACTCGGCGTCGGCGGTGGCGAACAGCTGGGCGACCGCATCCGCGTCGGTCACGTCGGTCTGGACGAACCGCCCGCCCACCTCTTCGGCGGCGCGCTTGCCGGTGTCCGGGTCGAGGTCGGCGATGACGACCTTGGCACCCTCGGCGACGAACCGGCGAGCCGTGGCCAGGCCGATCCCGCTGGCACCGCCGGTGATGACGGCGACGCGGTCTTGCAGACGTTCCGGCATTGCTCACTCCTGTATCTCGCGGGACACCCGCACCTCGGCCCGCTCATGCGCCTTCCGAAGTGGGGATGAAGACGTTCTTGGTCTCGGTGAACGCGTCGAGGGCGTCCGGTCCGAGCTCGCGACCGAGCCCGGATTGCTTGAATCCGCCGAACGGCGTGTTGTAGCGCACCGAAGAGTGCGAGTTGACCGACAGGTTCCCGGCCTCCACCGCGCGCGAGACCCGCAGCGCGCGGGCGACATCGCGGGTCCAGATCGACCCGGACAGACCGTACTCGGTGTCGTTGGCGATGCGCACCGCGTCGGCCTCGTCGTCGAAGGGCACCACCGCCACCACCGGGCCGAAGATCTCCTCGGTGAACGCGGGATCGGTCAGTCCGGTGGCGAGAACCGTTGGTGGGAACCAGAATCCGTCACCGGTGGGCGCATCGCCGCGGAACGCCACCGGGGCGCCATCGGGGACGTACCCGGCGACCTTGGCCCGGTGCTGCGCCGAGATCAGCGGCCCCATCTCGGTCAACGCATCGCTCGGGTCGCCGACGACCACGCCGCGCACCGCCGGTTCCAGCAGTTCCATGAACCGGTCGTAGACGTTGCGCTGCACCAGGATGCGGGAACGGGCGCAGCAGTCCTGCCCGGCGTTGTCGAAGACACCGTGAGGCGCCGTCGCCGCCGCGCGCTCCAGGTCGGCGTCGCCGAAGACGATGTTCGCGCTCTTGCCACCCAGCTCCAACGTCACGCGCTTCACCTGGCTCGCGCAACCGGCCATGATGCGCTGGCCGACCGCGGTGGAGCCGGTGAAGACCACTTTGCGCACGTCGGGATGGGTGACGAAACGCTCCCCGACGACCGAGCCCCGGCCCGGCAGGACCTGCAGCAGTCCCTCCGGAAGTCCGGCTCGCAGGGCGAGTTCGCCGAGCCGGATCGCGGTGAGCGGGGTGAGCTCGGCGGGTTTGAGCACGACCGCGTTGCCCGCCGCGAGCGCGGGGGCGAACCCCCAGGCCGCGATGGGCATCGGGAAGTTCCACGGCACGATCACCCCGACCACGCCCAGCGGCTCCTGGAACGTGATGTTCACGCCATCGGCGACCGGAATCTGCTTGCCGAACAACCGATCCGGCGCGGCGGCGTAGTACTCCAGCACGTCCCGGACGTTGCTCGCCTCACCGCGCGCGTTGCCGATGGTGTGCCCGGAGTTGCTGACCTCCAGCCGGGCGAGCGTCTCGATGTCGGCGTCGACGGCCGCGGCGAACCGCCGGAGCAGCCGCCCCCGCTCGGCAGGGGCGAGCGCGCGCCACGACCGCTGCGCGCGGACCGCCCGCGCGATGGCCGCGTCGGTGTCCTCGACGTCGCACAGCGCCACGGTCGCCACGACCTGCTCGGTCGCCGGGTTGATCACGTCATGCGGCACCGTCCACCTCCTTCGCCGCTGCGGCAAGCGCCGCGAACAGCCGGTCGTCCACTGCGTCTTCTTCGGGATGCCACTGCACCCCGACGGCGAAGCGCCGCCCGGCGACCTCCACCGCTTCGACGGTTCCGTCGTCGGCTTGGCCCACCACGTCGAGCGCTGCGGCGACCCGGTCCAGTGCCTGGTGGTGGTAGCAGGGCACGTCGACCTGCTCGCCGAGCACCGACGCGATCCGGCTGCCCGACCGCAGTTTCACCCGGCTGCGGCCGAAAACCGCTGGGGACGGCTGGTGTTCGCGATGTTCGACGAGTTCCGGCAGGTGCTGGTGCAGCGTGCCGCCGAACGCGACGTTCATGATCTGCGCGCCCCGGCAGACGCCGAGGACGGGTAGCTCGCGGTCGAGCGCGGCGTGCAGCAGCCGGATCTCCCAGTCGTCCCGGTGCGGTTGCGTGGGGCCGAGCGCGGGGTGCGACCGCTGGCCGTAGCGGGCGGGGTCGACGTCCGGGCCGCCTGCCAGTACCAGAGCGTCCACACTGGACAGTGCTACGTCCGCCGCATCCGGGAGGACGGGTAGCAGCACCGGAATGCCGCCGCTTCGGTGCACCGCGGCAACGTAGCTCGTGGGCAGCAGTGCCGCTTCGCGGTTCCAGACTCCCCAACCGGCCGACTCGACGTAGGTGCTGATGCCGATGATCGGACGGTCAGAGGCGCTCGAAACCACGGATCCGCTCCCAGTCGGTGATCGCCGAGTCGAACGCGGCCAGCTCGACGCGGGCCGCGTTGACGTAGTGGTCGACGACTTCCTGCCCGAAGGCCTGGACGGCGACCTTGCTCTCCGCCAGCAACCGCGCCGCATCCCGCAACGTGGTCGGCACCGTGTCCTTGTCCGAGGCGTAGGCGTTGCCCGACAGCATCGGCTCCAGCGGCAGTTCCTCGGAGATCCCGTGCAGCCCGGCCGCGAGGATCGCCGCCACCGCCAGGTACGGGTTCACGTCGCCGCCGGGCACCCTGTTCTCCACCCGCAGGCTCTCGCCGTGCCCGACGACCCGCAGCGCGCAGGTGCGGTTGTCCCGACCCCACGCGATCGTGGTGGGCGCGAAACTGCCCGGCGCGAAACGCTTGTAGGAGTTGATGTTCGGCGCCAGGAAGTAGGTCAGCTCCGGCAGGCAGGCCAGCTGACCGGCGATGAAGTGCGCCATGGTCGGGGAGAAACCGTGCTCGCCGTCGCCGGGCATGGCCGAACCGGAGGCGTCGCGCAGGCTCACGTGGATGTGGCAGGAATTTCCCTCCCTGGCGTCGTACTTGGCCATGAAGGTCAGGCTGACGCCTTCCTGCGCGGCGATCTCCTTGGTGCCGTTCTTGTAGAGCGCGTGGTTGTCGCAGCTGGTCAGCGCGTCCGCGTAGCGGATGGCGATCTCGTGCTGCCCGAAGTTGCACTCGCCCTTGGCCGACTCGACGTAGAGCCCGGCGCCGGTCATGTCGTTGCGGATCCGCCGCAGCAGCCCTTCGATCCGACCGGTACCGGCGATCGAGTAGTCCACATTGTACTGGTTGATCGGGATCAGCTCGTGGTACCGCTTGTCCCACGCCTGCTCGTAGGTGTCGCGGAAGACCAGGAACTCCAGCTCGGTCCCGACGTGCGCGGTTAGCCCCAGCTCCGCGAGCCGGTCGAGCTGCCGCCCGAGCACCTGCCGCGGCGAGGGGGCGACCGGTTCGCCCGAGTGCCACAGCACGTCGCAGAGCACCAGCGCGGTCGCCTCCTGCCAGGGAATCCGGCGGAGGGTGCGCAGATCCGGGCGCAGCACGAAATCACCGTAGCCGGTCTCCCACGAAGACAGCGCGTAACCGTCCACAGTGGCCATGTCGACGTCGACCGCGAGCAGGTAGTTGCACGCCTCGGTGCCGTGGTCGAGGACCTCTTCCAGGAAGTAGCGGGCGGAACAGCGCTTGCCCTGCAACCTGCCCTGCATGTCGGTCAGCGCGACGACAACGGTGTCCACCTCGCCGGAGGCGACCAGATCGCGCAGCCGTTCCACGGTCAGCGGTTCCTCGTTGCGCGCCACCGGCATCTCCCTCCGACCGAACCCATCGATCGTTATTGGTATGCGACCAGACCTTTGAGCGGCCTCATGGAAACAGCCGCTACTTCTCGATGTCAACACCTGGAGGTCGTTTACCTGGAGGCAACATCCAGAAGTCGACAGAGTATTGACATCTGCCCACAGCCGCAGCACGCTGCCCAACTAATCAATGGGCCACGGTCATACCAATCAGGTGCGAGCACGGAAGGACCCTCTCGTGACCGAGAAGCGGCGGCAGGTGGACTACGAGCAAGTAGGCAGCGACTACCTCGACAAGCGTCGGCTCCAGCAGGGCGCCGCGGGTTGGGTGCTGCTCGCCGGACTGGGCGTCTCCTACGTGATCTCCGGCGACTTCGCCGGGTGGAACTTCGGGCTGGCCGAGGGTGGTTGGGGCGGACTGCTGCTGGCCACCGTGCTGATGGCGACGATGTACACCTGCATGGTCTTCGGCCTCGCCGAGATGGCCTCCGCGCTGCCGGTGGCCGGCGCCGGGTACGGGTTCGCGCGCCGCGCCCTCGGACCGCTCGGCGGCTTCGCCACGGGCACCGCGATCCTCATCGAATACGCCATCGCACCAGCCGCGATCGCCGTGTTCATCGGCGGCTACGTGGAATCCCTCGGACTTTTCGGGCTGACCAACAGCTGGCCGGTGTACCTGGCGTGTTTCGTCATCTTCGTCGGAATCCACCTCTACGGCGTCGGTGAGGCGCTGCGGCTGATGTTCGGCATCACCGTGGTGGCGGTGCTCGCCCTGGTCGCGTTCGTGGTCGGCATGATCCCCGATTTCGAGGCCTCGAAGCTGTTCGACATCGCGCCGACCGACGCCCTCGGCGCCAGCACGTTCCTGCCGCTGGGTTACGCGGGAGTGCTCGCTTCGCTGGTGTACGGGATCTGGTTCTTCCTGGCGGTGGAAGGGGTTCCGCTCGCGGCGGAGGAGGCCCGCAACCCCCGCAAGGACATGCCGCGCGGCATCATCGCGGCGATCGCCGTGCTGCTGGTGTTCGCCGCGGCGATCCTGCTGGTCGCGCCGGGCGGCGCGGGATCGGCGGCCATCGCCGATGCCGACAACCCGCTGCCCGAGGCGGTGCGGGCCGCCGTGGGCGGCAACAGCGTGCTCGCCGAGATCGTCAACTACGTGGGACTGGCCGGGCTGGTGGCGAGCTTCTTCTCCATCATCTACGCGTCGTCCCGCCAGCTGTTCGCGCTGTCCCGAGCCGGTTACCTGCCGCGCTGGCTTTCGGTGACCGGCAAGCGGAAGACGCCGTACCTGGCCCTGATCGTGCCGGGCGCGATCGGCTTCGTGCTGGCCGCGGCCACCCGCGACGGCGCCCTGCTGATCAACATCGCGGTCTTCGGCGCGACGGTCTCCTACGTGCTGCTGAACCTCTCGCACATCGTGCTGCGCTTCCGCGAGCCGAACCTCGAACGCCCCTACCGAACGCCCGGCGGTGTCGCGACGACCACGGTGGCGCTGATGCTGGCCGTGGCGGCGGTGATCGCGACGTTCATCGTCGACATGATCGCCGCCGCCATCATGGCCCTGATCTTCCTGGCCGCCCTGGCGTACTTCTGGTTCTACAGCCGCCACCACCTCATCGCCAACGCCCCCGAAGAGGAATTCGCCGCCCTCCAAGCCGCCGAATCAGAACTCTCCTAACCCAGATCAGGGTGATGAGAACGGGGTGAGGGGCACCCGTGACCCAGTAAGTTGGTCACAGGTGCCCCTCACCCCTCACCTGAACGGGTTCTGGGGCGTGGCAGCCGCAGTCAGGCGGAGCCGCAGGAGTGGTTGGGTGGGACGTCGAGGGTTGGGTTGCGGTCGAAGAAACCGACCGGTTTCAGGGTGAAGCCGCAATAGTCCACCGGCATCACCGGCCAGTCCTCCACCCTCGGGAAGTGCGTCAGGCCGAAGGTGTGCCACAGCACGATGTCCTCGCCGTCGATACCGCGATCCCGCGCTGTGAAGGCCGGGATCCCGGCACCGCCGTGGTTCTGGTTGACGAACTCCCCCGCCGGATACCGCTCGTCCGCCGCGTACCGCGAGACCCACAGGTGCTTGGTCGCGAACGCGGCGCGCTTGGCGATCGACGAACCCGGATCCGCCAGCAGCACCGGGTACCCCTGCGGGTGCAGGGCATAGCCGACCGGCTGGCCGAGCCGGTTGGTGCGCTCGGTGTTGACGACGTGCCAGGTCCGGCCGCTGCCCGGATCGGCCCCCCGCGCCGCGTCGCTCTCCCGCGCCAACCTGGTGACGCTGCGGGTGAAGGCGTTGCCGTGCGGGTTCTCCGCGCCGATCGGCACCCGCTGCGCCTGCACCTCGTCCACCGCGTTGCTGATGCCGTCCACCATCATGTCCAGCCGCGCGCTGAACAGGTGCTGGTGGTACGGCGCGCCGAGACCGGGGGCGAGTTCGCTGGCCCACCGCGAGCCCTCCCGGTAGGCCGAGGTGAACACGATCCCGGTGGCCTTGACCTCCAACTGGATGGTGCCGTCGAGGTACAGGTACCAGTAGAAGCCGTAGTCGTAGTTGCCGATGCTGGCGAAGAACGAGACCACCAGCCGCCGCTGCCGCCGGGTCTCGGCCGAGCCGGTGAACACGTCGGTGTGCTTCCACAGCACCCCGAAGTCCTCCTCGTGCATGCACACCGCGTTGCGCAGGGTGCGTGGCGCGCCGTCCTCCTGCGCCACCACGGCGTCGAAGTAGTGGATCTCGCCGAGGCAGTCGCAGCCGAGCACCAGTTCGTTGGCGAGCTTGCCCAGCGAGTACTCGCCGGAGTCGAAGTAGTTCTGCCAGAACCGCACCGGCGACGGATCGCCGTAGTTGACCACCATTTCGCCGATCGAGGCGCGGAAGACCACCGGCCGGTCCCGCTCGCCGTCCCGGAACGACAGCTGGTGCAGCACCAGGCCTTCGCGCGGGTCGAAGCCGACCCGGAAGCGCCAGTTCTCCCACCGCACCTCGTGGCCGTCGACGGTGAAGCTCGGGCCGTCCGGTTGGGTGATCTCGATCGGCTTGAGCGTGTCGCGCTTCGGGCCGAACAGCGCTTCGTCGGTGTAGTTGCCGCTTTCCACCGGAACCGGCAGTTGGCGGTCGTCGACCACCTCCAGCACGCGCCGCTCGATGACGTCCACGTAGGCCACCAGCCCGTCCACCGGATGCGCCCACGGCAGTTCCTCCGGGTAGTTCTGCACGAACGCCAGCGCGCGCAGCATGCGGCGGCCGCTTTCGTCGGCGACGCCAAACCAGCCCGCCGACAGCGGGCAGACCCGGACCTTGGTGATGTCGTCGATGCCGCGGTCGCGGATGGCCCGCAGCCACCTCTCGTCGGCCCGCACGATGCGTTCGACGAGCTCGTACTCGTCCAGCATCACCGGCGGCTGCCCGTGTTCGACCGGGTTGATCACCGACTTGTCCACCAGCTGGCCGTCGCGCAGCGACACCAGGGTGGTGGTCAGCTCACCGGTTTCGGTGTCGCAGAGCACCGAGCGCACCCGGCGGTCGAACGGCTCGCCGTCGCGGTGCGCGAGAACCTCCGCTTTGTCCGGTTCATCCAGCTGTACCAGGGGAAAACGGGTGGACTCGGGCAGCAGGCCCGCCTGTCGCAGGACCTCCCGGTTGCGGAGGATCTCATCGGAGTTCAACGGATCCAGCGGATGCTTCGTCATCGCCCTGCCTCTCGCGCTCGTCTCGTCCTCGGAACCCGCCGTGCGCCGCCGCAGGTGCGGTTGGCGCCCGCCATGTGCACCGGCACGAGTTCGAGGAACCCCAATCCACCCGACCAGTAAGACACGTCGGCAGCCCCTCCCGCCACGCCGAAGAGCCCGCCCCCGGAGACGGGAGCGGGCTCGGCCCGGCGAGCGGGATCAGGCGAGCGGGATCAGGCGTCCACCCGCTCCTCGTCCTGGGATCGCAACGCCTGCGTCCTGCGCCGCGAAATCACCCGGGACACCAACGGCCACAGCAGGATCAGGGCCACCACGCAGTACACGGTGATCGCGAACGGGGTGTTGACCAGCCCACTGACGTGGCCGTCGCTGATCTGCAGGGCACGGCGCAACTGCTGTTCGGCGGTCGGGCCGAGGATCACCGCGATGATCGCCGGGAGCACCGGCAGGCCGTAGCGGCGCATCGCGAAACCGATCAGACCGATGATGAACAGCAGCAACAGGTCCAGCGGCTCGCCGCCGACCGCGTACGCACCGACGCTGGCGAAGAACAGGATCCCGGCGTACAGGTACGGGCGCGGGATCTGCAGCAGCTTGGCCCACACCGGAGCCAGCGGCAGGTTCAGCACCAGCAGCAGCACCGAACCGATGAACATGCTCGCGATCAGCGCCCACACCAGGTCCGACTCGCGCTCGAACAGCAGCGGACCCGGCTGGATGCCGTACTGCTGGAACGCCGCCAGCATCACCGCGGCCACCGCGGTGGTGGGCAGACCGAGCGTCAGCATCGACACCATCGTCCCGGCCGCCGAAGCGCTCGCCGTCGCCTCCGGCCCGGCGACACCCTCGATCGCGCCCTTGCCGAATTCATCGCGGTGCTTGGAGAGCTTGCGCTCGGCCACGTACGACAGGAACGTCGGGATCTCCGCGCCACCGGCCGGGATCGCACCGAACGGGAAGCCGATCAGCGGGCCGCGCAGCCACGGCTTCCAGGCCCGGCGCACATCCTCGGCACCCAGCCACGGCCTGCCCACCGGGATCGCCTCGCCGCCAGCGCGCCGCAGGTGCGCGGCCACCCACAGCGACTCGCCGATGGCGAACAGCCCGACCGCGACGATCACCACGTCCACGCCGTCGGCCAGGTGCAGCAGCCCGAAGGTCAGCCGCTGCTGGCCGGTCATCTCGTCCAGGCCGATCAGCCCGACGGTCAGCCCGATCAGCAGCGAGGCGAAGCCGCGCACCCGCGACTTGCCGAGCACCGAGGTTACCGCGATGAACGCCAGCACCATGATCGCCAGGTAGTCCGGCGCACCGATGTTGACCGCCAGCGAGGCGACCGTGGGTGCCAGCAGCGTCAGCAGGGTGATGCCGATGATCGCGCCGATGAAGTGCCCGATCGCCGCCGCCGCCAACGCCTGCGCGCCGCGGCCCTTGCGGGCCATCGGATTGCCCTCCATCGCGGCGACCACCGCCGCGCTCTCCCCCGGTGTGTTCAGCAGGATCGAGGTGGTCGAGCCGCCGAACATCCCACCGAAGTAGATGCCCGCGAACATGATGAACGCGCCGGTGGGTTCCAGGGCGTAGGTCACCGGCAGCAGCAGCGCGACAGCCATCGCCGGTCCGATGCCGGGCAGCACGCCGATCGCGGTGCCCAACAGCACCCCGATCGCCGCCCACACCAGGTTCATCGGAGTCAACGCGGTGGCGAAACCGCCCAGCAGCAGGTTCAGCGAATCCATCGCTACAGCACCCCCATCAGCGGGCCGCCTGGCAGGGGGACACCGAGCAGGTTGTTGAACACGAGATAGGTGAGCACTGACAGCACCGCCGCCACCAGCGGATCGCGCACCGCGTTGCGGCTGCCCAGCGCGTAGGCGCTGCCCCAGAACAGGATCATCCCGGACAGCGGGAACCCGATGATGTTGATCAGCACCGCGTTGGCCAGGAACGCCGCCGACAGCAGCAGCACGGTGCGCCAGTCGCTGGGCGCGGACAGGTCGACGTCCTCGCCGCCCTCCGCGACGCCCCGGCCGCCGCGGAGCACGTCGCGGGCCAGCAGCACCGCCACGACCAGCAACAACCCGCCGACGATGTAGGGCACCGTCTTGGGGCCGACCGGCCCGCGCTGGGTGAAGTCGGTGGAGATCGTGGCGGCGTCGACGAGCACCAGCACGCCCAGCGCCGCCAGCAGCACGCAGACGCCCAGCTCGGATCGCTCCCGCAGCCAGTGCTTCTTCGCCGCTCCCGGCTCGGTTTCGGTGACTTCGGTCGTCGTCATGCCAGTCCCAACTCCTTCAGCACCGAGGCCACCCGGTCGTTCTCCTGGCGGAGGAACTCGCCGAACTCCGGTCCCGGCTGGAACGCATCGGTCCAGCCGTTGCGCCGCAGCGCGTCCTGCCACGCCGGAGATCCGTTGAGCCGGGCGAACAGCGCGACCAGCTTCTCGCGGTCGTTGTCCGACATCCCCGGCGGCGCCACGACACCGCGCCAGTTGGTGAACCGCACGTCCACCCCGGCCTCGGTGAGCGTCGGTGCGTCGATCCCGGGGGAGCGCTGCGGCCCGGTCACCGCCAGCACCCGCAGCTCACCCGCCTCGATCTGGTCCCGGTATTCGCCGATGCCGGAGACGCCGAAGGCGACCTTGCCGCCGAGCACCGAGGCGAGCAGTTCGCCGCCGCCGTCGAAGGGCACGTAGTTGACCTGCTTGGGGCTCAGGCCGATGGCCTTGGCCATCAGCATCGGTGCCAGGTGGTCCGGCCCGCCCGGCGACGAGCCGCCGCCGACCGGCACCGCACCGGGCTGGGCCTTCCAGTCCGCGATCAGCTGCGCGAGGTCGTGGTAGGGCGAGTCCTTGGCGACCACGACCACGTTGGGTTCCTCGACGAGCTTGGCGATCGGGGTGGTGTCCTGCAGCGACACCGGTGAGTGGTTGGTGTAGACGCTGCCGACCACGCCCAGGCCCATCGACATCGCGAGCTTGCCGTTGCCGCGCTCGTTGACAACCCGGCCGAGACCGACCGTGCCCCCTGCGCCGGGGAGGTTGAACACCTCGACGTTGGTCTGCAGCCCGGCGTCCTCCATTGCCTTCACCGCGGTGCGCGCGGTGATGTCGTAGCCGCCGCCGGGTGAGTTCGGCACCAGCATCCGCAGGCCGCGGATCTGCGCTTCGGTTTCGCTGTCGCTGCCGGTGCTGATCAGTGGCGGCACCAGGAGCACCAGCAGCACGGCTGCGAGCACGGCCAGCGCGCTGCGTAGGCGCACGGAAATCCCGCCTCTCCGTTGTGGTCGGAACGTGAGCTGGGTCATGCTGCACACATCAGTGCCGCCGTGTCTCGCTTAAGCACGTATCGACACTTTTGTTAGTTCTGTAACCCCGGAGAATTCCGCGGAAAACACGCCGCCACCCGGTGTCCGCCGAGTTCTCGCGAAATTGCGCAGCACCTCGCTGACCTGCGGTGATGGCGGGGTGGCGTGCGATCGTCGGTTGCGGACGGTTAACGTTGCGCTCCTCCGACGGTGCAGGCGGGCCGACGGTGCAGGAGGTGACGCGGTGTTGCGGGTGCAGGGGTCGTTGTCCAGGCAGTTGTTGAGCTGGCAGCTGCTGATCATCGTCCTGCTGCTCGCCTCGATCGCGGTGTTCTCCGTGGCGCAGACCGACAACGCGTTCCGGGCCACCGAGGGACGCAAGATGCTGTCGGTGGCCGAAGACCTCGCCGCCACCGAAGGTGTCCGCGCCAGCCTCGCCGACCCCTACCGCCGGGACGCGCTGCCGATCTTCGCCGAAAGCGCCCGCAGCCTCTCCGGCGCCGACCACGTGATCATCGCCGACGGTCGCGGCACCGTGCTCACCTCGCCCGACCCCGGTCAGCGCGGGCAACCGCTGCCGCTGGGCGAGAGCACCGTGCTCAGCGGGCACGCCTGGGTCGGCGAGATCCGCGTGGACGGCGTCGATTCGCTGGTCGCGCACGTGCCGGTGATCTCCGACGACGCGCGCATCATCGGCGTCGTCGCGGCCGGTCGCAACACCCCCGACCTGCTGCAAGGACTGCGCCAGGCCCCGGAGAACCCGCTGGCGCTGCTGGCCTTCGCCACCGTGCTCGGCGT
Source organism: Saccharopolyspora antiqui (assembly GCF_052246905.1). NCBI lineage: Bacteria > Bacillati > Actinomycetota > Actinomycetes > Pseudonocardiales > Pseudonocardiaceae > Saccharopolyspora > Saccharopolyspora antiqui. The sequence goes on from NZ_JBQQBO010000031.1 coordinate 79,919, forward strand.
CGCCGGTTCCGTGCTGCTCGCGCGGCGGGTGAAGCGGCAGACCCTCGGGCTGGAGCCGCAGGAGATCACCCGGCTCGTCGAGCACCGCGAGGCACTGCTGCAGGGTGTTCGGGAAGGTGTGCTGGGCGTCGACGAGCAGAACCGGATCACGCTGGTCAACGACCAGGCGCGGCACCTGCTGGCGCTGCCCGCGGACTGCGTGGGCCGCGACATCGACTCGCTGGACCTCAACGACCGCGCCCGCGACGTGCTCACCGGCCGCACCGACGGCGTGGACCAGATCGTGCTGCGGCGCGGCCGGGTCGTGGTGGTCAACCGGATGCCGATCTCGTCGGTCGGCGCCGTGGTGACCATGCGCGACCGCACCGAACTCGTTGACCTGCAACGGGAATTGGCGGTGCACCGGGACACCAGCAACACCCTGCGCGCCCAGGCGCACGAGTTCAGCAACCGGCTGCACATCATCTCCGGGCTGATCGAGCTGGGCGAGTACGACGAGTTGCAGCGCTACGTCGACCGGATCAGCCACATGCAGGAGCAGTGGCACGCCGAAGTCACCGCGCGCATCCACGACCCGGCCACCGCGGCGCTGCTGATCGCCAAGGCCAGCCTCGCCGCCGAACGCGGCGTCGGCCTGCGGCTGCACGAGGGCAGCTACCTGGCCGAGGTCGACGAGGAGCTGTCCGCCGATCTGGTCACCGTGCTGGGCAACCTGATCGACAACGCGCTGGATGCGTTGGAGGGCGCGCCGGGGCGCACCGAGCGCTGGGTCGAGATCGACCTGCGCCGCACCGACGAGGTCACCCTGGTGGTGCGGGATTCCGGGCCCGGCGTGGCCGCGGAGATCGTCGAGGAGGTGTTCCGGCACGGTTTCACCACCAAGGCCGCACGCGACGGGGAGCGCGGCCTCGGGCTGGCTTTGACCAGGCAGATCTGTCATCGTCGCGGCGGTTCGGTGCAGGTGCACAACGCCCACGGCGCTGTGTTCACCGCACGGTTGCCGTTGGAGGTTCCGAAGTCGTGATCAAGGTGCTGGTGGTGGACGACGACTTCATGGTCGCCAAGATCCACAGTGGCTACGTCGCGCGGGTCGACGGGTTCGAGGTCGTCGGGGTGGCGCACACCGGGGCCGACGCGGTGCGCGCCGTGGACGAGTTGCGCCCGGAGCTCGTGCTGCTGGACATCTACCTGCCCGACATGGACGGTCTTTCGGTGCTGCGTCAGCTGCGCGCGGGCACCTCCCGCCCGGCCGCCGAACCCGACGTCATCGTGATCACCGCGGCGCGCGATCTGGACACCGTGCGCGGCGCGATCCGCGGCGGCGCGCTGCACTACCTGATCAAGCCGTTCAGCTACGAGGCGCTGCGCGACCAGTTGGAGAACTTCCGTTCGCTGCACCGAAAACTCAGCGAACTGCCCGGTGACTCCCCCACCGCCCAGCGGGACGTCGACCAGCTCTTCGGCACCCGCACCCGGGGCACGGCGCCGCCGCCGAAGGGGCTGGCCGCCGAGACCGCGGAGATCGTCGAACGCATCCTGCGCGAGCGGACCGCCGGTGGCGGTGACCTGTCCGCCGCGGAATGCGCCGACGCCACCGAGCTTTCCCGGGTCAGCGCCCGCAAGTACCTGGAGCACTTCGTGACCTCGGGCCGCGCCGAGGTGCGCCTGCGCTACGGCGGCACCGGTCGCCCGGAACGCCGGTACCGCTGGAACTCCTGACCGCACCACGGGGTGACGAGACGGAGTGAGGGGCACCCGTGACCAACTTACTTGGTCACAGGTGCCCCTCACCCCTCACCTGAACGGTGGAGCAGCGGGCTGGAGTCTGCCTTCGTAGCAGCTGCTGCCGAGGACTCAGTACCAGGTGAAGGTCACCGGGAGGGCGGCCAGGCCGCGCATCCACACCGATGGGCGCCAGACCAGCGCCTCCGTGGCCACCGCCAGCTCCACGTCGGGCAGCCGGTCGAGCAGCACCTCGATGCCGGTGGTCGTGATGACCCGGGCGATTTCCTGTGCCGGGAAAGGACATCCGTGCTCCCCGTGGCTGAACGACATGTGCGCCTGGTTGCCCGCCGAACCGGCGTAGGTGTCCGGCCGCACCTGCGGGTCGGTGTTGGCCGCCGCCAGCCCAAGCACCAGCAGATCGCCCTTGCGGATGCGCTTGCCGCCGAGCTGGGTGTCCTGAGTGGCCCATCGGCCGACGAAGTTCTGCGTCGGCGTGTCTTCCCACAGCACCTCGTTGAGGGCCTGGCCGACGCTGCGGCGACCACCGGCCAGGGTAATCGCGAACCGCTCGTCGGTGAGCATCAGCCGGATGGTGTTGCCCATCCAGTCCGATGTGGTCAGGTAACCGGCCCCCAGCGTGATGAACAGATCGGCGGCGATCTGCTCGTCGGTGAGCCCGAGCGGAAGCGCTAGCAGGAACGAGGGCACGTCGCGGCCGGGGTTCTCGCGCTTCTCCCGCGAGAGTTGCAGCATCCGGGCAACGGTCCGCTCGTGCGCCCGGACGGCTTCCTCGCTTTCCTCCCCGGACAGGGCCACGTCCCGGGCCAGCGTCGGTGCCTCGTCGTCGGGCAGCCCGTAGATCTTCGCCAGCGCCAGCAACGGGATCTGGTGGGTGTACTCGGCGATCAGATCGGCTTCGCCGCGTCCGGCGAAGCCGTCGATCAGGTCGTCGCAGATCTTCTCGACCTGCGCCCGCAGCTCGAACTCGTCCACATCCGCCAGCGCATCGCTGATCGCGCCCCCGCGTTTGCGGTGCTCTTCGCCCTCGGTGAAGACGAACGCCGGCTGGTACTCGACGTAGGGCCGCAGCGACCAGTCGTGGGAGACCTCGTGCCAGCTGTTCCAGCGTCGGGAGTCGCGGCCGAACAACTCGGGGTGGTTGGTGACGTGGTGGACCTCGCGGTAGTCCAGCACGCACCAGGCGGGCACCCCGCCTTCGAGCAGCACCGGAGCGACGGGGCCGTGCTCGCGCCGCATGTCCCGGTACACCTGGGCCGGGTTGTTCTGAAACCGCGGGCCGTACATCGTGACAGCGTTGGCGTGCGAATCGTCGGCTGCGGCCGAGGACAACTGGTGGGGGTTGGTCACGACGTGGCCTCCCGGGCGGACGACAGGGCGTAGAGGTGTTCGACGAGCTCGACCAGCACCGCCTTGCTGGCGTTGCGGTCGCGGGCATCGCAGTCGACCAACGGCACCTCGGGAGACAGGTCCAGCGCGTCGCGCACCTGCGCCAAGGTGTGCTTCGGTTCGCCGAAGTTGTTGCGCGCCACGATGAACGGCATCCCGTGGTCTTCGAGGCGGTCGATGGCGTACCAGGAGTCGGCCAGTCGACGGCTGTCCACCAGCACGACCGCGCCCAGCGAACCCGCGAACAGCTGGTCCCACACGAACCAGAACCGCTCCTGGCCCGGCGCGCCGAACAGGTACAGCACCAGGCGTTCGTCCAGTGTGATGCGCCCGAAGTCGAAGGCGACCGTGGTGGTGGACTTCCCGCCGACCCCACTGGTCTCGTCGATGCCGATCCCGGCCTGCGTCATGGTCTCTTCGGTGCTCAGCGGCCGGATCTCGCTGACCGAGCGAACCAGGGTGGTCTTGCCCACGGCGAACCCGCCGACGATCACGATCTTCAGACCGTCGGCGGCGGTATCGCGCAGTGGAATGCGATCTGGTGTCGCCAGATCTGATATTTCCGAGCTAGATATTTCGGAGTCCAACAAGCACCTGCTTCAGGAATTCGGGGGCGGGCAGTGCTGACTCGGTGCGGGTGGTGGACGGGTGGCGGGCGGTGATCTTGCCCATGTCGAGCAGGTCGCCGAGCAGGATCTTCACCACGCTCACCGGCAGTCCCAGATCCGAGGACAGCTCCACCACCGCCACCGGCTCGCGGCACAGCCGCAGGATCTTGGCGTGCTCGGACTGCATGCCCGGCGTCGGATCGCATTCGCTCACGATCAACGTCACCAGGTCGAAGGTGACCTCGGTCGCGCGGCTGCGGCCACCGGTGACGATGTAGAGCCGGTCCGGATCCTCGTTGTCCACCAGCCGCCTGGTCATGGCGTTCCCGCGGAACGGTCGGCCGCTCGCGGCGGGGCGCTGAGGTACTCACCGATCTGCTCGACCAACTCGTGCATGTTGTGCCCGATCACGCCGACGTCCGCCTCATCGCTGGCCAACACCGCGAGGTGCGCACCCACCCCGGCTTCCACGATGCACAGCAGTCCGCCGTAGAACTCGGTCATGGACTGCCGCACCCCGCCGCTGCCGTCGCCGAACTCGACCGAGGCACCATAGGACAGGCTCTGTATCCCGGAGGAGATGGCGGCCAACTGGTCCGCCTGGTCCACCGACAGGCCTGGCGTGAAGCAGAGTTTGAGCCCGTCCTTGGACAGCACCAGGGCGTGTCGGCTACCCGGCGTCCGAGCCAGCAGGTTGTCCAGCAACCAGTCGAGGTCGCGCGTTGTCGTGGTCATGCAGCTGTGGGGCGGTGATCTTCCGGACTACCGGCACCGGCCCGCGCCTCCAATCTGTTGTCTTGGCGGCAACGCCATCATCGGGTGGCCATCATCGGGTGCTGTCGTCCGCAGTGGACGAAGAGTCGCGCCGCGCATTGCGGAACGCACCGAACCGCGCCCCCGCGTTCGGGCGCGGCCGATCGGGCCCAGGCTCCTTCGGCGGGGTGACCGAGCGCGACGCGGCCAGCGTTCGGCCACGCCGCCGCTTCGGCAGGTCGCTCGGTTCCTCGTCGAATTCCGGTGCGACATCGGCGGTTTCCACCTCGACCGGCGCCGCCGACGCTTCCGGCGGGGTGCGCGGCGCGGGGGCGGGTTCCTGTCGGGGCTGCGTGACCAGCTTTCGGGGGATCATGACCACCACGCCGGTGCCACCGCGCGCGGAGGACCGGAACGAGACGGTCAGGTCGTGCTTGCGGGCCAGGCGGCCCACCACGGCGAGCCCGAGCCGGGTACCGGACATGGTGGTCAGGTCCAGGGGTTGGACGGACACGGCCTGCTCGGCGCGGGCCAGCGCGGCGGCGCTCATGACCAGACCGCTGTCCTCGATGGTGACGGCGACTCCGGTGTGGACTTCCTCCACGTAGACGTGGACTTCTTCGGCAGGGGGCGAGAAGCGGGCGGCGTTGTCCATCAGTTCGGCCAGCGCGTGCATGATGCCTTCGGCGGCGTAGCCGACGATCGCGACGGTGCTGGTCGAATGCAGTCGAATTCGCTGGTAGGCGCTGATCCGGCCCATCGCGCCGCGCAGGATGCTCTCCATCACGATCGGTTTGGTCCAGCGGCGCCCGGAGCGGGCGCCGGTCAGGACCGCGATGCTGTCCGCGAGTCGACCGGCCTGGGCCGTGCTGTGGTCGAGCTTCAGCAGATCCGCGAGCACGTCCTCGTCGTGGCGGTCCTCCATCTCGCGGAGGTCGGCGAGCATGCTGGTCGCCAGCGCCTGCATGCGACCGGCCGCGTTGGCGCAGGTGGCCATGGCCGCCGCGCGCATCCGTTCACCGGTGCCGAGTTCCTGCGCGATCGACTTGATCACCTGCCGGTGGGAGGCGTCGAAGGGCTGCGCCACCTCGGCGACCGCGGTGTCCGGGGTGGCGCCGTCGCGCACCCGCTGCGCCAGGGTCGGCAGGGCCTCGTAGGTGAGGCGGGCGATGTCCGCGTCGATAGTGGCGGCGTTGGACCGCAGGTTGCGGACCAGTTGGATGCCGCGGACCGCGACGGACAGGGTGACGGCCAACAGCAGTGACAGGACCCCGCCGTACCAGACCACCAGCAGTTGACTGCCGACCGGCGCGACGACGAACGCCCATCCGCAGGCTCCGCCGGTGACGACCACTGCGGCGAGGAACGCCAGCAACGCCGGACGCAGCGGTGGACGGTCTCGTCGATGGTGGACTGGGATCTGGGTCGACATCAAAGAGGTCCTAAGTGGCCGGTCGAACGTGGCGGAGAACTGGCATGGCGCCATCGGGGCCCGATGGTAACGGGCGTCACCCACCCCGTTATCCACATTTGGATGACGTTTGCAGAAGTGATACCCGACTGGCCACGTTCAGTGATGGAAGCACCGCTGGCCCGACGCCAGTGGCGCCGGGCCAGCAGATTCCTGATCTTACCCAGGGCTGTTGATCTTGTCCCGTGCCCCTGCGCGGGCAGCGGAACTGGCGATTTCGCGCGAAATCGGCGCTTCCCAAGAGCAGCGACCAGCGATTTCGCGCGAAATCGCCATCACGCGGTAGGCAACCGCAGACCGTTGTAACCCGCACGAGCATCCGCGAAACGCCGCGA
>NZ_JBQQBO010000032.1:0-86212 GCF_052246905.1 Saccharopolyspora antiqui
CGCAGCCACCACGACCCTGACTTCGAACTCGTCCTGCTTCGCGGTGCGGGTGGCAGACCTGGCGATTTCGCGCGAAATCGCCACCCGCCCCGCGTGGGAGAAGGCGATTTCGCGCGAAATCGTCCACCTCACCCGAGGTGGACGGCCCGACACGACCACTTCAAAGACAGGCACTCAGACCAGCGGCGGCGCGATCCACGTCAGGTCCGCGATGCCGTCGAGTCTGATCGGTCCGGGCCGACCGGTGGAACTCGTCGAGCGGTTCGGGGGCCAGCGGTGAACCGGGCGCGGGAGTGGCGCATGGCGGCCTTGTTCGTCGGACCGCTGGTGGTGCTGATCTTCGGGCTGATCGCGGTGCCGTTCGCCGACTCCATCGTGCTCAGCTTCACCGCCCGGCACGGCTCGGACACCGTGTTCGTGGGGTTGGCGAACTTCTTCGCGCTGCCGAGCGATCCGACGTTCCGGGCCGGGGCGCAGAACTCCTACATCTTCACGGTCTACTCGGTGCTGTTCAAGATCGTGATCGGGCTGATCGTCGCCCTGCTGCTGCACAACCTGCGCCGCGGCCGGGCGCTGCTGGCGGGACTCGTGCTGCTGCCGTGGGTGATTCCGACCGTGGTCACCGCGTTCACCTGGCGCGCGATGCTCGATCCGCTCTTCGGCGGCCTGAACACGCTGCTGTCGGCGCTCGGGATCGGGCCGCTGCTGGAGTGGCTGCACCTGGTGGACCAGTGGCCGGCCACCTGGCTGGCGGACCCGGACCTGGCCATGCCCGCGGTGATCGCGGTCAACGTGTGGAAGGGCATCCCGTTCTTCGCGGTGAACTTCCTCGCCGGGCTCAAAGCGATCGACAGCCACCTCTACGAGGCCGCGGCGGTCGACGGCGCGGACGCCTGGGAGCGGTTCCTGCACATCACGCTGCCCGGCCTGCGCTACGTGATCGTGGTGACCACGCTGCTGTCGTCGATCTGGACGTTCAACAACTTCGACCTGATCTGGCTGCTCACCCAGGGCGGTCCGGGTCAGGCCACCACGCCGTACGTGCTGGTGGCCTACACGAAGGCGATCCAACAGCTGCAGTACGGCGCTGGCGCGGCGGTGGCGCTGGTGATGGTGCCGGTCGTCGCGGTGCTGGTGTTCATCCTCGCGCGGTACCTGCGCAACCAGGGACCGGGTGTCAAGGAGAGTGCCATCGGGCGCTGGATCGCCCGCTACCGCCGGGCGCTGACCTGGATCGGCCTGATCGCGCTGGCCATCTCGCTGGTCGTGATCAACCCGTCGATCGCGTGGAAGGCCGCGCTCGGGCTCGCGGTCATCATCGGGCTCGGCGTCCTCTTCGGCCGCTTCGCCGGGGGGACGAACTTCAGCGGCGGACCGCCGAGGCAGGTCTCCCGGCGGCTCCCGGCGTGGCTGGCGATGGCGGTGGTGCTGATCTTCGTGGTCGGGCCGCTGTACTGGATCGTGGTGACGGCGTTCAAGACCGACACCCAGATCACCGCCCGCACCAACGACCTGTTCCCGCTGCCGTGGAGCCTGGAGCAGTTCACCCGGCTGTTCGACGAGCAGCCGTTCGGCACCTGGTACCTCAACACGATCTTCGTGTCGGTCGTGGCCACCGCGCTCACCATGGTCTTCGCCGCGCTCGCCGGTTACGCGCTGGCCCGGCTGCGCTTCCGCGGCGCGCAGACGCTGACCGGTGCGGTGCTGATCACCTACGTGATGCCCGGCGCGCTGCTGTTCATCCCGCTGTACCAGCTGCTCAGCGACCTGCAGCTGATCGACAGCCGGTGGGCGCTCATCCTCACCTATCCGACCTTCACCCTGCCGTTCGCGACGTGGCTGTTGCTGGGCTACTTCCGGTCGATCCCGGTGGAACTGGAGGAGGCGGCGATGATCGACGGCGCCACCAGGTTCCAGGCGTTCGTGCGGATCGTCATGCCGCTGGCGAAACCGGCCATGCTGGCGGTGGCGCTGTTCACCCTGACCAACGCGTGGAACGAGTTCCTGTTCGCCTTCGTGTTCATCACCTCCGACGACCTCAAGACGCTGCCGGTCGGTCTGCAGTCGATGATCTTCGGCGACGTGGTCCCCTACGGTGTGCTCGCGGCGGCATCGCTGCTGATCAGCATCCCGGTGGTGTTGATGTACTCCTTCGGCCAACGCTTCCTAACCGAAGGCCTAACCGCCGGAGCGGTGAAGGGCTGAGGCCCCGGCGTGCTCGTGAGTGAGAATTCCGGTTCGTACCGCAGAGATCACTCACGAGCACGCCGCCGACACGTTTCTTCGGGGGTCGATTCACTTGGCGTCGCCGCTTTTCGTGATTCTTTCCCGAATTTCGCCCTTCGCGCCGGGTGGTCGGCTGGTGGCAGGGGTGGGGTGCGGCTGCGAGACTGGGGTGACTTCCTCGCGGTGGGGGCTCGGCGGGTTGGCTGCGTCAGCAGCTGAGGGTGGTCGCAGGGACGTGCCAGCTCCCTCGCCGGTGCGATTGGCGGGAGGCAGCGATGTTCACCAGCCCAGACGAGGTCCTGCGGTTCGTCTCCGACCAGGATGTGAAGTTCATCGACGTCCGGTTCTGCGACCTGCCGGGCATCATGCAGCACTTCTCGGTACCGGCGGAGTCCTTCGCTGCCGAGATCTTCGACGAGGGCATCGCGTTCGACGGTTCGTCGGTGCGCGGCTTCCAGTCGATCCACGAGTCGGACATGCTGCTGCTGCCCGACCCCTACACTGCCCGGCTGGATCCGTTCCGGGCCGAGAAGACGTTGCTGCTCAACTTCTTCGTCCACGACCCGTTCACGTTGCAGGCCTACAGCCGCGATCCGCGCAACATCGCGCGCAAGGCCGAGCAGTACATCACCGAAACCGGCATCGCGGATGCCGCCTTCTTCGGTCCGGAGGCGGAGTTCTACCTGTTCGACTCGGTGCGCTTCACGACCTCGGAGAACGCCTCGTTCCACGAGATCGACGCCGACGAGGGCTGGTGGAACACCGGCCGCGCCGAGAACGGCGGCAACCAGGGCTACAAGATCAAGTACAAGGCGGGGTACTTCCCCGTCCCGCCCACCGACCACCAGTCCGACCTGCGGGACGAGATCGTGCTGAACCTGATCGACGCGGGCTTCAGCGTGGAGAAGGCGCACCACGAGGTCGGCACCGCCGGGCAGGCCGAGATCAACTACAGGTTCAACACGCTGCTGCACGCCGCGGACGATCTGCAGCTCTACAAGTACATCGTGAAGAACACCGCGTGGCAGCGCGGCAAGAGCGCGACGTTCATGCCCAAGCCGCTGTTCGGCGACAACGGCTCCGGCATGCACACCCACCAGTCGCTGTGGAAGAACGACCAGCCGCTGTTCTACGACGAGACCGGGTACGCGGGTCTCTCCGATCTCGCCCGGCACTACATCGGCGGCATCCTGCACCACGCGGCGAGCCTGCTGGCCTTCACCAATCCGACGGTGAACTCCTACCACCGCCTGGTGCCGGGCTTCGAGGCCCCGGTGAACCTGGTGTACTCGCAGCGCAACCGCTCGGCCTGCATCCGGATCCCGGTCACCGGCAGCAGCGGGAAGGCCAAGCGGATCGAGTTCCGCTGCCCGGATTCATCCGGCAATCCCTACCTGGCCTTCGCCGCCATGGTGCTGGCCGGCCTGGACGGCATCGCCAACAAGGTCGAGCCGCCGGAGCCGATCGACAAGGACCTCTACGAGCTGCCGCCCGACGAGGCCCAGCACGTCGTCCAGGTGCCGTCCTCGCTGGACGCGGTCTTGGCCAGCCTGGAGGACGACCACGATTTCCTGTTGCGCGGCGACGTGTTCACGCCGGATGTCATCGAGACCTGGCTCGCCTTCAAACGCGACCACGAGATCGATCCGCTGCGACTGCGCCCGAACCCCTACGAATTCGAGCTGTACTACGACGTCTAGCCGGGGACGTCCGGTTGCCTGGACGGTGGCGCGAGCCTTCGGCAGGCTACCGCGATGCCGAGCTGGCACGTCGCTGGTAGCGGGTGCGGGCGAGCTGGTGGGCGGTGCGGAGCAGCTCGCGGGCCGCTGTCTGCGTTCGCGAACCCGGGTTCACCACGGCGAGCCAACCCTGCCTGCCGTAGACCGGGTGGGCGATCACCGTGTCGGCAACGTCGGCGTCACCGGTGGTCGGTTCGCGCGGCTCGTGGCCCGTCCACCCGACGAATGCCTCTTTTCCGGCGGAGAAGTTCAGCCGGAAGGTGTTCGGCCGGTTCAGCCGTGATCCCTCGTCGCCCGGGTAGTCCTTCGTCACGATCGTCGCGAAGGGTTGGGTGGCGTTCGGAACGACACCGCCCGGTGAGTAGTAGAAGAACGTGTCGCCCCAGCTGATCTCGGGTGAACCATCGCCGGGTGCCGGGCTGAGGGTCAGGACCCCACCGAGGCCTTCGACGAACTCGATGATCTCGTCAATGCTCATGCGTTCCAGCTTTTCATTAAGGTGCTTGTGGAGACTTCACGTCGAGGGAGCCGAGGTGGTGGAGTGGGAAGTCGCAAATCGATCGGAATGCGCACGGTCGACGTCGCACGACAGGCCGGGTACTCCGTGCAGCAGGTGCGCAACCTGGAGCGAGACGGCGTGCTGCCCCCGGCCGGACGCACCCCGACCGGTTACCGGATCTACGCCGAGCCGCACCTGCACGCCGCGCTGGCCTATCGAGCTCTCGCGGTCGGCGCGGGTCCGGTCGAGGCGAAGCGGATCTTGCGCGCCGCGCACGGACACCCGCCGTCGAACGTGCTCGCCCTCCTGGACGCGGCACACGCCCGACTCGACACCGAGCGCCAGGAGCTCGAACTGGCCAAGGAGGCCGCCGAGGCCATCGCCGCGGAGCCGATCGATGACGTGCGCCCCTCGGACTCGATGAGCATCTCCGAACTCGCCACCGCGCTCGGCGTGCGCCCGTCGACCTTGCGGCACTGGGACGCGGAAGGTCTCGTCGTCGCCCGCCGGGACTCCGCACGAGAACCGCGACGCTACTCGCCCGATCAAGTCCGAGACGCCCGCATCGTCCACCAGCTGCGCATCGCCGGTTACCGCATCGCGCCGCTGAAAGCCTTGATGCCGCAGCTGAAACCAGCCCACCGCTGGGAAGAGGTGATGACCACGTTGGCCGCCCGGGACGCGAGCATCGAAGTTCGTTCGAGAGCTCTGCTGGAAGGCGCCGCCGCCCTCAGCGCCCTGCTGTCACGGTCGCCATCCGGGCCAGCAGAAGCCGCGCCGCTCACCGGATCGTCCGCGACTTCAGCGGTGTGAGCCACCGGTAGACGACGGCGGCGACCGCGAAGCCGACGAGGAAGGTGATGTCGCCGACCCATGGGAGGTTCTGCGGGACCAGGCCGGTGTAGCGGGCCTGGTTGGCGAACAGCACCACCGAGCTGAGCACGCCGACGACGAACGCGATGACGCCCGCCCCGTTGCGGTGCGCGGTGTCGTAGAGCAGGTCGTCGATTCGGCTGCCACGGCGCAGGTACTGGTCGATCAGCACCACCCCGAGCCACGGGCTGATCCAGTAGGAGATGATCAGCAGGAAGCTCTCGTAGGCCTCCCCGGCGTCGGCGAGGCCGAGCCAGGCGAGGACGAACCCGACCGCGCCGAAGGCCAGCGCCATGCCAGCGCGCCGCCACGCCAGCGGCAGCCGGATACCGAGGCAGAGGAAGGCCAACGCGCCGGAGTAGACGTTGAGCACGTTCGCCGCGATCGCGCCGAGGGTGATCACCAGCAGCGTCGCCGCGGCCAGCGCCGCGGGCAGGTGCCCGGTGAAGGCGGTCGTCGGGTTGTCCGATGCCACGCCGCCGACGATCGTCATCGACGCCGCACCGACCGCCATCAGGACCGTGGTGGCCAAGAACAGGCCGAGACCGGCGAAAACCCCGACCGCGCGGCGGTTCACCGACCTCGGCAGGTAGCGCGCGTAGTCCGCGGCGTAGGGATTCCACCCGGCCGTGTAGCCGAAAGCCGAGCCGACCGCGAGCAGGAACCCGCCGAGACCACCGCCACCGTCGACGCTTCCCGGACTGGTCTGGCTGAAGATCACCACCGCCACGACCGCGAACACCGCGGCGAGCACCCCGAATACGTACTTCTCGTAGGCCTGGATCAGGTTGTGGCCGAAGAACGCGATCACGATCTGCAGCACGGTCACGATGCCCAGGCAACCGAGCACCGGCAGGCCGGTCAAGGTGGCGAAGGCGAACGCCGCGCTGACGCTGTTGACGGCGAACCAGCCGACCCCGGCCATCACCGACATCAGCGCCGCGGGCACCGCGTTGCCCCGGTAGCCGAACGCCACCCGGCCGAGCACCATCTGCGGCACGCCGTGGTTCGGGCCGCGAGCCGACAGCACGCCGTGCGCCAGCGCGCCGAGCAGGTTGCCGATCGCCAACGCGAAACACGCCTGCCAGAAGCCGAGCCCGAAGGCAGATACCGCGAGCACGCCGATGAAGATCGTGGCGAATTCCAGGTTCGGCGACGTCCAGGTCCACAGCAGTTGGCGGGCGGTGCCGTGCCGGTCCGCATCGGAGACCGGCTCGATGCCGCCCGGCTCGACTGCGACCAGCCGTTCGCCGTACGCGGACGTGGTCTGCCGAGATTTCGTGGTGTCCATCCGCGGACCTTCCCGATCTTCGTCGCTTGTGGACACCGCAGCGCAGCAGTCCGATGTTCCGCTTCCCCGGGTTTGGCGCCGATGTCAGCCGACGGTGATGGCGTCCAGCTTGGCCTTCAGGTACTCCGAGGCGATCACGTCGGGATAGGTGGTCTGCCCGATCGGCGGCGCCAGGGAGCTGATCCGGGCGTCGTGGTTGGTCTCGTAGAAGAAGATCAGCGAGGTCAGCTCCTCGTCGGGGGCGCTGGCATCCGGTGGCAGGACCCGGTGCCGCGTCGAACGCCAGCGGTCCCCGGTCCAGCGTGCCATCAGATCCCCGATGTTCACGGTGAACGCGCTCGGGTCGTAGGGCGCGTCTTCCCAGCTGCCGTCCTTGGTGTAGACCTGCAGCCCGCCGACGCCGGTTTGGCGGTCCAGCACGGTCACCGTGCCGAAGTCGGTGTGCGGGCCGATCCGGAACTGGTCGGCGGCGGGCGTCCCGACCCGGTTGATCGCCGGATACCAGTTGATGTTGAACGTGTAGGTCGGATGCCGGGTGTGCGCCGTGAAGTGCGTCGGGTCCAGGTCCAGCGCGGCGGCGAAGATCGTCAGCAGCTCATCGGAGAGCGCGCGCATCCTGGTCATGTACTCCTGCGCGGTCGCGGCGAATTCCGGCACCTCCGTCGGCCACGCGTTGGGCTGGAACCAGAAGGAATCGACCGCTGCATCGCCGACCGGGGTGTCCGCACCGACCGAGTAGGACTCCTTGAGATCCGGTGGGGTCTCGGTGCCTTCGGAGTACCCGTTGGCCTCGGCGCCCGGCGGCAGCCAGCCCCGCCCGGCGACGGACACCGCGTAGGCCTCCTTCGTCTCCGCCGGTAGGGCGAAGAAGCGGCGGGCCACCTCGCGGGTGCGTGCGCGCAGCTCGTCCGGAACGCCGTGCCCGGTGATCAGCAAGAACCCGGAATCCCGCAACGCCTCGTCTATTTCGGCGGCGACCTGGGCGCGATCCTCGGTGCCACCCCGGAACCAGGGCCGCAGGTCAACGAGTGGTACCGACGAAGCCATCCGCGCTCCTCACATCGACGACACCGCTGCCAGCCACTCTCGGCCGCCCGCGGTCGACAGGCAAGACCACGGCCGGGATTTCACATCCGCGAAATACACGAGCCCCGAACTACGCTGATTTTCCTTCGGCAACCGCACCGGTCTGGTTCAGCGGGTGCCCCACCTGCCCTCGCCTCCTCCGACGGGAAGCTCGTTGACCACGAACCCGAACTCGCGCGCCCAACTCCGCCCGGCGCGTTCGAGGTCCGGGGAGCCGCTGTTGAGGTAGTCCTCCACGATCTCCCTGGTCGCGTACTTCTTGAGCAGTCTTTCCAGCTGCCCCAACGATTCCGGTCTGCCGACTTTGATCGCGGACTTCAGGACCGCGCGGGGCTCACCGCTTTCCACCGCCCCGGCCAGCGCGGCCTTGTACACGTCCGGCTCGCAGTCGCGCAGCAGGTCGTAGAGCTCACCGGCGGCGACCGGGTCGGTCCAGGTGCGATCCGGCGGCCTTCCACTGGGCTGGCCACGCCCGGAGAGGTCCAGCTGGATGGCGCCCCAGCTGTGGTGGGGGTTGACCAGGTCGGCCAGGTCGAGGAGCCGGGATTCGGCCAGCCGCACCTCGTCCTGCGTCGCTGCTTCGCCCTCGAACCGGTCGTGCGAATCGGTGTTCGTGGCGTCGTGCGGCGGAAACTCGACGGCGATCGCACCGTCGCAGCGATAGGTGAGGTGCGGCCCCGAACCGCCCGGATCGGCGTTGCGGGTCAGCGGCGCCAGCTGGGTGACGATGTGGTCGACGAGACCGTACTCGCGGGCTTCCTCGGCGTTCAACGATCGCCCCGAGAGCTGGTCGTCGAGGATCCGCTGGACGGTCTGCCCGGTGTGCTCGGCGATCATTCGGGCCAGCTCCTGCCGCACCCCGGTGACATCACCCGCGCCCGAGGTCGGCCGCATCACGATGCGGGCTTGCGGCAGGGCGTAGCGCTTGGCCTTCGTCCCAGCCGAGAGGATGAATTGCCCCATCCCCGCGACGAGGCCCATCGCATAGGTCGCCACATCGCAGGAAACCAGGGCCATCGTGTCGGTGATGGCCAACCCGGCGGTGACCGAGCCGCCTGGGGAGTCGATCAGGAAGATGATGTCGGTCGCCGGATCATCGGCGTTCAACAGCAACAGTTGCGAGACGAGCCGATTCGCCACGGCATCGTCGATGTCCTGGTCGAGCACGATGATCCGATGTCGCATCAGCTCGTCGCGATCGTGCCCGTACGCGGTCAGGTGCCCTGCCCGCGACCGGGTGCGGTTCGGGAATTCCGGGGGATCAGTCATTGCCAGGCGTTCTCCTCGTCAGCGGGACGCGGTGACACCTCGTCCGCCCGTTCAGGACGGCTCATTCGGTTACGGAGTCTAGGAATTCGGTGATGCCAGGCAGAACGTGACATCACGCGAGGTGATCGGTGTCGCGTCGAAGTCGGGTGCGTTGCCGTAGAAGAGCCCTACCGCGTTCGGATCTCCGGGCGCGGCGAACTGCGGGCACGCGGTGCGGGCGTCGCCGTCGACGACCCGCTGGAGACGCACCTTGGCCGTCGGGTCCGTGCAGTCCACCCGCCCTCCGGTGGCCAGCCGGGTGTCGAAATCCTGGTAGCAGTCGCCGTCGTCGCCGTGCAGCATCAGGCAGAGACTGGGCTTGGCGTTACTGGGCTTGGTGTTGTGGAAGTCGAACCCGACGTAATCGTCCGTCGTGCAGCTGTCCGACTGGCCGGTGGGCACCTGCCTGGTCACCCGGGCCACCGCATTGCGGTTGGCGCAGTCGACCACCCAGAGCTCGTCGCTGTCGATGCCGACGCAGTCGCCCGGCCGAGGCGTGGTGGTCGGGCGGATGTCGACGTCTGATGCGGTGCGATCAACCGAGCTGTTGGGCAAGCCCGCATTCACGGCCACGCAGGCGGTCAGCGGGGTGGCCGCGAGCAGACCACCGACCAGCAGCAGAACTTCTTTCCGCATCACAACTCCGAGGTGCCATCGGGGACCGTCCACGATCCGCTTGCGGAAGATGTGTACCGCGCACCGCTCGGGACCCCTCCCGAATTCGCGCGTTTTCCCGGTGCGAACCGGGAACTCACGAGTTGGCTGCATTGCCGAAGCGGTTGGCGAGTTTGCCGAGGTGCTTGGTGACATCGGCCGACTGCGGCGGGCACTTCGCCTCGTTGCAGGCGCCGGACCTGCTGGTCTCGGACATCCGGGAGTTCTTCCGGTCGGTGCGGTAGGAAACGGTCGCGCCGCGCGCTGTTCCGGACGCGGCGCGCCTGCTCGTCGAAGCGCGGGTGTGTCGGTGGCGCGGCCGTGGATTGCGTGGGATACGTTGCGTTTCTCGGGTGATGAAAGGGGAAGACGCAATGGCTGCTGCGCTGTCCGGCGAATCCACTGTGGGTGAATGGCTCGACCATCCGGTGGGTGGTCCGATCCTGCGTCGTCTGCTAGCGGACAGCGGCCAGAACCCAGGCGTTCTCGCGGCCGTCCGGCAGTTCTCGATGACCCGGCTCGTCGCCATGAGCGGTGGGCAGATGACCACCGCCGACCTCGACCGGCTCGTGGCGCAGGCCAACGAAGCGTCGGCCGCGCACGACGAACCGGCTCCGACCGAATCGGCTCGGCCCGCCCCGCTGCCGCAGTGGCAGGAGCGGATCACGCCAGGCCGCTTCACTGGGAACACCGTTGTCGTGACCGGCGCTGGCTCCGGGATCGGCCGCGCCACCGCATCGCGGGTCGCGCGGGAGGGCGGCCGGGTGGTGGCCGTCGACGTCGTGCCGGAGCGACTCGACGAACTCGTCGCCGCGCACCGCGAGCACGACCTCGTCCCGGTCCATGCCGACATCACCACCGAAGACGGTGTGGCCTCGATCGTGGCCGCTACCGACGGTCGGGTCGACGCCCTCGCCAACGTCGCGGGCATCACGGACTCCTTCGTGCCGCTGCACGAGGTCAGCGATGAGCTGTGGCAACGGGTTCTCGACGTCAACCTCAACGGGATGTTCCGGCTCACCCGGGCAGTCCTACCGGCGATGCTCGCGGCCCGGCGCGGGGCCATCGTCAACGTCGCCTCCGAGGCGGCGCTGCGCGGCTCGACCTCCGGGACCGCCTACACCACGTCCAAGCACGCCGTGGTCGGGCTGACCCGCAGCGCGGCGTTCATGTACGCCGCCCAGGGCATCCGCATCAACGCCGTTGCGCCCGGCGGCGTCGCCACCAACATCGAGGGCAACATGGGCTCGTCGCTGGCCCAGGAGCGGCTCGGACCGGTGCTGGCCTTGATCCCCGGCGTCGCCGAACCCGAACACCTCGCCGCGTCCATCACGTTCCTGCTCAGCGACGACTCGGTCAACATCACCGGCGTCGTCCTGCCCTCGGACGGCGGCTGGTCGATCCAATGATGTCCTCTCCCGTTCGCCGGTACGGCAGCACTTTCCGCATTCACGCCGCCCGCGAATGCGGGAAGGCATAAATCGGTCGCCCTCGGCGTGCGGCCTGCGGTAGACAGGCGTGGTGGTTGATCGACTGTTCGCCGATCCGCGCCTCGCCAGGCTGTACGACTCGCTCTGCGCGGGCCGACGCGACTTCGACTTCTACCTGCCGATGGTGATGTCCGCGGGGTCCGTGCTGGACATCGGTTGCGGGACTGGACAACTGCTCCACCTGGCGAGGGAGCTCGGTCACGCGGGGCGGCTGTGCGGCCTCGATCCCGCAGCGGCGATGCTGGAGCAGGCGCGCCAGCGGTCGGACGTCGAATGGATACTGGGCGACCTCTCCTGCGCCGCCTGGGACCGTGAATTCGACCTGGTGGTCATGACCGGTCACGCGTTCCAGGTGTTCGTCGAGGACGAAGAACTGCGCGCCGCGCTGGCGGCGATCCGGTCGACCCTCACCGCGGACGGTCGTTTCGCGTTCGAGACGCGCAACCCGCTCGTTCGGGACTGGGAGCGCTGGACCCCGGACGACGTGGTCGAGGTGACCGACGACGAGGGTGTCGTGGTGCGCTCCTGGCACGAGGTCGAAGCCCCGCTCGACGAGGGCGTGGTCCGCTTCACCCAAACGTTCGCCAGCCCCGGGTGGGACCGGCCGCGGACGAGTCGGAGCACGCTGCGGTTCCTCGACCGGGCCGCCCTGACGTCGTTGCTGACCAGCGCCGGACTTGCGGTCGAGGAGCAGTTCGGCGACTGGTCCCGAAGCCCGCTGACCGACACCAGCCCGGAGATCATCACCATCGCAAGGCGAAGCGCACCGCCCGCGCGGTAACCCGTCGACGTGCGGCTGGCACCTCAGCTCATGCTGCCGGAGCTTGGGGTTTGACGGTGACGATGCCGCGATCGGCGTCGATGCGAACGATGTCCCCGGTGGCGATGAGGTCCAGCGGGTCGCGGTCCAGTTCGGTGATGGTCGGTACCCGCGTGACCACCGCGCCCAGGGCCGCCTTCGTGGTGATGGTGTTGAAGATCATGCCGAGCGGGGCGGTGCCCAGCAGTCGGGTGCTCTGGAAGAACGCCGCCCACCCGGAAGAGCCCTTGGCGCCGGGGAACACCAGGATCTTCCCGGCGAACGACTGCCCGCAAAGCTCGTGGCGGCGTTCGATGATGGTGCCGGTGGCCGGGTCGATCCCGCCCCAGCCGGAGATGGTTTCCCGCGAGACCAGGGCCTCTCCCTCGGCGACGCCGGGGACGACCTGCCTGCCGTGCAGCGTGATCACTCCAGCTCCCCTCGCCAGCGGCCGTTGATCGCCGCGTCGATGCAGTCCTCCAGAGAACCGAACCACGCTTCGATGCCCAGGATGGCCGGTAGGTAGTGCGCTTGCTTCGCCGAGTCGGTGGCGAAAACCCGCGTGCCGGGCGGTGCGGCCCGCGACATGGCGGGGCAGGAGTCGGCGAGCACCCGCGCACCGGCCGCCTCGATGATCTCGGTGTATCCGCTGCGGTCCGCGGCGGTCTTCAGCGAGCGCGGCACCATCATCCACAGCTGCGCCTTCAACCGCTTGCCGTCCAGCAGCTTGGCGGTCATCCGGACCTGGTCCAGCGATGCGTGCGGGCAACCGAGCAGCACGAAGTCCACGTCGGTCGAGCTGCCCTGTCCGTTCAGGGTCTCGTACATCGCCTGGCGTTCGCCTCGCCCGTAGGCGACCGCGTCCGGGATCGAATGCGGTCCGAACGCCGCCTCCACGGTCGGCGCTTCCGGGGTGATGCCCGGCAGGTGGTACAGCTCGACCCCGCCCGAGGAGGCCGCGGCGGCGCCGAAGTGCTTCAGCTCCAGCAGGTCCGGGATGGCGAGCTCGCCCACCACGACCGGCCGCGCCTCCTGGACCAGGTCTCCGGCGAAGTAGCCGAGCATGCCCCATTCCATCGGGTCGTCGATCGGGACGGTCGCGTCGATCAGGTGGGTGCCGTAGCGGTTTTCCGCCAAGTGGTTGCCCCAGCAGGGGATTCGGCCGGTCAGCGAGGCGGCGCCGGTGGATGCGGTTCCTTCGCAGTTGGTTCGGGCGCCGAGCACCGAGTTGGCGTAGATGACCGCCGAGGACTCCATCCACGCGCAGTGCTCGCCGCGCACCGGCAGGTTGCCGACCTGGTACGGCGTGCAGGTGGCGAGGATGTTCACGCCCTTGCGCCCGTAGAACGCCTCGGCCTCGCTCTGCAGTTTGATCATCTCCGCCGGATACGGCACCACACCCGCCGAGTCGGGGCCGAAGCCCTGTTGCAGTTGGCAGGTCGGCACCCGCATGTCGGGGATTTCGAGCTCGTCGTCGCAGTCCAGGTTGATGACCGCGAACGCCTTGTGCCAGCCGCCTTCGCGCACCAGGCGGGCCTTCACCGGGGACGGTTGCGTCATGGTGCCCGCGACGTTTCGCACATCGCAGAGCTGCTCGGCGTCCAGTGCCTGCCCGTAGCGCACGAGCAGGTCCATCGCCGCGGCCACGGCCGGGCCTTCGGCGCCGTCGAGCATCGCCTTGTCGTCGTCGGAGAGCCTCATCGGGATTCCAATCGGTGGATACCTGGGCCTTCAGGTCGGGGAGCAGCCGATGGCGAGGTGCCCGGCTCAAAATTGCTGCGGAGCGCTCGTAAGATCCCGTTGCGGGAAAAGACGTTTCCGGAATGTTAAGGAGAATTTCCGAGCTACCGGAAGACATTCCGCGATAGATCCTTGGGCTGAGCGCCATAAACGAGATCTATGGTCGCAGCGGCGATGCGGCCGCGGTGAGGGTTTCCCGCAGCCAGCGGTGCGCTGGATCGTCGTCGAAGTTGCGGTGCCACCAGAACTCCTCGACGACCGGTTCGAGCTCGCCGGGCGGGTCGATCATCCGCAGCTGCGCCCCGTCGGCGAACTGGGTCGCCAACCGCTGCTGCAGCAGCGCGATCCGGTTGGTGCCGATGAGGAAGTGCGGGACCGCGCGGTAGCTCTCCACCCGGATCGCGATTCGGGGACGCACCCCGAGCAGGGCGAGCTGGCGGGGGATGGGGGCGGCGGACGGCGGGCCTTGATCGCGGTGGTAGGGCACGACCCAGTCCAGCTCGGCGAGGTCTTCCAGTCCGGGTGCCTCCGGCAGCGGGCTGTCGGCCGACACGAGGCACACCCACCGGTCTCGGAACAGCTCGACGGAGTTGATCTCCGGGATGCGGAATCGGTTCACCGGTGGGGAGATCACGCCGTCGATGAGCCGGATCGATTCGGTGGCGTCCGCGATCAGCGATTCGCCGACCAGCCGGACGTGCAGCCCGATCCGGGGGGCCTGCTCGGCCATCAGCCTGGAGAACCGCTCGCCGAGGACCGCGACGGTGTAGTCCGCCATGAGCAGGGTGAACTCGCGGGTCGAGGTTTCCGGGCTGAACTCCTTGCCGGTGGCGAACAGCCGTTCCAGCGCGGCGCAGACCACCTCGACCTGCTCGTCCAGCTGCGCGGCGAGGGGAGTGGGGACGTAGCCGCCGCGGCCCCGGACGAGCAGCTCATCGCCGAAATGCCGACGCAGCCGGGACAACGCCGCGCTGGCGGCGGGTTGGGTGATGCCGATCCGCTCGGCCGCCCGCGTCACGTTGCGCTCCCTGATCAGCTCGCGCAGCGCGACCAGCAGGTTCAGGTCGAGATTCGCCAGATGTGCACGCCCTCGTGTCATCGACGAACCTTACGTCGCGCTCCGCGATGCGGAAAGGTTTCGCGGGCTGCACCCGGCTGATCGCACTCCGCGCTCGAAGTCCACTGTGGTCGGTGGGCGACGGGGCGTTGTGGCGTGGGTGCTTTCCCGTCGCAGCGCGGTCCGCATGTTGCGTCAATGCATACGATTATTTCAGTGTTGAACGAAATAAACCCTCCGCTCGTCGTCCCGGAAAGCGCTGCTCCGACGCTGTTCAGGTGGCCGTGCGGGCCCGGCGGTCCTCGGCCAGCATGAGACCGGGGGCGCACGTCGAGCCGGGGGGACAGCATGAGGGTGGTCGTCGACCTGAACCGTTGTCAGGCATTCGCGCAGTGCGTGTTCCTGGCGCCGGACGTGTTCACCCTGCACGGCGAGGAAGCGCTGCTGTACCAGTCGCGCGTCGACGAGGCGCACCGCGACGAAGCGCTGCGGGCCGCGGCCGCCTGCCCGGTCCAGGCGATCCTGGTGGACCGCCTCGACGCATCCGACGCGGTCCGGCAGGAGCGCGGCCATGGTCGCTGACGGCATACCGCACGAGATCCGCGAAAGCGGCCGCATCGTGATCGTCGGTGCCTCGCTGGCCGGTCTGCGCGCCGCCGAGCAGCTGCGCGAGGAAGGGTTCGCCGGATCGCTGACGCTGATCGGCGACGAGCCGCACGAGCCCTACGACCGGCCACCGCTGTCCAAGCAGGTGCTGCTGGGACGGGTGCGCCCGGAAGACACCGGCCTGCCCAGGCGGCGGGCGATCGACGCGCAATGGCGGCTCGGCGTGGCGGCCACCGGACTGGACCGGGACGACCGGCGAGTCCTGCTGTCGGACGGGACGGCGGTCGAGTTCGACCGCCTGCTGATCACCACCGGCGTGCGGTCCCGGCCGTGGCCGCACGAAACCGAAGCCGCGCTGGACGGCGTGTGCGTGCTGCGCACCAGGGAGGACACCATCCGGCTGGAACGCCGACTGGCCAGGCGGCCCAGCCGGGTGCTGGTCATCGGTGCCGGGTTCACCGGCTCGGAGATCGCCTCGGTGTGCCGGGAACGCGGCATCCAGGTCACCGTCGCCGAGCGCGGGCAAGCGCCGCTGGTGGGCGCGCTCGGCGGGGTCATCGGTGACGTGGCCGCGCGGTTGCAGCGCGAACACGGGGTCGACCTGCGGTGCGGCGTCATGGTCACCGCGCTGGAAGGCGATGCGGGTGGCAGGCTGCGGCGCGCCCACCTCTCCGACGGCACCGTGCTGGACGCGGAGGTGGCCGTGGTGGCGCTCGGCGCGGTCCGCAACACCGCGTGGCTGGACGGGTCGGGGCTGGCGGCGGGACCCCGGGGGATCGCCTGCGACGCCGGGTGTCGAGCCTTCGACGTGCACGGCATCGTCACCGACGACGTGTTCGCCGCCGGCGACGTGGCCCGCACGCCCCACCCGCTGTTCGGGTACCAGTTCCTCTCGCTGGAGCACTGGGGCAACGCCGTGGCGCAGGCCGAGATCGCGGCGCACAACATGATCAGCACTGGTTCGCGGCGCCGACCGCACCTGTGGATGCCGTCGTTCTGGTCATCGCAGTTCGGCGTGAACATCAAGTCCGTCGGGGTGCCGTCGATGGCCGACGAGATCATCGTGACCCAGGGTTCGCTGGCCGCCTGCGGCTTCGTCGCCGCATACGGCTACCAGGGGCGCGTCATCGCCGCAGTCGGCTTCGACCACGCGAAGTGGATGGGCTTCTACGCGCGGCTGATCGAGCAGGCCGCCCCGTTCCCGCCCGATTTTCCCTGCGTGGGTCAGCGCGCCGAGGGACTGCGGCCGGTGCCTGCCCGGTTCCCCGACCCGGCGCTGCCCACCCACGGCCCCACCGTCACCCTGACCGGCCATTCGCCCAGCGACCGGCGGGTCGTCTTCACACCGCTGCGCGCCTGACCGGCGGGCCGAAATCGCGAGGAGCCGTTCCCATGCCGTCGAGCAGCCCGGTGCAGATGATCACCGACTACGCCATCCGCGCCGATCCCTATCCGAGCTTCGCGGAACTCCGGCGGACCCCGGTGGTGCGCGACGACAGCGGGGTCCACCTGGTCACCACCTACTGGGAAATCCGCAACCTGCTGCACGATCCGCGGATCAGCTCCGACGCCCGCAATCTAGCCCCGGGCACGCAACCGCAGCTCAGCGTGGGCGACGACGAGGCGCTGCCGCCCAGCTTCATCCGGCTGGATCCACCGGAGCACGACCGGCTGCGCCGCCTGGCGATGCGGCCGTTCGGCCCGCCGCACAGCCCGCGGCGCATCCACGACATGCACGGTGAGCTGGTTCGGATCGTGACCGGCCTGCTCGACGGGCTCGGCGGCGAGGACCGGTTCGACGTGGTCGACGACTTCGCCTACCCGTTCCCGGTCGCGGTGATCTGCCAGCTCCTGGGCGTGCCGAGGGATGACGAGCCGCACTTCCGGCGGATGGTCGACGCGGTGGTGGCCGGTCTGAGCCCGGCCGAGGACGCGGCGGAGCAGCGGCGTTCGGTGCAGCAGGGCCGCCTGGAACTCGGGCAGTACCTGGCCGGGTTGATCGAGGAGCACCGCCGCCACCCCGGCGACGACATGCTCTCCGCGTGGGTCACCGACGAGGGGCCGGAGGGGCGGATGTCGCTGGTGGAGCTGATCAGCACCGCCGTTCTGCTGCTGATCGCCGGTCACGAGACCACCGTCAACCTGATCACCAACGGGGTGCTCACCCTGCTGCGCCAGCCAGCGGCCCTGCAACGGCTGCGGGAGCACCCGTTGACGGTGGCCGACACCGTGGAGGAGTTGCTGCGCTACGAGCCCCCGGTGCAGATTCTGCCGCAGCGCACCACGTTGGCCGACATCGAAGTGGCGGGCACGATCATCCCGAAGGGCGCGCAGATTTGGCTGCTGCTCGCCGCGGGCAACCGGGACCCCGAACGCTTCCCCGATCCGGACCGCTTCGACCCGGCTCGCCCGGACAACCAGCACCTGGGTTTCGGCTTCGGCGTGCACGCGTGCTTCGGCGCGCCACTGGCCAGGCTGGAGGCGCAGGTCGCGCTGACCGAGATCACCCGGCGACTGCGCGAACCCCAACTGGTCGAAGACCCGCCGCCCTACCGCCCGAGCCCAGTCCTCCGCGGCCCACGCCACCTGCCAATAACCTGCACCGCCATCGCACCGCCCGCGTGACGGGTCGGCATCGTTGCGCGAGATCCTCAGGCTTCGTGCAAGCCGCGCAGGCCGATTTCGAGGCCGCATCGCATGGATTTCCAGAACTGCTCCTCGGGTTGGCCCAGCTCCAGGCTTGCGAGCGCGGCTGCCTGGGTGGCGCCCACCAGGGAGCCGACCACCGCGGCGGCGCTGATCGGGTCGAGCTCGTCCGGGTAGGCCTTCAGCAGCGCCGCGGCGATTTCCCGCTGCAGGTCGAACACCATGTGCAGCGCCCTGGCCTGCAGGGCTGGCACGGTCATGATCAGCTGGGTGTAGGTCTCCATCAGCGCTTGGTCGCGCCCTCCGACACCTTCGGTGTGGTAGTCGGCCAACATCTCGTCGTACATCCGGGTCAGCAGGTCGGCGATGCTCTCGCCCGGGCGCCGGTCGGCGATCACCGCGAGCGGGATCGTGTTGCGCTGCCGGGTGTCGGCGAACAGCACGTCTTCCTTGCTGGGGAAGTGGTTGAAGAACGTCTTCGTGGCCACGTCCGCGGCCGATGCGATCTGCGCGACGGTCGTCCGCTCGTACCCCTGCTCGCCGAACAGGCGAATTGCCGTCTCCGCGAGCAGCCGCCTGGTCTGCCGCTTCTTGCGCTCTCGCCGCGACTCATCCATGCGAAAATCTTACACCAAAGATAATGTTACATCCATTGCATGATTACACGTGATGTAGTTACATGTGGCGATGAGCGAGCACCAGGGCCCGGCTCGCTCCACCCGCCCCTTGCGTATCCATGGGCGGCCACGGATTCGCGGTCGCCTGGTGAGGACATTGACGATGACAACGACAGACCCCCTGACGTTCCCGATGACCAGCTCCGGCCCCTTCGACCCGCCGAAGGAGGTCCTGGCGATGCGCGCGGAGCAGCCGATCGCCCGAGTGCGTTACCCGGACGGCAAGCTCGGCTGGATGATCACTCGGCGCGCGACCATCCGCGCAGTGCTCGCCGACCCGCGGTTCAGCGCCCGGCAGGAGTTGCGCAGCACCCCGTTCAGCAGCACCGCGGACACGCCGCCCGCCCGGCCCGGCATGTTCATCGGCATGGACGCGCCGGAGCACACCCGATATCGACGCCTGCTCACCGGCCAGTTCACGGTCCGCCGGATGCGGCAGCTCACCGCGCGCATCGAGCAGATCGCCGAGGCGTACCTCGACCGGATGGCGACCACGGGCCCGTCGGCGGACCTGGTGGCGGCCTACGCCGTACCGATCCCCACGCTGGTGACCTGCGAGCTGCTCGGGGTCCCGGAGGACTTCCGCGAGCGGTTCATGCGGCAAACCACGCAGATGTCCCGACAGGACGCCACCGCAGAGGAGCAGCAGCGGGCGGTGGTCGACATCTCCGGATACCTCTTCGACCTGGTCGGGCACAAGCGGGCCAACCCGACCGACGATCTGCTCAGCGGGCTCATCGCCGACGGCGGTGAGTTGACCGACGAGGAGCTGACCAACATCGCGTTCCTGCTGCTGGGCGGCGGACTCGACACGACCGCGAACATGCTGGCCCTCGGTACCTTCGCGCTGCTGCGCAACCCCGGGCAGATCCCCGCGATCACTGCCGAGGAGACCGTCGACAACTCGATCGAGGAGCTCCTGCGCTACCTCTCGGTCGTCCCGGGCACCGTCCGCGCCGCACTGGAAGACGTCGAACTCGAAGGTGTCCTGGTCCGGGCAGGCGAGAGCATCACGGTCTCGCTGCCCGGCGCCAACCGGGACCCCGAACGGTTCGCCGACCCCGACATCCTCGACCTGACCAGACCGGCGACCGGACACATCGCCTTCGGACACGGCATCCACCAATGCCTCGGACAACAGCTCGCCCGGGTCGAGATGCGGGTCGGCTTTCCCGCGCTGTTCCGGCGGTTCCCGGACCTGGAGCTGGCGGTGCCACCGGAGGAGGTGCCGCTGCGCACCGACATGGTCATCTCCGGAGTCCACGCACTCCCAGTCACGTGGGGGCCGCGGTCACGATGAGGATCCACGCCGACGGACAATTTTGCGTCAGCTCGGGCATGTGCGTTCTGACCCTGCCGGAGATCTTCGACCAGGACGAGGACGATGGCCGGGTAATCGTGCGAAATCCCGTACCGGCAGCGGAATTTCACGACACCCTGCGCGAGGCCGTCATGCTCTGCCCCTCCCACGCCCTGTCCCTGCGCGAAAACCCTCGATCCTGCTGACCCGCCACACGGAGTCGGGTCTTTCCGCAGCAGTGGCCGTCGCCGCTGGACGAGACGACCGTGGCAAACGAGATCGGCACCGCGACGACCCGACAGTCGACGCCATCGCCACGTTTCTCGCTCCCACTAACCTCTTGTCCATCGGCAGCACGCCCTCCGAGCCGTTGTTGAACAGGTGAAGGGCACCTTTTACCGAGTAAGCCGGTCAAAGGTGCCCTTCACTCCACCGATGTCGTGCGGGCTCGGTGCGGTGGGGGCGATTTGCCAGCACCGGTTCGAGAGGCGGATCCCCTACGCTGGCAGGGGCAATTCCGTTCGGACGAGAGGTTGTCATGCCCCGATCGATCGCTGCCACCACCGGTGTTGGCCGCGGGTCGGCCGCTGGCCCGCGTGATCGGGTCGCGCCGTGACCGGGCCGGTCGAGCTCGATGCGGCCGAGGCGTGGACGCGGCTGCTCGGCGTCCGCACCGAGCAGGACGCCCTGGCCGCCGGACTAGTCGAGTGTCCGGACGGCGAGCTGCGGTGGGCGCAAGCAGCCTCGCCGGAGGCCGAGCAGCTCGCCGAGCTCTACCTCCCGTTGTGCCTCGCCGGTACGCGCTACGTCATCGCCCAGCTCGGCCAGAGCCTGGACGGCTACATCGCCACCCGCACCGGCGATGCCGTGTTCGTGACGGGGGAGGAGGACCGCTGCCACCTGCACCGCCTGCGGGCGCTGTGCGACGCGGTGATCGTCGGCGCGGACACCGCGATCACCGACGACCCGCGGCTGACCGTGCGGGCCTGCACCGGCGCCAACCCGGTACGCGTGGTCCTCGACCACCGCGGCCGCGTCCCGCGCGACCGGCAGGTCTTCACCGACGGTGCCGCACCGACGCTGTGGATGTTGGGCTGCGCGGATTCCGCTGATGTCCCGGACGGTGTCGACGCCGTCCGGATGCCGTGCGACGACGCTGGTCACGCACCCGAGCGCATCCTCGACGCGCTCGCGCAGCGCGGTCTGGGCCGCGTCCTCGTCGAAGGCGGCGGGGTGACCGTGTCGCGTTTCCTCCAGGCGGGCGTGCTGGACCGGCTCTACGTGACCGTCGCGCCGGTGCTGCTGGGCGACGGCGTGCCCGGCCTGCACTTCCCGGGGACCGAACGGATGCGCGATGCGCTGCGGCCACCGGTGCGCCGCGTCCCACTCGGCGTGGACACGCTCTTCGAACTCGACCTGGGTCGTGACTGATCGTTGCGGTGAATGCCCGTTTTCGTTCTTCCTTTGAAGCGATGAAGCCGCTTAGCCCACTCCCGGAACTTGCACCGCCGGTTCTCAGACGTCGTCTCGGGAGCGGAATGCATGATGTCGGGGATCGGCGGAGCGAGATCGCCCGGGGTGTGCGGGGTGTCCCCGCACCGGCACTGCCCGAGGTTCCGCTACCCGCACCGTCACGCGAAACGAGTTCGAAGACAGACCGTGCGAACCGGGATCCTCACTCGCGAGCAGGAGCGGGGCGTCGGCTGCGGCGCAGCAGCAGCACGCCAGCGCCGGGCAGGCTCGCGACGAAGGCGAGCACCCCGTACACCACGGCGACCGTGAGGCCCTGCGTCGCGCCCAGGCCCGCGGCGCCGAACGCCCAGGCCGTCACACCTTCCCGAGGTCCCCAACCGCCGACGTTGATCGGCAGGCCCATCGCCAGCAGCGCCAGCACCATCAGCGGCACCAGCTGGGACGCCGGTGCTACGACACCCGCCACCCGCGCCGCGACCAGGAACAGCGCGAGATGCCCCAGCAGGGTCGCCGCGGACAGCACGGCGACGGCTGGCCAGGTGTCGCGGGCGAGCAAGCCGTGGCGTATCTCGGCCACTGCCGTCGCGACGGCGCGCCTGCCCCGCGCGGTGCTGCGGCCCCAAGCCACGAACGCGACCGCGCACAACCCCACCGCCACGACGCCGGGCAGGTATGACCACGCGGCGAGGTCGGGCAGCCAGGAGGGCTGGCTGAGCAGCACCGCCGCCGCGGCCGCGACGACAACCACCTGGCCCGCGCTCCGTTCCAGAACCACCGCGCGCACACCGCGCCCCACGTCGTCGGCGTGCTGGCCGTGCCGCACCGCGCGGTGGACGTCACCGAGCACCCCGCCCGGCAGCGCCGCGTTCAGGAACAGCGCGCGGTAGTAGTCCGCCACAGCCGTGCCCAACCGCAGGGGCAGACCGATGCGGCGCGCGACGAGACACCACCGCCCGGCGCTGAACAGGGTTGTCAGCAAACCGATTCCCAGCGCGGCGACCACCGCCCCGGCGTTGATCACCCGCAGCCCTTCGACGAACGCGCCGCTGCCCAGCCGCCACACCAGGGCCACCAGGATCGCCACCCCGCCCAGCACCTGCAGCAGCGGCCACACCCGCCTGAACATGGCCCGGAAGCGACCGGTGGTCCGTTCATCGACATCCGTGCTCGACGCGGATCGGGTGCGGCGCATCCTGGCCACGCCTGCCTGCCCGGCAGGGGTGGTCCTTCCCGCCTCGCAGGGCGGCAGCGGCGGATCGTGCGCAACGCTTCGGATGAATCCACCGTAGCTCGGTGCGCGCCGCAGGCTCATCCGACGGGCCTCGGCGAGGGCAATGCCAGCAGGTCGCGGTGCCGGACCACCACCCGCAACCCACCCGCTGCGCACTCCGCGCGCCGATGCCGCAGATACCGCCGGGCCTCGACGGCCAGCTCGGGCCGCTGCTCGCAGGCCGCGCCGACCCAGCCGTCGAGCCACGCCGCGATCAACGCGGCATCCGACGCGCCGAGCCGCCAAGGGCTGGGGCGGGTGCGCACCGTCGCCCCGCGACGCTCGAACGCCTCGGTGGTCGCGTCGACGGCGTCCGGCCCCAGCAGTCGACGGCCCTGCACTGCCCGGCGCTGGTGCGCGTTGAACGCCGATCCGAGGACCGCGTCGAGCGGGTCAGCGGGATGCAGTTCGACCTCGCCCACCACCGACAAGGTCAGCAGCGCCGGGCATCCGGCGGCGACGCATGCCGCCGCGAGTCCGTCGATCTCCGCGCGGGTGAGCAGATCGAGCAGCGCGGAGGCGGTCACCAGCGATGTGTCGGTGAGATCGGCGCCGCGCAGGCTGGTCACGTCGGCCTGCTGCGCCTGCACTGCCACCGGGACGCCGCGCGCGTCGCGGAAGGTGGCCCGGCTCGCGCGCCGCAGCAGCTCGGGGTCGCGGTCGTGCAGGATCCAGCGCTGCGGTCCGGGCAGCCGTCCGGCCAGCCAACGCGCCATGGATCCGGTGCCGCAGCCGAGGTCGCGAACCACCATCGGCGTTGGGAGGACGGCGCGCAGCGGGGTGAGCAGCTCTGCCGCGCGGGCGGCGGCATCGGCGGGTTCCCGCAGCGCGAGCCAGTCCGGGGAGAATTCGCCTGCGGTGTTCACGATGCTCCCCGGCGAAGGGTTTCCAGCACATCGGCCAGCGCCCGCGTGGTCTCCGCCCACCCGGCCAGGGTGTCGCGGCGCGCACGCGCGGCGGCTCGGAGCTCCGCCCGCAGGTCCGGCTCGGTGAGCCAGCGCCGCAGCGCCCGAGCGAACGCCGCCCCGTCGCCGGGCGGCACGAGCAGCCCGGGCACCCCGCCATCCGGTGCGCGACCGAGCGTCTCGGGTACGGCGTCCACGGCCGTCGCCAGCACTGGGATCCCCCGGGCCAGGGCTTCGGTCACGACCATGCCGTAGGTCTCCGCGCGGGAGGTCAGCACCACGAGATCCGATTCGGCGTAGGCCGCGGCCAACTGCTCGCCCGACAGCGGGCCGACGAGCTCAACGCGGCCGGTGAGTCCGCTGCGGTCGATCAACCGACGCAGTTCCGCGACGTAGTCGGGGTCGCGGCGCACCGCCCCGGCGCAGGTGCAGGTCCACGGCAGGTCGGTGATCTGCGCGAGGGCTTCGACCAGCAGGTCCTGTCCCTTGCGGGGCGTCACCGCCGCCGGGCACAGCAACCGGGACGCGCCATCGCTGCCCTGCGCCAGTCCGGCCCGATCGGTGCCGGGAGGGGCGACGTGCACCCGGAATCCTTGCCGTGCAAGGCGTGCCGCGGTCCACGGGCTGGTCACCACGACCGCGCTCGCCGCGCGCAGCGTCGCCTTCTCCCGCGCGTCCAGCTCGGCCGCGACCGCCGGGGCCAGCCCGGTTTCATCCGCCAGCGGAAGGTGCACCAGCACACCCAGCCGCAGCCGATGTGCCTGCGGGACCACCACTTCCGGGACCCCGCAGGCCACAAGCCCGTCCAGCAGCACGACCGCACCATCGGGCAGTGCGGCCAGCGTCCGCGCCAACGCCGCGCGGGCGGCGGCCTCTGGTCGTGGCCACGCCCCGGCGAGGGCGATCGGGTGCACCCGCCAGCCGTGCCCTTCGAGCTCCCGGCACACCCGCAGTCCGTAGACGTTGCCGCCGCTGGGCACCGTCACGTCGCTGACATCGCCGGGCAGGACGACGTGCACCGAGCGGATCTCGTTCAAAGCGTTCGTTCGCAGCTCGCCGACGCCACGTGCGACTCGTGCAGCGTGACGGTGATTCCGCCCAATCCACGGGCTCCTTCGCCGAGCGCGCCCGCGTGCACCCGGTCCGCGAGCCGGTCGGCGATGACCTTGGCGAGGAACTCGGTCGAAGTGTTGATCCCCGCGAAGGCCGGTTCGTCATCGAGGTTGCGGTAGTTGAGCTCGCCGAGCACGGCGTGCAGCTGCTCGGTGGCCAGTCCGATGTCGACGACGATGTTGTCCGCGTCCAGCTCGGCGCGGCGGAACGTCGCATCCACCACGAACGTCGCGCCGTGCAGGCGCTGCGCGGGACCGAAGACCTCGCCGCGGAAGCTGTGCGCCACCATGATGTGATCGCGGACGGTGATGCTGAACAACGTTCCTCCAGATCAGTCGGGATAGACGATGCGGTGGCACAGCGCTGGGAGCTCGCCGCTGGCCAGCCGGGGCAGCACCGCGGGCAGGTCCGCGAAGTCGCTCTCCCCGGTCAGCAACGCGTCGAATCGGGGATCCGCGAGCAGATCCAGGGCCAGCGCCATCCGATCCGCGAACGTGCGGCGGCCGCGCCGCGCGGGCGACACGGTCCCCACCTGGCTGCCGCGCACCGCCAGACGCCGGGAATGGAACGCCTCGCCCAGCGGTACGGCGACCCGCCGATCGCCGTACCAGCTGAGCTCGATGACCTCGCCTTCCGGCACCAGCAGCTGCAACGACCGCGCCAACCCCGCCTCGGTGGCGCTGGCGTGCACCACCAGGTCGCAGTCGCCGACGGCCGCATCGGGTGTCGCGAACTCGACGCCGAGCGCCGCGGCGATCCTGGCGCGCCGCGGATTCACGTCGATCAGCTGAACTCGCGCACCGGGCAGCCCGGCGAGCAGCGCGGCCACGCAGCAACCAACCATCCCGGCGCCCACCACCGCGATCCGATCGCCGAGAAGCGGCGCCGCATCCCACACCGCGTTCAGCGCGGTCTCCACGGTTCCCGCCAGCACGGCACGCTCCGGAGGCACCGATTCCGGCACGGGTGTCACGGCGTTGATCGGGACGACGTAGCGGGTCTGGTGCGGGTAGAGGCAGAACACGGTGCGGCCGAGCAGATCCGCGGGACCCTGCGCAACGACCCCGACGTTGAGGTAGCCGTATTTGACCGGCCCGGGAAACTCGCCGTCCTGGAACGGCGCCCGCATCGCCGCGTACTGGCTCACCGGCACCTCGCCGCGAAACACCAGTGCCTCCGTGCCTCGGCTGACGCCCGAGTACAGGGTTCGCACCAGCACTTCGTCGGCGCCGGGTGCGGGCAGCGCCACCGGCCGGATTTCGCCCTCGCCGGGGCGGCGGAGCCAGAAGGCATGCGCATCCGGCTCCATCGGCATCCTCCAGGTGACTCGGGCTTCACGGGGCCTGTGCCGGAACCCGCCACTACGATACGTGTGCACATTTTGGACGCCAGCACGATCGGGGGCGCGGTGGCAACGCGGATCGGGCGCGGCGCGGGCCTGTTCGGCACTGAGCTGGCCGCCGGGGCCGCCGCGCAGCTCGCCCTGCTGGCGTCGCTCACCGCAGGTGTGGACCTGGGGCCGCGCGGCTGGCTGGCCGGAATCGCCTACACGGCGGGGCTGTGGACCGCCCTCGCCGTGGCCGGTCGCCGGTCGATACGAGCGCTGGGACCGGCCAACCGGGTCACCCTCGGCCGAGCGATGCTGGTCGGCTGCGTGACGGCGCTGGTCGCCGACGGCGTCAGCGCGGGGACGCGCACCGCGGTCCTCGTCGCGCTCGCGACCTGCGCGCTGATCCTCGACGCGGTCGACGGCCACGTGGCCCGGCGCACCGCGTCGGCGTCGCCGTTGGGTGCCCGGTTCGACATGGAAGTCGATGCCTTCCTCATCCTCGTGCTGAGCGTTTTCGTCGCGATGTCGTTGGGTGCGTGGGTGCTCGCGATCGGCGCGATGCGGTACGTCTTCGTCGCCGCCGCGTGGTTCCTGCCCTGGCTGCGCGCACCGCTGCCACCCAGCTTCGCCCGCAAGACGGTAGCCGCCTTGCAGGGCACGATTCTCACCATCGCCAGCGCGGGCATTGTCGCCCGGCTCGGTGCGATCGCCGTGGTCCTGGTGGCACTGGTGCTGCTCACGTGGTCGTTCGGGCGGGACATCGCATGGCTGCGGCGCAGCGGTCGCGCGAATCCCGGCACGGAGCGGGCTGAACTGGCGGGCTGAACTGGCGGACTGACAGGGGGTTCAGCCCGCCAGCACGTCAGCGCCCGGTCGAGAAGACCCCGATGCCGTTGGCCACCGCACGCGGAACCCCGTCGGAGGGCACGTTCTGCACGGTCGCCGACTCCTGGCCCGGATCCCGGACCGCGATCGTCGAAGAGCCGCCGCCGTCGAGGTTGACGGCATCCGCCGCGCCGAAGGACAGCAGCAGATCGGCCACTTCGCCGACGCTCATCCCGGTGCTGGCCGTCGACCGGCCGTCCACGGTCAGCAGGTACGCGGTCTTGCCGTCGGAGCTGACCCCGGCCGCTGTTCGCGGCGCCAGCGAGGCATCCAGACCGGACAGCGGCGATCCGGCGCGCAGGATCGGGAATCCGCCGACCGCGAACTCCAGCGGCGGCGCATCAGCGGCCACCAGGCGGGATTCGACCTCGACGCGGTCGCCCGGATTGAGCTTTTCCAGCTCGGTGGCGCCGTTTTCGCGTCCGACGAGAACCACCGTGTCCTCGGCGATGGCACCGGAGCCGGGCTGATCCTGCTCGGCGCTGACCACGCCGTCGCGGACCACCACTTCCTCGGTGTCGGTGCTGCACGGCGCTTCTCGGTCGGTGTCGGTTCCGCAGACCGCCCTGGCCCGCGAGACCGCACCCCAGTCCGAGGTGTAGACACCGATGCCGCCCACCGGCAGCGCGTACTGGTTCAGCCCCGATACCTCGGCGGTGCCCTTGGAACTGCGCACCTCGCCCTCCAGGCTCAGGCTGGACACGCGTGCTCGGTGGTCGGCGCCCACTCCGAAGACGTCCCTGGTCGAGGTGCCCGCCGGCAACGCGGGCCCGAACCGCTGCCCGTTGGGGACCGCGGCTTTCAGGTCTTCTCCGTCGGCGATCTCCGGACCGACCGAGGAGCCGGTCGCCTCGACGCCTTCGTGCGTCTCGCTCAGGTTGAAGAAGTCGCCGTTCACCCCGGCGACCGCCCGTTGCGCGTTGGTCATGTCGGGGATCTCGTCCCGAGCCGCCACCGAAGCCGGGTGCAGCAGACCCAGCTCGGCGTGCGGATTGCGCAGGTCCACGGTGATCAGATAACCGACCACCGGTCCGTGCGCAGTGGACAGTTGGAGCGTCTGGTAGGTCACCCCGGGCGCGATCTGCTCCACGGCGGTGTCGAGCTCGGCGGCGGATGCGGCCGTCGCCGGTAGCAGCAATGCGAAGGACACGACCACAGCCCCAAGCGCCCGTCGGCGCGCCAACCCAGCAGACGGCATCGTCGACTGCCTTCCTCGAAGTCAGAGATGGCGCCCACCAGCGCCCGGCCGCAGGTACAACATCATCCGGTGATGAACAGCCGGTATGACCGGGGCGAATTCGGCATGCCACGAACAAGACCGGCATGCGCGGTCGGTGACCGAACGGCCTGGACGACACTTTCAGCTGGGTCGTGATCGCGGCGCGTGATCGGGCCCGGATCGGGAGCGCCCGGATTGAGCGCAGCCCTTCACACGTGTGCTGGAGGTCTCCGGTTCATCCTGGGAGACTCGGCCTCTCGAAACAGCACACGCGAATAACGGTGCGTACCAGGCTGATCACTGGTGGAAGTGGGTGCCGCCGAACTCGGTTCGCGCGCGAGGTCGAGGCGCTCGCCGAACCTACGGCTTGCTGGCCGCGAGCGCTTCGATGATCGCGGTGACGACCTCGTCGGTCTTGGCGCTGCCGCCCACGTCGGCGGTCAGCACGCCGGAGGCGGTGGTGGCGTCGATGGCGTGGCGCACGCGGGCGGCCTCGTCGGCCAGCCCGAAGTGCTCCAGCATGAGGGCGGCGCTGCCGATCGCGCCGATCGGGTTGGCCAGGCCCTGCCCGGCGATGTCGGGTGCCGAACCGTGGACGGGTTCGAACATCGACGGGAAGCGGCGCTCCGGGTTGAGGTTGGCGCTGGCGGCCAAGCCGAGGCTGCCGGCCAGAGCCGATCCGAGGTCGGAGAGGATGTCGGCGTTGAGGTTCGAGGCGACGACGACCGACAGGTCCTCGGGCCGGAGCACGAACTTGGCGGACATGGCGTCGACGAGCACGCTCTCGGTCGCCACATCGGGGTAGTCGGCGGCGACGCGGGCGAAGACCTCGTCCCAGAGCACCATGCCGTACTGCTGGGCGTTGCTCTTGGTCACCGAGGAGACCTTCTTGCGGGACCGGGTGCGCGCGAGGTCGAAGGCGAACCGCATGATCCGTTCGCAACCGGACTCGGTGAACAGCGCGGACTGCACGGCCACCTCGTTGCCCGGTCCACGGCTGGCGAAGTTGCGCCCGCCGAGACCGGCGTACTCGCCTTCGCTGTTCTCCCGGACCACGATCCAGTCGAGTTCGGTGTCATCGGCCTTGCGCAGCGGAGAGACGACGCCGGGGTGGAAGTGCACGGGGCGGATGTTCGCCCACTGGTCGAAGTTCTGGCAGATCTTCAGCCGCAGGCCCCAGAGGCTGATGTGGTCGGGAACCGTTGGCCAGCCGACGGCACCGAAGTAGATGGCGTCGAAGTTCTTGAGCACTTCGAGCCCGTCGTCGTCCATCATGCGCCCGGTCTTCTCGTAGTAACCGCATCCCCACGGGAATTCGGTCCAGTCGAAGGCGAACGCTCCTCCGGAGTCGGCGGCGAGCGCGTCGAGGACCGCGCGGCCCGCGGCCACGACCTCCACACCTACGCCGTCGGCGGGGATCGCGGCGATCTGGAAGGTGCGCGCCGCAGGCAGAGCGGTCATCGACGCCACTCCTCGGTTGGTCTCGGGGGATGCTTCGAGTGAAGCCCCGACGCCGCCGCACTGTCCAACACGTACTTCCAATGCCGCGGATAGGACCGGCCTATCGGCGCAGTTCGACCAGGTCAGTCCAGGTGGTCCACCGGAGTGTAGGCGCGTGCGGTGGCCAGGAACGCGCAGGCCGCGGGTGTCAGGGGGGCCGCTCGGCTGAGCAGCGCGACGTGCAGGTGCGCGGGTGGGTCGATGCGGACGGTGCGCGCTCCGGCGCGTCGTGCCAGCGGTGCCCACGCGGCTGGCAGCACGGCCAGCCCGACACCCTGCAGCACCAGCGGCAGGATGGAGGTCCGGTGCGCCACCTCGGCGACGATCCGCACGTCGATTCCCGAGGCGAGGATGTCGTCGACGATCTGGCGCATCTTGCTGCCGGGGGGCGAGACGATCAGCCGGGTTCC
This sequence comes from Saccharopolyspora antiqui, assembly GCF_052246905.1. Lineage (NCBI taxonomy): Bacteria > Bacillati > Actinomycetota > Actinomycetes > Pseudonocardiales > Pseudonocardiaceae > Saccharopolyspora > Saccharopolyspora antiqui. The sequence goes on from NZ_JBQQBO010000032.1 coordinate 30,097, forward strand.
GCCGAGCGCGGTGCGCGGCACCGGGTCTCCGGCGGGGAAGTCGGCGGGGGCGCCGACGAGTACGAACGCCTGGTCTTCCAACGGCAGCACGTCCACCCCCGGCGGTTGCAGCGGGCCGGGCGTCCCGACGAGGCCGAGTTCGCACGCGCCCTCGCGCACCTTCGCCACCACTTCGTCGGGCGTGAACGCGGCCTCGGCGCAGACCGTGATCCCCGGGTGGCGGCTGGTGAAGACGCGGGTCAGGGCGCCCAGCGGCTCGATACCGGGGGAGGGCATCGTCACCAGTTCGACCCGGCCGCGCCGGATGCCCTTCACCGAGTCCATGGTGGCCTGCGCGGTGCGCAGATCGCGCAGCACCTGACGAGCCGGTTCGATCAGTTCGGCACCCGCGTCGCTGAGCACCACGCCGCGACCGATCCGGTGGAACAGCGGCACCCCGAGCTCGCGCTCCAAACCGGCGATGGCCTGGGAGAGCGAGGGTTGCGCGAGATGCAGCTTGCGGGCCGCCCGGCCGAACCCGTCGTGATCCACGATCGCCAGGAAGTACTCAAGTTGGCGCGCGTCCATACCACCTCCGGGTCCGCGGTGACCACCACCGATAGGACGAACCTACCGACCACCACCGACCCGCGCGCCGCGGGCACCAACCCCGCCACGCGACCAGGGCACCGTTGCCAAGCCGAGAACAGAATCGGAGGGTGGTCGCTGGATCAGCCGGTTCCGGTTAGGCGGCGGGTGATCTCTTCGCTGATTCGGCGTTGGAGGTCGGCGAGTTGGGGGTCCGTGAGTTGGCCGAGGTCGGTCGGAATACCGGCCTCGGGCTGGCCGGTTCCGTACTGGGTGCCCACGCCGTTGCCGTTCTGGTCGGCCACCGATCCGCAGCGGATCAGCGAGTTGTCCGCTCGGTACAGGCAGGTTGGCTTCTCGCCCTGCAGGTTCCCGGTGCCCTGCACCCGGTACAGCAGGTTCTGGTCGTTGCCGATGGAGGCCACCCAGTTCTCCCCGGATGTCGGGGAAACCTCCAAGACCTTGTAGTTCTGCCAGTTCGGCAGGTCCTGGTAGTCGGCTTTGATGCGCGATTCGATGGCCCCCGGCGACACCCAGCTCGGGTTGAGCCGGTGCACGCTCAGCGGGGCGAGTTCGTGGCCCTGGGCTTCGGTGGTGACGGTGGACAGCGCGCTGATCGCGGTCGCCGAGCCGCGCCCGGTGAGCAGGGTGGCGTAGACGGTGCGGTTGTCCTTGGTGGGCAGTGCGAACTCGGTGTTGTTGCCGGAGTTGGTCTCGTCGTCGTCGGCGTCCCAGCCCGCGCGGTGCCACACCCAGTCCCAGAAGCCGCCCAACGTGTGGGTCGATTCGCGTTGGACCGCGGCGAGGCTTTTCGGGTAGGAGTTTCCGGGCAGACCCTTTGCGGTGTCCTGGAAGGTGATCGCGCCGGTCTTCCCGTTGTAGACGGCGACCCCGGCCGGGCGTTCGGTGACCACCAGCCAGCCGACCTGGCGCAGCAGCGGCACCACGACCTTCGGCGTGTCGCCGTCGCAGTAGCCGTACACGTCGTCGGCGTCGTAGAGCACTCCGCGCTGCTGCGACCCGATCAGCCGCCCCAGGTTGTGCGTCCACCAGCCGCCGATGCGGCGGTCGGCTTCGGCGGAGAATTCACAGGTCCGGCCGGTGCCTCGGCCGGTGAGCGGGATGTTCTGGGTCAACGCGACCTGGTAGCCGGAGAACCAGCCGCGCCGTTCGACGAGGCTGGTGAACTCGTCGTGCTGCGGCTGGTAGGTGCCGTTGACGAGATCGCCGGGCGCGTCGCCGAGGTTCGGCCGCGCCTGCGCCTGCGCCACCTGGAACGGCGCCCGCTGTCCCAGCTCCGGCACCCGGCCGTCGACCACGGCCACCGAACCGGCGTAGTCCCGGGCCTGCGCGTAGCTGTGGTAGCCGAACACCCAGAACCCGGCCGCGATGATTCCAGCGATGCCGACCAACGCGGCCAGGCACCCGGCGCCCTCCAAGCCGCGTTCCTCGTCGAGCGCCGCCAGACCGAGCACCACGACGGTCAGCACCACGACCGGGACCAGCACGAACAGCGCGGATCGCAGGCCCCACAGGACATTCGTCCAGAAGTACGGCGCGAGCCAGATCCACAGCCCGAGCAGCGCGGCGACGAGCACCACCCACCACACGACCGAGACGCTCCGCTTTCCGCTCATGGTGCCTCCAGCCGCGCGGATACCGCTGTCAGGTACCGATCATCGCGCAACCGGCTCGGGACCCCTCCCCACCCGGCGGCGGGTGCGTTCGGACGGAGCGAGCAGCGCCGCATAATAGGCGGCAGTTTCGCCTTGGCAGGAGGGAACGCGAGGTGGCGGTGAAGAAGTTCGTCCCGCAGGTGCTGCCGACTTGGGTGCGCGGCCTCGCCGCCGGGGTTCCCAAGGCCCCGCCGGGAGAAGAACCGATGGCGCCCGCGCCGCCGGGCACCATCTTCGTGCTGGCCGACGAAGGCGGCTACGCTGTGCCGCCGCGGCGGTTCGAGTTGCTGTTCGGGCGCGGCACGCCGAACGTGCACGTGCCGATCGGGGTCGACGATTCCCGCATCAGTCGGCGCCAGGGTGTGCTGGTGTGCGACGGCACCGAGTGGTGGATGCGCAACGTTGGCAAGCTACCGATCCAGTTGCCCGGCGACGCGCTGCTGCTCTCCGGCCAGGAGATGCCGGTGCCCGACGGCTACCTCCCGCTGTTCATCGGTGACCCGGCCAACCGGACGCACCTGCTGGAAGTTCGCGTGATCAGCGCGAGGCGCATCGATTCCGCCGTCGGGCCGGACAGTTCGACGGAGATCCCGCCGACCAACAAGCTCACCCATGAGCAGCGACTGGTGCTGACCGCGCTCGCGAAGCGATATCTGCACGGCCAGCGGCATGCGCAGCCCGCCACCTGGAAGGAGGTGGCCGACACCCTGAACCAGCTGCCCGGCGGCAAGACGTGGACCGAGAAGACGGTGGCCAACACGGTCGCCCCGGTACGTCGCCAGCTCGCCATCACGCGCGAGGACCTGCCCGAGCCGCTGGGCAACACGTTGAACCACAAGCTGATCCAGGTGCTGCTGCGCAACGCCACGCTGACCCCGTCGGATCTGGACCTGCTCGGCGAAACCGAGTAGTGCCCCAGCACCAGCCGGGACGGGCTACCCCGGCACAGGTCCGGCTTCGGATTGCCACCAGTCGATCAGCAGCGGCGCATCACTGCCCTTGAAGGCGAAGGCCAGGATGTTGTGCTGGTCGTCGGTCCAGATCAGGAACGGGCTGCCGGTGCTGTTCGTCGCGCACGCCAGCCGCCCGGTCGCGCCGCCCCGCGAATAGGGCGCGTTGCCGCGGAAGTCGGGCGCCCCGGCGGTGCAGTCCGGTCCGCTGATGTCGGTGTTCCAGTCGTAGCCGCTGTTCATCGACGCGGTGTCGGACAACTGGTAGTAGAACACGATGCCCGCGCCCCGAGTCGGCCCGCACACGACCGCCGCGACGGGCTCGTCCTGGACGTTCTGCTCGACCTGCTGGCGCGGTGGGCGCATGCAGTCCACCCTGGACGGTGCGGGGATGCGGTCCAGCAGTGCTTTTTCCTGCGGGGTGGGGAAAGCCGGTTCGGCATTGGCGTTGATCGCTTCGATGACCTGCCCCGCGAACGGCTCGAAACCGTAGTACTGGCGCCACCAGCTGGCCAGCGCCTCGGGCTCCGCGCCGGTGCCGCGCGTCATCAGCAGCAGCGGCTCGATGGTCCACTCGATGACCGGCGTGTCCTGCTGCCCCTGGTAGCACAGCAGGCCGCCGATTTCGATGCTGCGCAGATCCAGCCGGTTGTTGCCGAGGAAACCGCGCGCTGTGCCGTCGCCGCAGTAGACCTCCGACGGCGCGCCGACCTCGTTGACGTGGCTGTTGTAGGTGTGCTGGAGGCCGTCGAGATCGGCGAAGCGGTAGTAGGAGATCGTGTTGGCGCCGTCGTCCGGCGACGGGCAGTCGATCGCCGCCAGCACGTTTCGGAACGTCTCAAGGCCGCCGCTGGGCGCCCGACGGCAGTTCTCCAGCCCCACCAGGTCGATCAGCGCTTTTTCGTCGGCGGTGGGGAAGCTCGGCAGCCCCACCCACGTCGCCCACGAGCCCGCCAGGCCCACGTCGTCGATGTCCCGTCGGCTGGACCGCGCCATGGTGCGCGCGGCGTTGTCCGTCCACACCACCGAAGTGCTGCCATCGCGCGAGAAGCAGAGCACCCGGCCGATCGCCGGGCCCGCGCCCGGATAGCGGTGTTCCGCCCCGGCCGCCACGGTGCAGTCGCCGCTGCCGCGCGAGACCTCGGCTTGACCGAGCGCTTCGGTGTAGGCCTCGTCCATGGCGGGCAGTTCGTCGAACAGGCTGAACGTCACCTGCTGGCTTCCGTCCGAACAGGACACCACCTCGGTTGCCGCCGGTGAACCCGTTGCCGGATCGGCGATTTGGCAGTCCGCGCGCAGTCGCGCGGGGATGCGCGCCAGCACGTCCTCGCCGGGTTCGTCGCCAACACCGCCGCCGAGCTGCGGTACGACGACGGCGGTCAGGATGATCACCAGGGCCGCCGCGGCGCCCGAGACGACCAGCCGTCGTTTCGTCCGCCAAAGCCGGTCGAGCCGCTGCCGGGCCCGCTCGATCCACCCGTGCCGGGTGCCCGGCGCTGCCCCCGCGGAAGCCGCCGCCGCTGCCAGTGCCTCGGCCAACTCCGTGCAGCTGCGGTAGCGCTTGGTGGGTTTGGGGTCCAGTGCGGTGCGCACCACGTGGTCGAGCAATTCCGGCAGCCCGGCGCGCAGCTCGCTGACCCTCGGCAGCTCGCCCTTCTGCTGCGCCGCCAGCACCGCGTTCATGTCGGCGTAGTCGAACGGCCGCCGACCGGTCAGGCAGTGGTAGAGCAGCGCGCCGAGCGAATAGACCTCGCCGCGCCGGTCGAGCTCCGGATCGTCGCTCTCGTCCGCGCCGAGGCGTTCCGGTGGCGCGTAGTGCGCGGTGCCGTAGAACTCGCCCGCCCTGGTGAGGTTCTCGCCGGAGATCTCCTTGGCGATGCCGAAGTCGCAGAGGTACACGTGTCGCGCCGTGCCGGTGAGCAGGATGTTGCCCGGCTTGACGTCCCGGTGCACGACACCGTGCTCCAGCGCGTAATCCAGGGCCGCCGCGACCTGTCCGATGACGTGCACGGTCGTGGCGAGGTCGAGCGGGCCGTCCGCCAGCAGCCTGCGCAGGTCGTGCTCGGCGAACGGCATGACCAGGTAGAGCAGGTCCGCATCCGCGGCGGAGGCGGTGTAGACCTCGACGATGTTGGGATGCGACAGGGTCGACAGCACCCGGACTTCGCGGCGGAACCGCTCGCGGAACCTGGTGTCGCCAGCGAGGTTGCGGTCCATCACCTTCACCGCGACCCGGCGGTTGTACAGCCGGGGTTCGACGGCCGGGTACACCTGGCTCATGTTGGTCTGGCTCAGCGGCCGCGGAGCTAACTCGTACTCCGGCAGCAGATCCGCCACCTCGTGCTGAGGTGGGAACGCTGGGTCGGTGTTGCCTTCCAATGCAGAGCTCCTGGTGTCCGGCGAACTCGTGGTGCACGGTGTCGGAGACGGCCGGGGCCGGTCTTGATCTCGGCCCACAAGCATGAAACCAAACAGCGGGTCGCGGCGAGCGGCAACCCCGCCAGAAACAGCTGATTGCGGCCGCAATTCATCGTCGTAGCAGCTCCGGAGCCTCCGGCGGTGCGCCGGATCGCCGATCCGACGGACGGCCGCCTGCGGTGCTCAGCTGCTGGTCGGTCGCGGGGTGGTCCGCCTGGTCGGGCTCCGCTTGGACAGGTCGTGCGGGGTGGGGCGGTTTCCGGCGACGACTCCGACGATCACCGCGCGATCGGTGGTGGCGCCGGGCGGGCGGTGGTGGGTCAGCCACACCGATTCGTCGATGCGCGGTGTGCCTTCCGGATGCGGCGTCAGGTCCAGCACCAGGAGTTGGCCGAAGGGCACGTTGGTGCCGCCGTACTCGGCGGCTTGGCGCAGGTACTTGGCAGCCAGGTTCGCCCGCGACACGTTGGTCAGCTCGCGCTTGATCTCGGTCACGTAGCGGATCGCCCCGAAGGTCGTGATGACGTCCGCGCGTCCCATGGCGATGTCGGTCGCCTCCACGGTGACCAGGCCACCGAGCTGTCCGGTCGCCAGCCACTGGTAGTAGTCCTGCTGCAGATCTTCTTCGAGCGGGCGGCGCTCGCCCTTCTTCAGCAGGCGGCGGTAGTCGTGGTCCTTCTGCCGGTGCAGTCCCCACGTCTTGGTGGTGAGGTCCGCGCGGCTGAACAGGAACCGCAGCGTCTGCTCCAGCAGCAGGCCGAAGGTCGCCCGGACCTGGCTGGTGAACTGCGGAGACTCGGCCAGCTGGCCGAGCAGGCCGTCCAGCAGCGGATCGAGCACCGGGTGCGCCGTGCGGGAGCGGGCCAGATCGCTGTGGTAGACGACGCCGTCGAGGACGTTCAGGTCGTCATCGCTGATGCCCGCGGTGAGGTTCGCGGCTTGGCGCTCGCCGAAGGTGCGCACCAGCGCGGGGGCCAGCCGGTGCAGCCGCCGGACGTCCGGTTGGTGGGGGTCTTCGTCGTCGTCCTCGCCGGGGGTGCCGCGCAATCGCTGGGTGCGGCTGTCGCGGTGGTTCGCGGCTGCTGCCTCGATCCGGGTGAGCAGGAGTTCCGCCGTGCTCGCATCGAGCGGCGGGGTGTCCATTTTGGACGCTTCGGTGACCGATCGGCGCAGCGCGGCGAGCAGGCTCTGCTGGCGCAGTATCGCGTTCTCGATGGTGGGTTCGACCACGACCGCGAGCCCGGGCGTCGCCCGCACACCGGGCAGCGGCTGCGAGGTTCGAGCCTGCGTGTAGGCCTCCAGAACGGCGCCGAGCGCTTCCCAGACGTCCATCCAGATCGTCTCCGAGATGCGGATGGACGCCGCCTGCAGCAGCAGCACCAGCCGTCGCCAGGCAAGTTCCGCGGCCCGCCGGGGCCGCAGCCACGACGGCTGGTGCAGGCCGCTCAACCACGCCGAGCGCTGGTCCAGCGCCGTGGTGAGCCGGTCGGCGGCATCGGCGAGGCGCGCCTGGTCCTGCGCGGCGAACGCGAGAATCGCATCGCAGGCCGCGGCATAGGCCTTCGCGTCGTGGCGCGCCTCCTCGGCGGCGTCCACGGTGGCGAAGCGGGATCGCGCGGCGGTGAGCGAGTCGACGACCGCTGGCATGGTCGTCGCCGTAAGCGCCGATCTCAGGTGGTGGCACGCGAGCTCGAACGCCGCGTCGACGCTCGCCGCTTCGGCGTGGCAGAGCCGATCCAGGGTGTCGCGGAGCGGGACGATGACGGTGGCCTCGCTCGCCCAGCGGTCCATCGCGGCACCGACGAGTCGGGGGAGCTGCTCGGTGAACTCCTCGGCGGTGTGCTGCGCGAGGGTGGTGAGCTGGCCGAGAACCGTGAACGGCGCGACGGCGTCGGCAACCGCGAGGCGGACGGCGCCTTCGAGCCGACCCGCCGCCACCGACGGGTTGGACTCGATCAGCGGGGCGAGATCGCGCAGCAGCACATCGTGCAGGCGAGCCGCGTGCGCCCCGACCGCGGCGGGGCTGGCCAGCAGCTCGTCCACGCTGCTGGCCAGTGCGAGCAGGCTCTGCTGCGCGGTCAGGCCGCCGATGAACTCGGCGAGCGCCATCCGCCACCCGGCGGCACCGCGGCCCGCGGCGTCGGTCAACGCCTGCGCCAGCACCGGCGCCAGCGGACCGGCCGCGACCTCGGCGATGTCGGCGAGCACCGATTCGTCCGCCAATCGCGCGAGCGGACCCGTCGGCCCGTGGGCGGCTGCCGCGGCGAGCTGATCGGCGAGATCGGTCATGACCGGCTCCATCCCGGAGTGCGATCTCGGACCGCGGCGGCGGGGTGCGGGACGGTCACCACAACGGTGCTCCGTCCTCGGCTTCCACCACCGACGCGGCGGGCAGCACCGCCTTGGTCGCTGCCAGGTCCTCGGTGGTGATCACGACCTGGACCTGTTCGGTCGCGGCGAGCCGAGCCAATTCGGTGAACACCACGGCAGCATCGAAATCGGCCACCTCGTCGGCTTTGGGGCTGTCGATGAGCACCAGGCCGGGGTGCGTCGAGATCCCGAGACGAGCTCCCACCCGCAGCAACGCGATCACCACGGCGATCCGCAGCCGCAACTGCTCGCCCGCGCTCTGCTGCTCGAAAACCGACGGACTCCCGCCCTTCTTGCGCACCGTCAGCTCAGCGGCTCGGTTCACCTCGACCTGCTCCAGCGCACTGATGCCGAACCGCCTCCCGAGATCGGCGATCTCCGCGTTCAACGCGCTGAACAGATCCGCCGCCGTGGCCTGGCTCTCCTGGCTCAGCAGCGAATCCGCCGCCTCCACGACCTTCAGCGCGACGGATTCCGGCGCCACCGCACCGATGATCGGTTCGCCGAGCATCTCCACCGCGCCGCGACGCCGCGCCACCTCCAGCTCGGCGGCCATCCGCTCGCGAACCACCTCGACGGTGTCGGCCGTGCGCAACTGCTGCTGCGCCTCGGCCAGTTCGGCGGTCAGCCGGGAGAGTGCCGTTTCGGCGGCTTCCAGGTCCGCCAGCGCCAGTTCTTCGGCCGCCCGGCTGGCCGCCAACCGGGCTTGCACCACGGCCTCGACGTCCCTGCCTCCGGCGGATTCGACGACGATCTCGGTCGTGCACACCGCGCAGTGGTTGCCTTCGCGTTCGGCCCGCAGCCGCTCTTCGGTGATCGGCGCGTCGCAGCGCGGGCAGGCATTGGGTTCCAGCCCGTGGAAGAGCAGTCGGGCAACGCCCTTCTCCTTGGTGTCGTTGAGGATCTTCTCGTCGGTCTGGCGTTGCTGGCGCGCCATGCGGTAGGCCCGGTTGAGGCGGCTCCACTCCTCTTGCGCATCGGCCACCTGCCCCGCCAGTCGCGCGGCGGCCGCCGCCAGCTCGGTCAGGGATCGGCCGGGGGCTTCGTGGCGGAGCCGATCGAGTTCCGCCTCGGCCGCCGCCAGTGCCTGTTGGGCCCGGGCCCGATCGGCGCTGCGCTGCTCGACAACTCGGGTGGTCTGCGCGTGCCGCTGCGCGATCTCGGCGCGCAGCAGATCGCGCGTGGCCTTGACCCGCGCGAGCACCGCCGTGGTCGGACGTTCCAGGAAAACCTGCAACAGCCGCCCGGCCAGACCGGCCATCGGTTGATCGCCCAGCAGCGGTTTGTCCGGCCCCGACGGCAGGTACATCGCGGAGTAGTAGGCGGGCCAGCCGCGCGTGCGGGCAGTTGTCTGGTGGTCTTCGCCCGGCAACGGCTGCAGGTCGAGGCGGTCGAGCATGAAGTCCGCGACCTGCGCGGCGAAGTCGTCCTCGTCGCTGGCCCGCAGCAGGACCGAAACCCGGTGGCCGTCCGCTGCGGCGAGCTGCGCGAAATCCGCAGCCGCCAGCACCATGCCGCTGACCAGGCGGCCCCGGTCCAGCGAAAGCCGGAAACCGACCGCCTGTCCACCGATGGTGACGTCCAATTCGACCTCCGACAGCCACCGCCGGACATCCGTCCGCAAGCCGCTCGGCGATCCGCGCAGGCACCAGGTGATGATCTCCAGCACGCTGGTCTTGCCGCGAAAGCTGGCCGCGACGAGGACCGTGAAATCGGTGTCGATGTGGAAAGTTCGGTCGAAGGAGCCTTCGGGGTCGGCCCCGGCGCGCACGCCGCGCAGCCGGAGGCGATGCACCCGCACCCGGCGCCGCACCGGGGGCTGGACCAGCGGAATGCCGTGCGCGGCGAAGACGGCGACAACCGCGTCCTCGGAAATCTCCGCCGCTGCGGCGATTCGTGCCACGAGCGAGGTGGGGTGTTCGGAGTTGGGAAAGTCCACGCCGCTCATGCGCCGGCCTCCTAGGCGGCCTTGACCGTGGCCCGAAGCTTGGCGAGACGCCGCCGAGCGCGGTCGGTGATGCTCGCGATCCGCGTCCCGCGCGCCGCGGTCGCGTATTCGATCTGCAGGTACTGGCGGTTCTTCAACTGGTTCCCGCCCCGCCCATCGGCCAGGTCGAGCACCAGCTGCACCCGATCGACGTAGTAGCGGAACGCCGGGGCCTGGGCGATGACCGTTCGGGCGACCTCGCGACCACGCGCGAGCAGGTAGTAGTCGTGCCGCATCGTGTGCCCGAGCCGCCCTCGGCGGCGCCGCACGATCAGTCCGGCGCTGCGCAGCACCGCCAGCGCGTCGTCGAGCGGTTCGTAGGCGCCGAAGTGATGGCGCAACATCGGGTATCGGCGGACTTCGGGCTCTTCGGAATCCAGGATCTGCCCGGCCAGGTCGAGCAGCCTCGCCTCACAACTGAGCTCGTAATCGTTGAGCAGTTCGTCGGCCAGGAAATCCGGGCTGCGCAACCAGAAATCCAACTTCTGCAGTCGCAGTTGCCCGGCCACGACACCGACGGCATCGGCCAAGGTCGGGTCCTCGGTGATCGGGGCAGGAAGCGGCTCAGCCGCACCATCGATCAACAGCAGGATGCGTACCGCGTCCTGCTCCCTGCTCGTCACCGGCGCGTCAAACTCTTCGTCTGCAATGTCACCGCTAACGTTTTGCACGATAGTTCAGCGTGCGGCCCGAGGTAATAATCGAAATGTCACGCAGGATAAATGAACGTGTCATTCTCCGAACCATTTGGTGCAAGACATTGAACCGCACCGAAATCCGCTACCCGATCGGCCCAGTCACAGGTCACAACGGCAACCGGTTGGCCGAAGTACGACTACGGAAAGTCGTGATGCGCACCGCATGCTATCGGTGCCCGCCAGGATTGCGCAAGCGTCCCCAACAACATCCCATTCACCTGGAACCGATGCCGATCAGGATTTGCCAATCCACCGTTTGCGAGGTTCCAACGTAGGTGAGGCTTGATCTGGCGGGGGAGCTTGGGCAAGCTGATCCGTGCACAACGGGCGAGTCGGGGTCCGGCGGCGTGCGCCGGGTATGCGTCCGAAGCAGGCGCACTTGGCTGGAGGCATGCGGATGCTCACCCCCGACGATGTGCACAACGTCGTGTTCGCCAGGACGCGGCGACGCCACCGCGGCTATGACGAAGCCGAGGTGGACCACTTCCTCGATCGCGTCGCGGCCACGTTGTCCGGGCGCCAGGTGGTGACCGCGCACGAGGTGCTGACGGTCGAGTTCAGCCCGCGCAAGCCGGGCGGACACGCCTACAAGAAGACGCAGGTCGACGCGTTCCTGGACAAGGTGGCGCTGACCCTGATGAAGCGCGAGGTCCGGGAGTCCGGCGACGACCGGCGGGGGAGGAGACCGGCCCGCGCCGAGCCGGTCCGGCGGGAGCGGGTGGTGTCCCGGCCGCCCGAGCCGATCGAACCGGTGGTTGAGCTGGTCCCGCCGGGGCACGTCGAGGTTCTTGGCGGCGCATCGCAGCAGCCCGCCCTGGACAAGGCCGAGGTCGACGCGTTCGTGGACCGCGTCGAGGCGACGCTGCGCGGTGAGGACACGCTGACCGCGCAGGACGTGCTGAGCGCCCGGTTCAACCCGCCCGGACCGGGACAGCCGGGCTACCAGGAGGCCAGCGTCGTCGCCTTCCTCGTCATGGTCGCCACCAGCATCAAGCACCTGGCGCCCCGCAAGCGGCTCGGCCCGGCGCGACGCATGCCGATCGCCCGAGCCTTCCGGCGACCCTCGCGCGCCCAGGCCCCGCAACTGACCCCGGAGGTGATCGGCAACCTCGTGCTGAGCAGCTCAACTCCGGGTGAGTCCGGCTACGACGAGGACGAGGTCGACGACTTCCTGGACCGCGTCGCGGCGACGCTGCGCGGCGACGACACGTTGACGTCGCAGGACGTGCAGACCGTCGCCTTCCGCGAACTTCCTGAATCCGACGGCGGCTACGACCAGGACGAAGTCGATTCCCTGCTGGACCTGATCGAAGAACACCTCGCCGCCAACACCCGACAAGCCACCCCCGAACTCCACTAACCACCCGAGGCGCGCCGATCGGGGGACAGGTGAAGGGCACCTTTCGCCAACTTACTTGGTAAAAGGTGCCCTTCACCTCGACCTGATCGTGTGGTGCGCGGCAGATCGTCGTGGGGCTAGGTTCGTCGGTGTTGGGTGAATTTGCTCACCCGCGAAGAGCTCGTCACGAGCCTGCTCGCCGACAAGCGGTTCAAGGGGATGGCCGAGCAGCTGAGCTCGGGGTGGGGCACGCCGCTCAAACCGCTGGCGTGGCAGGGGGTGCTGTGCCACGGACCGAATCAGGGCGGCAAAACCACTTTCACCAGTCCGGCCGGGTTTTTCCCCACCTGGCGGGGGATTCCGGAACCGGACGAGGCCGCACCGGTGGCCATCGCGGCCTACCTGGGCGCCTACGGTCCAGCGACCCCCGAGACCTTCGACGCGTGGTTGTCCCGCAACAGCCTCAGCGCTCGAAGCGGAGGCGGCGCACCTCGCCCGAGCAGGCGGATACGCCAAGTTGACGGCGCGGGTGGCGTAACCGCGCCCCGGACCTGAGGGCCTGTCGCTGCGGGCAAGGCGGGCGATAATCGCCACCGCCGCACGCCGGGTGCCTGGTCATGGCCGACGGCCCGTCATCCGGCACCGACGGGCCGGATGACACGCCGTCGAAGAGCAGCGGTGGGTCAGGGCAGGATGGAGTCGACGTAGCCCCCGTCGACTCGGACCGCTGCGCCGGTGGTGGCCGAGGCCTGCTCGGAGCTGAGGTAGACGACCATGTTGGCGATCTCCTCCGGCTCGATCAGGCGCTGCAGCAGCGATTGCGGCCGGAACTGGCGCATGAAGGCACGCTGCGCCTCCTCCCACGGCAGATCCTTATCGACCAGCTCGTAGACGAAGCTCTCCACGCCGCCGGTGTGGGTGGGCCCGGCGATGACGGAGTTGACGGTGACGCCGGTTCCGGCGGCTTCCTTGGCGAATCCCCGGGAAACGCCCAGCAGCGCGGTCTTGGACATGCCGTAGTGGATCATCTCAGCCGGGATCACGATCGCCGAATCGCTGGCGATGTACTGGATGCGGCCCCAACCCCGCTCGACCATCCCGGGCAGGTAGGCGCGGGTGAGGCGGATCGCCGCGAGCACGTTGACCTCGAAGTACCGCCGCCATTCGTCGTCGGTGATGTCGAGGGCGGGTTGGGCACCGAAGATGCCGAGGTTGTTGATGAGCACGTCGACCTCGGGCAGGGCTTCGGCGAGTTCGGCGGCGCCCTGCTCGGTCGCGACATCGGCGGCGGCTGCGACCACCTCGGCGCCGGGCACTTCTTCGCGAAGCCCGCGCACAGCCGCCTCCACGGTTTCGGCCTTGCGGCCGTTGATCGCCACTCGCGCGCCGGAGCGGGCCAGCGAGGCGGCGATGGCCGCTCCGATGCCCTGCGTGGATCCGGTGACCAGGGCGGTCTTACCGGTGAAAGCCAACTGCATCTGTTCGAACCTTTCCTAGTGGTGGTGGCAAGAATAGGGTCTTGCCGCTGGTGTTGCCGGGTCGCGGCATCGGGGCCGCGGCGGTCTTCGAAAGGCCGTGCGCCTCAGGTGCGCGAGTGCTGGATCCCGGCCGCGAGGACACCGAGTACGCCGCCCGCCGGGTTCCCGACACGGGTGGCGTCTACTTCGTCCCGGCGTTCGTCGGCCTCGCGGCGCCGTACTGGGACCCCTACGCCCGCGGGGCGATCGTGGGACTCACCCGCGGCGCCAACCGCAACCACGTCATCCGAGCCGCCCTTGAGTCGATCTGCTACCAGATCCGGGACGTCGTCACGCTGATGGAAGACGATTCGCAGCTGTCCGCCAGGGAAATCCGGGCCGACGGTGGCGCGGCGCGCAACAACTTCCTGATGCAGTTGCAGTCCGACCTGCTCGACGTGCGGGTGGTGCGCCCGGACGTGGTGGAATCCACCGCTCGTGGCGCGGCTTTCCTGGCTGGCCTCGCCGTGGGGTACTGGCGCGATCGGGCCGAGCTCGCCGAGAAGTACCGCGTGGCACGCACTTTCGCACCGGAGATGCCCCAGGAGCAGCGGGATGCGATGTACGCGGGGTGGCTTCGGGCCGTCGACCGGGCCCGCGACCGGGAGAACCCGCGGCGCAACACCCGCTGACCAGGACAGCGACGTTCCACTGTGGACACGGTGCGATATCCCCGGGGCTCACCGGGGAGCTGCGGGTGGTCGCGCGGCGGGTATGCTCGAACCATCACATGGCTGTGAAGGTTCAACGGGTGAGGTCGAGCTATGCGTATCGGAGAGCTGTCGGAGCGCACCGGCACGTCCCGCCGACTGCTGCACTACTACGAAGAGCAGGGCCTGATCCTGCCCGGCCGATCGCCGAACGGCTACCGCGAGTACGACGAGTACAACGTGGACCGCGTCATGCAGATCAGGGGGCTGCTCGATGCCGGGCTGCCCACCCGGCTCATCAAGCAGATCCTGCCCTGCCTCGACAAACCCCGAATCATCCACTTCACCGACGCGACACCGGAGATGATCGCCACCCTGGAGCACGAACGCGATCGGATGACCGAACGCATCCAGTTCCTCACCCGCAACAGGGATGCCATCGCCGACTACCTCGACGCGGTGCTCGACAAGCGCTCGGGCACCGCGGCTGCACCGGCGGCGTCCTGACCTCAGCGCTCGCGGGCTTCGGTGCGGTCGGGAGGCTGTCGGAGCCGGTGGAACAGCGCATCGAGCGCGAACGGACCGGCACCCAGCACCGCGATCAGCAGGAAGATCCAGGAGTAGAGCGCGGCCGGAACCCCACCGTTCTGCATCGGCAAGAGCCCGCGCGGCTGGTGCACGCTGAAGTACGCGTACGCCATGGTGCCCGAGCACAGCAGCGCGGCTGGTCTGGTGAACAGGCCGAGCAGCACCAGACCGCCGCCGACGAACTGGATCAGCCCCGCCCACCAGGACGGCCACAGCCCGATCGGCGCCGCCGCGCCCTGCTGGCCGAACGCGCCGCCGAGCACGCCGAACAGGGTCGCCGCGCCGTGCAGCACGAACAGGAACGACACGACGATCCGCACCGCGGACAGCGCGATTCCGCCCAGCTGATCGGCAGGGATCCGCATCATGGCCGGTCGCCCCCAACATCGCCGACGCGAACATCCGGTTGGTGTCACCGGTCCGCACCGCGAAGCTCTCAACCCGATCCGGATCGGAGCTAGGGCAAAACGTCCCGTTCGGCGGGTTCGAGTCAGGGCAGTGGTACGGCGTCTCCAGCCGGGGCGTTGCTGCGGCCGTAGTGGTGCGTGGTGAACATGTACACCACGCCCGCCGCGACGACGATGCCGCCGGAAAGCAGCACGATGTAGTTGTCGTACCAGGCGGCTTCCGGCGTTCGCGGCCACGCGATGTTCACCATCGCGCCGACGCCGTAGGCCAGCGCCAGGACGTTGACCGGCAGCGCCCACCGGCCGAGGGTGAACTCGCCGGTCGGCCGCCAACCCTTCAGCCGGGCGCGCAGCGCGGCGAGCACGACCATCTGGAACGCCAGGTAGATCCCCAGGATCGCGAACGAGACGATCTTGGTCAGCGCGTCGGTGGACACCAGCGAGCCCACCGCGATCAGCACGGGCACCACCCCGGCCAGCAGCAGCGCGTACGGCGGCACGTGCCGGGCGTGGGAGAAGCGGCGCAGCAGCCGGAAGCCGATGATCATCTCGTCGCGGGCGTAGGAGTAGGTCAGCCGACCGGCCGCCGCCTGCAGGCTGATCGTGCAGGACAGGAACGAGATCAGCACCACGGCCATCACGACCCGCGCGCCCGGAGCGCCGAACGCGCTGTTGAGCACGTGGATCAGTGGATCGGGGTCCTCACCGGAGATGACCTTGTGGTAGTCCGGCACCGCCAGCAGCAGCGTCAGGCACGCGAACGTGGCCGCGGCACCGCCGATGTAGATGGTGCGCCGCATCGCCTTCGGCACGTTGCGACCGGGATGGGGCACCTCCTCGGCGGTGTCGCCGCACGCCTCGAAGCCGTAGTACTGGTAGAAGCCGATGATCCCGGCCGCCAGGAAGACCGGCAGGTAGGACCCGGTCCCGGCGGTGCCGAAGTCGTCGAAGAGCACCCCGAGGCCGTGGTAGCGGTGGGTGGTCAGCAGCCAGATGCCCACGAACAGCGCGCCCAGCAGTTCGGCGGTGAAGCCGATGATGGCCGCCATCGAAAGCACCTTCGTGCCGCCGTAGTTGATCAGGGTGGCGACGACGATCAGCGCGATCGTGCACAGCACGTTGTTGACGACGGTGGGCTGGAAGCCGAACAGCAACGCGATGTAGGGTCCGGCGCCGTAGGCGACGCTGGTGATCGTCACCAGCAGCGCCATGAGGTAGACCCAGCCGGACATCCACGCCCAGCGCTTGCCCCACAGCCGCCGTGCCCACGGGTAGATCCCGCCAGCCAGCGGGTATTGCGCGACGATCTCACCGAAGACCAGGGCGACCAGGAACTGCCCGGCTCCGGCGAGCAGGAAGCTCCAGATCATCGGCGGCCCGCCGGTGGCCAGGGCGACACCGAACAGCGTGTAGGTGCTCACCACCGGTGACAGGTAGGTGAATCCGATTGAGAAGTTGGCCCACAGGCTCATCTCCCGGCGGAACTCGGAGGTGTAGCCGAGTTCGCCCAGCCGAACGTCGTCACTGCTCGTTGCGTGGTCCGAAGTGGACATGTCGGCCCCCGGTTCGGTCAGGTTCGGGTCCGGCGGACCGCGCTCGGAGGAGTCGCGAGTTCGAATGCGCTCTCACCCACGTCCACGAGCAGTTCGGACAGCCGGATGACCCCCGAAACGGATGCCGAAATCGTCCCTCAGTCCTGCGGGCCCGGCGATCCGAACCAGCGGTCGCCGATCGTCGCGGTGTCGGATGAGACCAATGGGGCAGCGGGAGACCACGCGTCGAGCGGACCCACCGGCGGTGGTCTACGGCAGCTCCGACAGCTTGCGGGAGGGCACGATCTCGTCGATGAACCCGTACTCCTCGGCCTGCTCGGCGGTGCGGATCTTGTTCCGCTCGGTGTCCCTGCTGACCTGCGCGGCGGACCGGTTCGTGTGCGCGGTGAGCGTGTGCTCCAGCCTTTCGCGCATCCGCTGGAGTTCGCGGGATTCGATTTCCAGGTCGGAGATCGGGCCGTTGCGGACCTGCGCGGAAGGCTGGTGGATCAGCACGCGCGAGTTGGGCGAGGCCACCCGCTTGCCCGGCGTACCGGCGGCCAGGATCACCGCGGCGGCCATCGCCGCCTGGCCCAGGCAGTAGGTGCGCACGTCCGAATGCACGTGCTGCACGGTGTCGTAGATCGCCATCATGGCGGTGAACGATCGCCGCGAGCGACACTAACGGCAACGGGCCGCGCCGGTCTGCTGCGCAAGCCCGCTTTCCCTGACAGCTGATTTCGCTGCTAGCCAACCGAATCGGCCGCGCCGAACGTGCTCTTGACCAGACACGCCACAGTGGACGGTGACGGACGCGAACGGGCCGGGGGCGGCCCGGCGCCTAGGACCTGAACAGCGCGGCGCGTTCGGTGACGAACTCCTCGACGGACTGCGCGGGCTTCCCGGTGACCAGCTCAATGTCGCGGGTGGATCGGTCGTAGCGGTTCTCCCGGTGCAGCCGCGTCATGGTGGCGATGTGCTCTTCGAGGTGCGGCGAGAAACCCGCTGGCGCGAGGACCTCCTCGGACCACTCCTCGAACGGAACATCCACATAGGACACCGGTACGCCCAGTGCGCGCGAGTATTCCGCGGCGACGCCGGTCATGTCCTGGCTGCGGGGCCCGGTCAGCTGGTAGACGTGCCCGAGGTGCGGCTTCGGGTCCTGCAGCACGGTCGCCACG
This sequence comes from Saccharopolyspora antiqui, assembly GCF_052246905.1. Lineage (NCBI taxonomy): Bacteria > Bacillati > Actinomycetota > Actinomycetes > Pseudonocardiales > Pseudonocardiaceae > Saccharopolyspora > Saccharopolyspora antiqui. The sequence continues at coordinate 47,977 of NZ_JBQQBO010000032.1, forward strand.
ACGCGGGCCACATCGCGGGCCGCGACCGGTGAGGTGCGACCGGCGCCGAACGGCAGCCGGATGGTTCCGCTGTCGGCGATGGATCGCGCCGCGAGCGTGGTGAACAGCGGGTTGTCCAGGAAGATGGTGGGCCGGATGTGGACCACCGGGAGCCCGGAGTAGTTCAGCACCTGCTCGGACAGCCAGTGCAGCCGCTGCTGGTGGGATTCCGCGGTGCTGGTCGCGGTCATCTGCGACACCGTCATCTGCGACATGCTGATCAGCGCGTCCAGCGAGCCGACCGCGCGGGCCACCGTCGCGACGATCGCGGTTGCCTCCAGGTAGTCCGGCGACACCGCCATGTTGAAGAACATCCGCCGCACGCCGTCGAGCGCGGCGGCCACCTCGGCGGGATGGGTGAGGTCGCCCACGACCACCTGCACCCCCATGTCGCGCAGCGCATCCGCGCGCTCGTCGTCGCGGCGCACCATCGCGCGCACCGGGCGATCGTGTTCGCGCAGCAGTCCGATGACGGTGCGGCTCACCCCGCCGACGCCTCCGGTGATGAGGATGGGATCGCTGTCGGCCATCGGATTCTCCTTACCTCGACTCGGCGGCGTGTTCACCTGAGTTGCATAACTAGACTCACTGCGAGACTACCTCTTCGCTCGCCCCGGGAGGCGTCGGGTGCGCACTCGCGCGTGCCGGGCTCAAGGCGGCTGCGCCGACCGGCGCGTGCCGCGCGATGGGCCCGCATCGTGGCCGGAATCGCGCTCCCCGGCGCGGTTCGGGCACCGGGTCGCTGCGCGCCGCAGTGCGGGCAGGGGCGGCGGCTAGGCCTCGGCCGAGATCCGAACACCCCTGGCGCTCTCCGGGATCGGCTGAGCATTTCTGCCCGCGAAAGCGGTGGCCGCCGGTGCTGCGGCTCGCCGGTAAATGACCATGAACAAAGTCCTCGACATCTCTTGGCCGATCCTTTCGATTGCTTCGACCATCCTCGTTCCCTCCGCGAGAGCTGGACCTCGACCGCAGGTGCGGCCGGTGTTCGATGCCGAAGCGTCGTTGGCCAAGCTCGTGCCGCGAGTCTAAGAAATGGTTTTCCAGTCGCCAATGGTGCCCGTTCGACATTGTCGAACGGATTGAATTGCACCTTTGTCGTGCTGCCCGCGAAGTCGCCGCGGCCCTTCTCGTAAGTCGCTCGATCGAGTGACTTACGTTTTGCGTGACGTGCGAGATCTTGGTCGACCCTGTTGACTGCTGGGCGCGTGAGCTCCGTGCGGTGCGACACCGATCCGCACGGGCTGGCGACAGGCTCGAATCGCGAAGTGGCTGCGGCTGACCAGGACTTGTCGTGGTGTTTTGTGCAGCGGTGTCTGTCGAGTGTGGAGGGCGGCAGTGGTGGCGAAGAAACCGCGTGGCGTCGACGGACGGGTGCCGATCTACGACGCGATGGTCGAAGAACTGACCGATCCGGCGGGCATTGACTGGCAGATGTCCGAGCCGCCGTGTTTTGTGGCTGAGCTCACCGAGCGTGGTCGGGAAAACGATGTCCAGTTGGTCCCAGTTGGCGAGGAGCCCGTCGCGGCTGTCAATGCGGCAAGCGATTCGTGATCGATTCCGCAGTGGCGGCAGCTGTCGACGAAGATTTCACGACCGCGCATTCCAAGCCGCCTCGCACGAGCCTGTCGAAGAAACAAGGGCTGCGGCGGGTGTACGAGCGGTAAGTCCAATTTCGCCGACCATTTCGGCATGCGCGCTCGCCAGGTGCTCGGCACCGCGGTCGTCCGGTGGCGAGCGGAATCAGCCCCGCTGGTGGCGGCGCTCGGTCAAGTGCCGCTACACCGCCGGTGCTGGGGAGGCCGACCAGCGGCGGTAGGCCTGATTTCCGGGCGGCCGGTGTTCGCCCGCCGGTGCGACGAAACATCGGCGGCGCTTATCGAATTTCGGGAGCAGTACCCGGCAACCGCTTCGCTTCTATTCAACCGATGGGAGCTGCTATGCTGCGGATGCAGTTGTTGAAGCTGAGGGAATTTGCACTAGCGGGTTTGAGGGGCTGAAGCGGTGGATACGGGTACGATTGTTCGATTTGACAGCAGCAGGGGTTATGGCTTCATCACGCCCGACGACGGCGGCGAGGACGTTTTTCTGCACGCGTCCATTCTGGATGACTCGGTGAAGCAGATCGTCCGAGGCGGCATGCGGGTGGAGTTCGAGGCGATGCCCGGCAACCAGGGCTCGAAGGCCATGGTCGTGCACCTGCTCGAAGCGACTGCTGAAACACCGATCAAGTCGGTGCCTGCGGCGGGTGCGGAAGGCAGGCGTGACGACGAGGAGCTGTGCGACGTGCTCCCGGCGAGCGAGTTCGCGCAGAAGATCACGGACGTGCTGATCGACGCGGTGCCCAGCATGACGGGCGGTCAGATCGTGCAGGTGCGCAAGCAACTCGTGGCGTTCGCGCAACGCCACGGTTGGGTGGACGCCTGATGCTGGCCGGTTCGGCAGCGGTGCCGAGGTAATCGGCACGCCGAGTGCACTGCATCGGCATCCGGCCGGGATGCTCGGCAGCCCGGCCGGATGCCGCCATGCGAGGAGCCCGCTTGGCCGCGTTCACGGGATGCATTTGTGACCGTCGACGCGCTTCGATGCGCGTCGCCCGGATGGGAGAATTCGCCGCTGCCTGAAATTCATCCGGCGAGTGGGAATGCGTCTTCTGATAATTCCGCAAGGAATTGTGCCGATTTTCTTCGGTGTGCGAATTTGTCGGGTCCTCGTGAGAATTGTGCCATGGAAAGCGCGTTGCCGATGTGGATTGCGAACACCGTTGGGGCGGTCGAATCCGTGTTCTTCCTACAGCCGAGCTTTCGCCTCGAATCCCTTCGGCTCGTCGTGCCGGGGCAGGACGGCTCTTCCGGGGGCTCAGCACTCCACATCCTGACCCTGGCCGATCCTGACCCTGGCCGCACATCTCCACCGGACTGCTAGGACTTCGTGGTCGAGTCCACTTCGGACGTTGGATTTCCGGTGGCGGTTGGGACTTCGGTGGCCTGGTCGATGATCGAGCGGAGGCCGGTGACGAGGTCTTCGGGGCTGGGGGCGTGGTCCGGGTCGATCAGCCACTGGACCACCACGCCGACCAGCATGGCGTAGTAGAGCGCCCCGGTGGTCCTGGCCTGTTCGTCGTCGACGGTGGCCTCGTCGACGTTCTCGAACATGGCGACATTGCCCGTGCGTGCGCCGCGTATTCCCCAGCTCAGCATTTCCCGGATCTCGGGCACGTGGTCGACCTGGGTCATCATGTCCATCGACGCCGTCCAGGGGGCGCGATCGGTGGTCACCGCCTCGATGGTGCGGCGCCAGACGTCGGCGAAGCGCTCCAGGTAGGTCTGCCCCGGGGTGGCTTCGGCGCGCAGCCTCGCCTGCATTTGGTCGCCCCACTGCTCGATCGCGGTGAACACCGCCTGGTTGAGCAGCTGCCGTGTGCCGCCGTAGTGGTAGCCGATCGCCGCGAGGCTGGTACCAGCGATTTCGGTGATGTCGCGTGCTGTGGTGCGTGCATAGCCCTTGGTGCGCAGGCACTCCAGCGCGGCGGCCAGCAGATCTTCCCGGTTGCCCATGGCGGACAGCGTATCGCAGCCCTGAAACAAACGTCTTGCACAAATGTCTTAGACCATTGTACGGTCGTGTCCTCCCTGGGGTGAGCCCGATCTTTCGGTGCTCTGGCGGAAAGGTGGACGATGACCAAGCGCATGTTGATCTCTGGGGCGAGCATCGCCGGTCCGGCGCTGGCGCACTGGCTGCACCGCTACGGCTTCGCGGTGACCGTGGTGGAGCGAGCGCCCGGGCTGCGTCCCGGCGGCCAGGCGGTGGACCTTCGCGGCGTCGGCAAGGAGGTGGTGCGCCGGATGGGTCTCGACGCGGCGGTTCGTGCCGCCTGCACCGACACCAGAGGAATGTCCTATGTGGATAAGAACAATCGGGAACGCGCGCAGATGCGTGCCGACATGTTCGACGGCGACGGCTTGATCGCCGAGATCGAGATCCTGCGCGGCGATCTCGCCGCGGTGCTCTACGAGGCGACCAGGCACGACGTCGAGTACCGGTTCGGCGACACGATCACCGGCATCCAGCAGCGCGACGACGGGGTGGTGGCCGAATTCGCCAGCGGGGCGACGGAGGAATTCGACGTGGTGATCGGTGCGGACGGGTTGCACTCGGGGCTTCGGGCGCTGGTGTTCGGGCCTGAGTCGAGGTACCTGCGCGACCTCGGCTACCTGCTGGGGTTCTTCACCGTGCCCAACCGCCTCGAACTCGATCACTGGATGGCGGGCTACGCCGAACCGAACTACACGGCCGTGATCCGCAGCATCCGGGACAACCGCGCGGCGATGGCGCTGCTGAGCATCCCCGGCGACCGCTCCGACTACGACTACCGCGACGTCGCGGGTCAGAAGTCGTTGCTGCGCAAGAACATGCGGCACATGGCGTGGGAAGTGCCGTGGCTGCTGGGCCAGCTGGACGACGCGCCGGACTTCTACTTCGATTCGTGCAGCCAGGTGCACATGCCGTCCTGGTCGGCGGGTCGGGTGGCGCTGCTCGGCGATGCCGCGTTCTGCGCTTCGCCGATTTCCGGCCAAGGCACCACGTTGGCGATCATCGGTGCCTACGTGCTGGCCGGGGAGTTGGCCGCGGCCGACGGCGACCACGCGACCGCCTTCGGCGAGTACGAGCGGAAGCTGCGCGACTACGTGGCCGCGAACCAGCAGATGGGCGTGGACAACGCGAAGCGCTTCGCCCCGCGCAGCCGCCTCGGGGTCTGGGCGCAGTACCAGTTCGCGCGAGTTCTGCCCCACCTCCCCGGCAAGGCGTCGTTCATGCGCAAGATGATGCAGGTGATCAACGGCATCGAGCTGCCCGATTACCGCCACCTGCTGAGGACCCACCCGCTGAGCGCTCGCTGAGCGACCGGCGCCTGGCGGACCGCGGTGGTCGCCGGTTCGGTCACTATGATCAGCAGATAGTCCTATGTGGATTTTGTCCAGCACTGCACTGCGGCGATGGCGATATTCGCCTGGGGTTGAGGGGAAATGACGAGTCGCAGCTCGCGGACCGCGATGGTGGGGAAGGTGGCGATGTTGAGATCGTTGGCCACGGCGCGAGCGGGCTCGATCCGCTGGTCCGGTATCGGCCGCCACCGGCCGGTGCTGTCGAGGTGCTCGACCCACCAGCTCGCCGGTGCCTGGAGGGTGCTTCCGTCGCCGTGGAAGAACACCCGCACCTCGTCGAGGGTCCTGGTCCCGCCGAAGTCGATGGCCAGCCAGTCCTCGGGGTTCGGCGAGCCCAGCGTGCTCCACCGGGTGCTGGGCACGTCGAGGAAGTGCTTCTGCCCGTCGATGGCCTTCGCCGGGCCGAATCCCTCGGCCGAGTAGGACGCGGTCGCCGTCGGATACCCGGCGGCGGGATCGAGATTGGCGGCCACGTCGACCTCGGCGCGCTGCTCGGGCACCCGCGCGGCGGGCACCTCGACGGTCACCGGAGTGAGCGTGGCCTGGCGGTGTTCCAGGGCGCCGTCGATGAACACCGACAGTCCCGCGCTGTGGCCGTAATGCGAGCCGTCGCGGTCCCACAGCACGGTGACGTTGTGGCCGTGGTAGGGCAGGTTCTCGACCGCGAAGTAGTTCCAGTCCTGCGGTGCCAGCGGGTGCAGCACGAGGGTGTCGTCGGATTGCGGCCGGATCCCGAGCAGACCGGAGAGCACCAGGTCGGCGAACGTGGAGTGGTTGTAATCCTCGCTGTGCCCCCTGGCGTCGTAGATCCACACCGGTGCGTCCGGGTCGTGCGCTTCGGCGATGTAGGGCTGGCCGTCGCGGTGCTGGGTGCGGGCGTAGGTGCGCAGCAACCGGAGGTAGTCCTGCTCGTCGACGTACGGCTGCGGCGGATAGTCGATCAGCAGGTCGGCGAGCGCGGTGAGCGTTTGGCTGGTGGCGTACGGCCAGCTCGGACCGTCCCACCGGCAGCAGCCCTGCTGCGCGTCGTGCATGAACCACAGGCTGCGACGTTCCACGGTCGTCGGGCCGAACTCGGCGGCGAAACCCTCCGGATCGCCCAGCTGTCGCCACGCGGCCGCGTGCTCGGGCCCGGCCAGCCCGAACATCCACGGCACGAAGCCGATCTGTTCGCGGTCGACGAGCAGCGCCCGAGCAGGATTGTCGTCGCGCATCATGTGCTTGAAGAACTCGGCCCCGGCGTCCCAGAGCTGCGCGTGCGCCACTCGGAGCCGGTCGGCGTGCGCGTCGAACCGCTCGGCCAATGCCTCGTCGCCCGCGAAACGGGCGAGCTCGGCGATCCGGCGGGCATCGGCGTACTGGTAGCTGTTCACCGTCGGCCGGAAGCCCTCCCCGCCTCGGAACGGGTCGCTGCTCTGGTACGAACTGGCGCTGAACTCCATCCCGTCCCACACCGGGCTCTGCCAGTACAGCCCGAGCCCGGCGTCGTACTGCGGCGCCCAGCGCTCCCACTGCCGCACGAGATCGGGCAGCAGATCGCGCGCGGCCGCCCAGTCGCCGGTGACCGAAGCTCGTTTCCAGACGGCATCGGCCGCCCAGAACGAGTACTGGTGCGCCCAATCGGTGGCGTAGCGGTTGAGCTCCACCGACGGCTCCTTGTAGCCCGCGCCCGAGCCGCGCAGCCAATACCGCAGGTAGTCGTCGAGGTAGCGGCGGTCGCGCAGCCAGCGGCCCTCGGTGATGTGGTGTCCAGCGGCGGCCGCGATGGCACCGCCCGGCGCGGCGTAGCTGACCGGAACCAGGAACTCGGTGACGATCCACCCCTCGTCGACCCCGGTGTACTTCAACGCCTCGTAGTGCACCCGCCAGCGGTAGTAGTAGACCTGCTGGATCTCCGGCTCCGGCAGGTCGACCAGCGGGATGTTCGCGGCGAACCAACCAGGCTCCGGCAGACCGCCCAGCAGCGCGGCGCGGTTGAGGAATTCGGTGCCGGGACCGACCTCCGGGTAGCAGGCCGAGAGCACCCCCGAGACCTCGGAACCCGAGGAAGCCGGGACGAATTCGCCCGCGAGCGCGGTGGTCCCGGCGACAGCGGACCGCAGCAGTGCTCGTCGGGAGAAAACGAAGTCCACGGGCGATCTCCTCCGGGCCACCTGACGCACTGGCCGCCCCATTGTCGGCGGCGGGAGCGCAACGCACCTGCTCAGCGACCCGAAAGGACCCCGTCCCAGGTCAGCGCGGGTAGCCGTCGGGCAGCGGAGTGGGCTGTATCGCTCGGCTCATGCCAGTGGCGGCGAATTCCGAAACGGCCCGAACCGCGTGCTGCCTGATGAGCATCACCGTCACCGGATCTGAGGAGGTCTCGTTGACCCGGATGCCATCCGGCAGGTGCTCGATCTGCAGGTCGATCTGCTGGTGGTGCGCGAAGATCTCCGCGAACAGCGGATCCAGCTGGCGGATCGCGGCGCCCCGTTGCAGGCGGGACTTCATCTGCTCGGCGTGCGTGCGGATGCGCTCGGCGACGTCGAGGTTGGAGCTCGTGGTGGTCGCCCGGATCCCGTAGGAGAAGTGTTCGACCGTCCGCACGATGTCCTGGTGGTGGATGAGCAGGTCGCGGATCACCGAGATGTCGCGCATCAGGTCGGCGTCCGCCACGTCGTTCGGGGTCAGCATCCAGTCCGGTAGGCACTGCGGCTGCGCCACCGGACTCGGGTTCTGGCGCTGTCCGCAGGCCAACAGGCCGGGCAGGGGCGTCGCGACAGCAGCCATGAGGAGGAACTGGCGTCGCGGGCACTCGTGCTGCGCACCGGCCATTTGCTGTCCCTGCGGAGGGGAAATTCCTGTCCTCCACGATGGCTCCGGCATCGATGCCCCGCAAGATGCGGTGCTCAGCCACATGCGCATCATCGGCAACTCGAACAACTCGCGTCACAGCGTTGGTTCGCCTGGGGTATTCGATTGCTCGCGAATCGCGATGCTATTGCGCTGGCTGGATATACTGCCCGCAATAGGCTGGCCAGCTATTGCGAACCCGGCACTCCCGGCTGCCAGGGGCAAGATCGTCATGTTCCCCGAACGCATCAGGTGCGGCATCATGAGTCTGATCAAGTGCGAGATCTGCCGTGGCTATTACGACGACAGCGAGGGAGACCTCGGGCACCGCTGCAACGGACTGCGGTCGGTGGACTGGGCGCACTTCCTGCGGTCGCTGCGGCACTGGATGACGACCGACAAGAATGCCTTGTTCGAGGCCTACTACGCGCGCCGCAACCGCGCCGGAAAGCAGGACGACCAACCCTCGGCGTGAGAGTTCGGCCGTGCGGGCGGTTTTGCGCGCAACCACCAAGTCCGCCATCCGTACCAACGGTTTGGTGCTACGACACCGGCTGCCGGAGTTTGTTCTCGATCTCCTCCAGTGCTCGTTGCAGATATCCCCTGAAGACCGGGTAGTTCTCGCTCATCGGGAAATGCCCGATGTCGGCCATTTCGATGAACTCGGCCCCCTGTATCTCCCCGGCGGTTCGCCTCCCGTCCTCCGGCGTGGTCAGGTAGTCGTAGCTGCCGGTGAGCATGATGACGGGGCAGCGCCGGGTATCGATCTCGTGGAGCTGGCCGCGCAGGTCGTGGTCGACCGAGTAGAAGTACAGGTCGCCGCGGAACGCCTCGGAGCCCTGCGTGTAGTAGAACCAGGTTCGCCGCCGATCCTTCTCCGGGGACTGCGGGGCCATCAGATCGAGGACACCGCTGGCGCACACCTGCGCCGCGTTGGCGTGCGGGTGCTGCCACCAGTCGAGGAAGAAGCCCGGTGAATGATCGGCCGCCTCGACCGGGATCACGGCCGCGAACCGGTCCGGGTGGCGCAGTGCCAGTTGCAACGCGATGTTCCCGCCGAACGAGGAACCCATGAAGATCGGATCGTCGAGCTCCAGGGCATCGCAGAACGACACGATGAACTCCGCGTAGAAGTCGGTGGTGAGCCGGTACTCCTCCCGCCACCACTCCTGGTTGAGCGGCGGATCGGACTTGCCGTGCCTGGGCAGGTCGTAGGCGATGACCCGGTAGCGGCTCGTGATGTCCTCATCGCCGAGCAGACCTAGCCACTGGTGGTTGTGGCAGCCTGCGGTGTGCTGGCACACCAGCGGGCGGCCCGACCCGTTCTCCAGGAAGAAGACCTCGTACTGCCCGCCCTGCACGTCCAGCGTCACGTAGTGCCCGGTGACCGGCGAGATCTGTGCCATGTCGCTTTTCCTTTCGCTGCGCGGAAACTGGCATTCATGATGTCGGGGATCCCGGACCGAGGGGGCGTCTGAGGTTCCGCTACCCGCACCGCTACGCAAACCACTCCTGAAACAGTCTCTAGACGGGAGAGCCGGTGGATCGCAGTAGTTCCAGATGGCGTACGACGCAGCGCAGGTTCTGCATCAGCACGAGTAGATCGCCTTCCAGTCGCATGTCCCGGCGGAAGGACGCGGCGAAGATCCCGTGGTACATCGGTTCGGGAACCGGCTGGGCGAACTTGCGCCAGGTGTCGGCGCTCGCTCGGATGGCGAATTGATACCGCTCGTCCAGCGGGCCCGGGTCGACGATGATGGCATCGACGTGGCCGCGGTTCATCCTGATGAGATAGCGGTGCTCCGCCATGTCGAGCAGGAAGGCGCACGTGTAGTACCTGCCGTGCGCCTGGAGTTCGGGATCAGCGCCTGCGATCCGACGAAAATCCTCGACCCAGCGCTGTTGAGCGGTTTCCGCGGTGACTGTCATGCCCGCCTCCTCGATGACGCGCCCGAACGTCCGCACACCGTGCGGCGCATCGCTGCTTTCGAGACAGCACAACAGCGGCGACGTCCTCGATCCGAAATGGACCACGACATTCGCATGGGGCGCGGGGAAGAGCGTTTCCCGGTTCTGGCCGCTTTCAACGCTAATCCCGGGGCATGGTCAGCTCAAGGCGCCCCGAATGCCACGGACGCCCGGCGGTGGAGATCGGGTCCGGGGCGCGCTGAATCGAAGTAGGACCCGCGCTGTGCTCCCGTTCGACGATCGGTTCGGATCAGCTGAGGTTCGGCGCCTTCCGGGCGGGGCTGCCACCCGTCACGTGTCCGGGTGCGGCGGGCCGGTCAGCGGTGTCGCGGCGCGGGCGCGGGCGAGCAGGCCCGCAACGGCGTTCACGAACTCGACGTCGTGTGCGGCGATTCGCGCCAGGGCCGAGTGGTCCTGGCTGGTGAGATCCAGCTGCGCCAGCGGGGCGCGGAGCCTGCCCAGGTTGTGGACGACCCAGCTGCTGCGCAGCAGCTGGGTCTGATCTTCGGTGAGGCCGGGAGCTGACGCGATGAGCGATTCGTGCGCGATCGCGGCGGGCAGCGGCCGTTTGACGCCGCCTCGGTCGTTGGGCATCGCGAACACCTCCTTGCTGCAAATCTCTGCCTATCAGGTGCCGCATCATCGCGGTGCCGACAAAAGTCCCGCGCGTCCAGAAATCCGTCGAGTTCGAGATCGGCTGCGCACCGCCTGGAAACCGGCTCACGATGCGCCGATGGAGCTTATAATCTTTGCGGGCCGAGGCGTACGAGTCTGTTGGTCAATTCGACAAGGCGGATGTGCGGATCTTCGGAAAGCCTTTGGTGAAGGGACGAATCGATCACCGGCAGATATGCTCCGACGCTCATCGGCTATAACGGATGGGAGTTGGTCGGGCTGAGCAGGGTGCGATGACAGGGAGCAGGTTGGATGACCCCACCGGCGGCGCCATTGCCGACCAAGAGTGAGCTCGCGTACCACAGCGTGCGGGAGAAGATCCTGTCCGGGGAGTTCGAGCCGGGTTCGGTGATCAACCAGGCTCCGCTGGCTCGTGCGCTCGGTGTCAGCACGACGCCGCTGCGCGAGGCACTTCGTCGGCTCAAGGCGGAAGGCCTGGTGGAGCTCGACGCGCACCGCGATGCGCGGGTGACCGAGCTCAGGGCCGAGGAGGCCCGCGACCTCTTCGAGATGCGCCGATCGCTGGATCCCCTCGCCGCGTCCCTGGCCGCGCAGCGGCGGACGAAGGCCGACATCGCCGAAATCCGCGAGGCCGCCGAAGGACTGGAAGCACTGCCCGGCGATCCCGATTACGCGCACCTGCTGCACCATCGGCGGTTCCACCGCGCGATCTACCTGGCCTCGCACAACGACCTGCTCATCGAGACCCTAGACGGCCTCTGGGACAAAGCCGACCGCTACCGGCGCCTGGCCCTGGAGGTGGAGCCCAGCCCACAGGCCATGGCCGAAAAGGTCCGCGAACACCAAATGCTGGTCGACGCGGTAATCGCAGGCGAGAGCGACACAGCCGCAGCGGTGATGCACGAACACATCAACACCAGCCTGGGCGCCCAAGCAGCCGGTCACCTCAAAACCCCCAAACCCGACCTCTCCCCAAACCCCCGAGGCACCCCGATCCCCGACCGGGTGAGGAGTGAAGGGCACCTTTGACCGACTATGCCGGTCGAAGGTGCCCTTCACTCATGACGCGTCCAGGGAACCCGCGCGATCGCAGCTGCGCTCCGGCGCGGCTCTCCGCCGATCTGGTGGTGGGTGAAGGGCACCTTTCGCCAACTTAGTTGGTAGAAGGTGCCCTTCACCTCGACCTGATCGTGGTGTGGATGGTGTGGTTTGGGGTGGTGAACGGGGTTAGCAGGGTTGGGTTGACGCCTGCGAGGGTTAGGGCTGCGATTGTGGCTGGGAGTCTGGCGCGGTCGCCGCCGTCGGCGATCTTGATCGCGATCGCGGTGCCGTCGGGTAGCGCGGCGATCTGCACCGCTTCGAAGCCGTCTTTCGCGATCAGGCCCGGTACCGCTGTCATCAGCTCGGTGGTGTCGCGTCTGGAACCGGCGACCATTTCCGGGTGTGCGCGGATGGCCCGCGCGACGGCGTGCGCCGCGCTGCCGTCGGGTGCGGTGGCGATCCTGGCCGCCGCCGCGGCCAGGCCGCGCAACGAGACGGCGAACAGCGGTGCTCCGCAGCCGTCCACGGCCACGTGGGCGATCCGCTCGCCCGTCAGGTCCTCGACCGTGGCGGCGATCTCGCGTTGCAGCGGGTGACCGGGGTCCAGGTAGTCCGATGTGGACCAGCCGTTCCGTCGGGCGGTGCGCAACATCGACGCGTGCTTGCCCGAGCAGTTGTGCGCCAGCTTGCGCGCCGGGCGGCCCGCCGCGATCCAGCCGGTCCGCTCGATCGGGTCCAACGGCAGGTCTGCCGGGTTGCCGAGGTCGGCCTCGGTGAATCCGCCCAGGTCGAGCACCCGCGCCGCAGCGGCGAGGTGGAACTGCTCGCCGGAGTGGCTGGCGGCGGTGAGCGCGAGCAGCTCCGGCGGCAGCGACAGGCCGAGCCGGACCATCGCGACGGCCTGCATCGGCTTGGCCGCCGAGCGCGGATAGCAGGCCGTGTCGACGTCACCGGCCTGGAACAGGGTCGAACCGTCCGGGGCGAGCACCACGACCGAGCCGTGGTGCACGCTCTCCACGAGGCCGTCCCGGAGCACGTGCACCAGCGGCACGTGCTCAGGCGCCCCGGCCGGGGCGGCGCAACTCACGCCTCGGCCTTCTCGAACGCCGAGGTGTCGATCTGCTTGCGAACGCGGAACCAGCCGATCACCAGCGCAAGGATGATCAGCGGCAGCGCCATCAGGGTGATCCGGCCGGTCTCGTCGAAGCCCATCAGCACGACCACCGACGCCAGGAACGCGAGCGTGACGATCTCGGTGTACGGCGAGAACGGCAGCCGGTAGCCGGGCCGGGTCACCTCGCCGCGCCGCGCCTTGCGGACGAACAGCAGGTGGCAGAGCACGATGATGGCCCAGGTGGCGAGGATGCCGATCGAGGCGAAGTTCAGCACGATCTCGAACGCCTCGGCGGGCATCAGGTAGTTCAGCCCCACCCCGACCACGCAGACCGCCGCGGTCAGCAGGATCCCGCCGTAGGGGACGCTGTTGGCGTTCATCACGCCGGTGAACTTGGGCGCCGACCCGGCCATCGACATCGAGCGCAGGATGCGCCCGGTGGAGTACAGGCCCGAGTTCAGGCTCGACATCGCCGCGGTGAGCACCACCAGGTTCATCACGTCACCGGCGGCCGGAACGCCGATGTGCGAGAGCACGGTGACGAACGGGCTCTCGCTCTTGCTGTAGGCGTCCCAGGGCATCAGCATCGCCAGCAGCACGACGGAGCCGACGTAGAACAGGCCGATCCGCCACATGATCGAGTTGATCGCCTTCGGCATGACCTTCGCCGGGTTCTCGGTCTCGCCCGCGGCGACCCCGACCAGTTCGACGGCCGCGTAGGCGAAGATCACGCCCTGCATGATCAGGACCATCGGCAGCACCCCGGCCGGGAAGATCCCGCCGCGCTCGCCGATCAGCTGCGGGCCGGGCGCGCTGCCGTCGATCGGGTGCTGGGTGACCACCAGGAAGATCCCGATCACCATGAACAGCACCAGCGCGGCGACCTTGATGATGGCGAACCAGAACTCCAGCTCGCCGAACAGCTTCACCGAGACCAGGTTGAGGGTGAGCACGATCGCCAGCGCGATGAGCGCGAGCACCCATTGCGGCACCGGGGTGAACACCGACCAGTAGTGCGCGTACAGCGCGATCGCGGTGATGTCGGCGATGCCGGTGGTCGACCAGTTCAGGAAGTGCATCCACCCCGCGGTGTAGGCGCCCTTCTCACCCATGAACTCGCGGGCGTACGAGACGAACGCGCCGGACGACGGGCGGTGCAAGATCAGTTCGCCGAGCGAACGCACGACGAAGAACGCGAACAGCCCGCACACCGCGTAGACGATCGCGAGCGCCGGACCGGCCTGCGCGAGGCGTCCACCGGCCCCCAGGAACAGTCCGGTGCCGATCGCACCACCGATGGCGATCATGTTGATGTGGCGGGCCTTCAGCGACTTGCGGTAGCCCGCGTCACCGGCGTCGGCGGGTCCGTGCTCCGGTGCGGGGGCCGGGATGGTGCGGTCGGTCATGGAGTTAGGAATCCTCGTTCTTCTCGGCTGCGGTCTTGAGCCCGACGATGTCGGTGAGCGCGCTCTCGACGCGCGCCAGGTGGTGGGTCATCGCCTCGGTCGCGGCGTGCTCGTCGCCGCTCCCGATCGCGTTCACGAGCTGTCGGTGCTCGTCGTTGGATGCCGCGCGGCGGTCGCCGAGCTGGTTGAGGAACGCCGACTGCTTGGCGAGCGCGTCCCGGATCTCTTCGATGACCTTGCCGAAGACGGGATTGCCGGATGCCTGGGCGACGGTGACGTGGAACAGCGAGTCCAGCGCCACCCACACCGTGTTGTCGGTCTCGCCCGCCATCCGCTCCAACAGGTCGGTGAGCAGGTCCAGGTCGTCGGAGGTGCGGCGCAGCGCGGCGTAGCCAGCGGCCGGGACCTCGACGTGGCGGCGGACTTCGAGCAGGTCGCGTGCCGAGTAGGGGCCGAAGGTGGGGTTTTCCACCGGCCGGTTGGCGACCACGAAGGTGCCTTTGCCGGTCCTCGACTTGGTGAGGCCGAGGGCCTGCAGGCCGCGCAGCGCCTCCCGCACGACCGACCGGCTGACCTCGAACTGCTTGCCGAGACTGGCTTCGGCGGGCAGCCGGTCGCCGATGGCGTACTCGCCCCGTTCGATGGCGTCGCGCAGGTGGGCCAGCACGGCTTCCATCGCGCTGACCCGCCGGATGCCATGTCCGGCTGTCCGCCTGTCAGACAGGTCCATGGCTGGAAAGATTGAAGTGAATGCATTCCTTTGTCAAGCCCATCATCAATTAACCCGAAAGGTCTGTTCTGATAGGCCACTGGATACCCAGAGTGGCGAACCGCTCGCTCTGATCTACGTCGTGGCAGGTAGGAGCCCGTGAGTGCTGCTGAGGCACTCACGGGCCCTGCCGTCAGGTCAGCTTGATCTGGCGGTTGACGTCCTTGTACAGCAGGTAGCGGAACTTGCCCGGCCCGCCCGCGTAGCAGGCCTGTGGGCAGAAGGCGCGCAGCCACATGAAGTCACCGGCCTCGACTTCGACCCAGTCGTCGTTGAGGCGGTACACCGCCTTGCCTTCGAGGACGTAGATGCCGTGTTCCATCACGTGCGTCTCGGCGAAGGGGATCACCGCGCCGGGCTCGAAGGTCACGATGTTGACGTGCATGTCGTGCGCCAGGTCGTCGGGGTCGACGAACCGGGTGGTGGCCCAGGCGCCGTTGGTGTCGGGCATCGGCGTCGGCTCGACGTCCTGCTCCTGGACGGCGAACGCCTTCGGGGTGTGGCCCGCCAGCGGCTCGTACGCCTTGCGGACCCACTGGAAGGTGGCCACCGCGTCGGACTCGTTGGCCACCGACCACGTCCCGCCCGCCGGGAGGTACGCGTACCCACCGGGAGTGAGGGCGTGCTCCTCGCCTTCGATGGCGAGGCTGACGGTGCCGGTGAGCACGAACAGCACCGACTCGACGCCGCGCTCGGGCTCGGGCTCGGAGCTGCCGCCGCCGGGCGACAGCTCGACGATGTACTGCGCGAACGTGGTTGCGAACCCGGCAATGGGCTTGGCGAGGATCCACGCGCGGGTGCGGTGCCAACCGGGCAGGTTGCTGGTGACGATGTCGCGCAGCACGCCACGAGGGATGACGGTGTACGCCTCCGTCACGACGGCCCGGTCGGTCAGCAGCGTGGTCTGCGACGGCAGGCCCCCTGCGGGGGCGTAGTACGTCGGCTCGCTCACGTTGCAACTCCTGTCTTGATCGACGTTCACACGCTGCCGCCCGCGGTGTCTGCCGGGGATGCGCCGCGGGCGCTGCGGTCTGAGACGTGCACAGCCTAAGACCCCGGTGGCGCGGCACAGCGCACCGCCACCCGCGCTGAACTGCGGCCGGTGCGGTCAAGGCAGCTCGAAGTGCTGGTAGTCGATCGGGCTGGTCCACCGCCCGCCCCACTGCCAGCCCCGATCGGTGAAGGCGCGGACGGCCGGGTCGCCCTCGTGCAGCATGCCCGGATCGTTGCGCTTGCGGTCCAGGTACCTCGCCGCGGTCATCGGCTGGATCGCGCCGGTGTCGTCGATGTAGGGATTGATCAGCGGGTTGACGTCGATGGCCCGGCCGTAGGCGTGGTAGGACCAGCGACCGCGGCCGGGGATGTCGCGGCAGTTGAACGCCGAGGTGTTGTTGTCCCGCATGGACAACTCGTCCGCCGCGCCCGGGTAGTGGTCGACCGTGCGCATCTTCTCGATCGGATACCGGATCCGGTAGAGCTGCTCGAAGACGGCGATCACCTGCGGCACCCGATCCTGGTTCACGACCAGGTCGCCGAGGTGCGGCTGACCGTCGAAGCCGACGTGGCCGAGCTCCACCCGGCGCAACTCGCCCGGTTCGACCGGACAACCCGGATGCCAGCTCGCGCCGAGCTCCTCGGCGGTGACCGGATGGACGGTCGCGGTGAACTGCGGTGGTGGCTCGGCGGAGGTGCGCGGTGGCTCGGCGGGTGCTGGTGGACGCTCGGCGGGAGCGCACTGCACGAGCGCGAGGGAGATCGCGATCATCGCCACCAGCACGCCGATCGGTCGACGCCTGGTGAACGGCGAATCGCGACGAGTCCGCATCGCTGGCTCCTCATCGGCACGGGATGCGCACCCGCGCACCAGCCGCCTCGCGGCCCAGACCGAGAACCCCCAACGCTACCCTCCGACAGCGGCCGTCGCACCCACGCGCAGGCGACTCGGTCCGGCAGCACTGCTCGTCCACCTGATCTGATAAGTCCATATTGGACTCTTTTGTCGAAACAGGAATTCCTTGAAGGACATTGGTTTTGGGTGGTTTCAATCGACGTTGATCAGGGTCTCGTCGATGCGGCGGTCGAGTTCGTTGACGCCGTTCTCGGTGTACTTCGCTTCGCACGGCGCGCTCGCCGGAGCTGGTAGCGGGAGCAGGCCGGTGGCGGGGAGCAGGTTGACGCAGTCGCCCGCGACTCGGGTGAGGTGGATGTCGTTGCCGCCGATGGTGAGCGTGACGATGGCGGTCAGCAGGGTCAGCGCGGCAAGCGCGCCGCGCACCAGGCGGGAGTTCCGGTTGGCGAGGTTCATGGGCGCTCCAGACGTTGCGAACCGATGCCTGCGATCACGGCGATAAAACAGCACTCGATGCAGAAATGCAATGGATGAATAAATTCGCCGACTGCGGTATTGTCGGCGCATGGCCGCTGAACTGGGACTTCGGGAGCGCAAGAAGCAGCGCACCCGCATGGCGCTCATCGAGGCAGCCCTGCGCCTGTTCCGGGACAAGGGCTACGAGCAGACCAGCGTCGCCGAGATCGCCGCCGCGGCCGACATCGCCACGCGGACGTTCTTCAGCTACTTCGACAGCAAGGAAGACATCGTCTTCTTCGACGACCAGGCGCGGCTGGACCGCAGACTGGCCACCATCGCGCGGCGCGCAGCGGACGAGACTCCCGCCGAACTACTGCTGCGGGCGCTGGAGCGCAGCATGCTGTGGTCGGGAGCTGCCGACGACGACGAACTGGTCAAGGACTACACCCAGGTCCGCACCCACCTGATCGCAACCGTGCCAGCGCTGCAGGCCCGCGAACTCCACCTGCTCTTCCACGCGCAACGCCGACTCGCCGAAGCGTTGCAACGGGCCTACCCCGAGGAACTCGACCTCGTCGACGCCTCCGCCATCGTCGGCGCGCTGGTCGGCGCGATCAAGATCACCACCGCGGTCAGCGTCGAACGGGGCGACTCGCTCGAACACGTGTGGGCCGCCGCCCGCCGCGCCGCCGACATCGCCATGCGGGGCATCAATTCGCCCGACGACGCCCGCCGAACTCGCTCCCAATCGGGTGAGGGGTGAAGGGCACCTTCCACCAACTTACTCGGCGAAAGGTGCCCTTCACCCCGCTTTAGCCGAGGTCGTGGAGGGTTTTGGTGAGGCCTTGCCATGCTGTTTCGGTGTCGGGGGTGGGGGAGTGGGGGTTGCGGAACAGGGCGATGAATTCGGCGGTGTCGACGAGGCTCCAGCGGAGGCGGTAGAGCTGCAGGGCGGCTGGGTCCGGGGTGTGGCCGGTTTTTGTCGCGTAGTGGGTTAGGGCGGATGGGTCGTCGGTTAGGACGGACAGGTCGCGTTCGGGGATGGCCAGGCCTACCGTGTCCCAGTCGATCAGCAGGTATCCGTTGCTGCGTCGGATCAGGTTGCCCGGGTGTGGTTCGCCGTGCGTTACGACCTGTGCCCCGCCGCGTTGCCGGACGGCGTCGGCCAGGCGGTCGAAATCGTTGAGGCGGGTGCGGATCAGTTCAGCGTTGTCGGCGACCAACTTCCGCGCGGGTTCGGCGAACGGTCCACCCGACCATTCATCGCGGAGCTCGCCGAGTGCCGACTCCAAACCATCGCGGCCCGGCGGGTCCAGCACGGTGGTCGGGGTGGTCGCCGGGGGTGTGCTGCTGTGCAGTTCGGCGAGCAGGTCGAGGACCCGGCCCAGCTGCTCGGCCGTCAGCTGCTGTCCGAAGTCGCCGGATTCCCCTGCGATGAAAGGAAAAACGCTCAGCGCGTAGCGGTCGTCCAGCGCCACGACCGGTTCGCCGCCCGCAGTGCGCAGCGGCGCCACGACGAACCGGAGTCCATTGTGTTCGCGCAGCGTCGCCGCGGTGTTCATCGCCTGCCGCAGGCCGTCGAGGGCGGCTGCGGCGTCGGCCCCGCAGTACTCCTTGTGTTCGAGATCGGCGACGGTGGCGAACCAGCGCTGGCCGTCGGCACCGGTGATCTTCCAGTGGTAGTCGCCGAAACCGACCGGGGCGTAGGTCGCGGTCGTCGGGCTGATGCCGAACTCGCCCAAGCCGTCCGAGAGGCGTTCTTCGGCCAAACCATCGGGAAGGTGCTGCATGTCGGAACGCTAGCAACCGAACGGCTATCCGCCCCAGCGGCCCGGCGGTGTTCAGGTCTGCGATGCCGCCGCGTGGGCGTCGAGCTCGGCCAGCGACAGCCGATGGCGTGGTGGGTGGTCCACGACGATCTGCCGCGTGGTGGTGAGCGTGCCGTCCACGTGCAGCAGCTCGCCGGGCCGCAGCTCCTGCCAGCCGGGGTCTTCGTCCATTCGTTCGCTGGCCACCACGACCGCCGGGGACTCGGCGAGTTGTCCGCTGCGGGTGCGGATTCGCCCGGCGGAACTGGCGTGGTCCAGGTAGCGGTCGCCGCGCGGACCACCGGCGGCGCGTTCGAGCACGTGCAACTGGTGCGTGTCCGGGTAGCGCAGCGCCCACAGCTCGGTCGGGGTGGTGAGCACCAGGTTCAGCGCGTACACCGGAAGCGAGTCGGCGACCCACCGCGCGGCAGCGGCGATCCCGAGGCCGACGGCACCGCCGTTGGCGTCGATGTGCTTGGTGATCAGGGCGAAGAAGCGTTCCGAATCGGTGTCGCCCGCCACCAGTGCGCGGTGGTCGCCGAGTTCGGCCTCCAGCGCCGCGAGATCGCCGATCACCCCGTTGTGCGCGAACAATCGGCCCCGCTGTTGGAAGGGGTGGGTGTTGCGCTTCAGCAGCGCACCGGTCGACGCGTAGCGGATGTGCGCGATGAACGTGACCGACTCGCAGCGCTTGGCCTCTTCTGCGAACCGCTGGTCCTGGTAGGCCGCGAGCGGGCACTTGTCGACCTGCGGTGTCCCGTCGGCGGCGAACGTGCCGAGCCCGGTCCCGTCCGGTTCCCGGCGGCTCTGCCGCGCCAAGCTGTCGGGCGCCTCCAGCAACCAGAACGTGGCGTGCACCCGATTCGGTGCGGCCGACAACCCGAACAACCGGCACATCGCAGACCTCCCAGCGGAATCAACAGGACGGAGTTACCCGCGATGCCCGTCGGCTAACCAACCACCGGATCGCCGATCGCGCGGATTCCCGTGCTATGGTCGGGATCGTGACTGCCGGGTCGGCCTTGAGCCATGCGCGAGGAAGGTACCCGGCCACGTCTTGATCACCGGGCGGGCTCGTGGCCCGCCGCCCCTGTGGGCTTCGCGAACGAAGTCTGCGGAGGAGGGAGGTGATCAGATGAATGCTCCGCATTCCCAATTCGACGCTGCTGCCTGGGACGCTTTCGTGTCCCAGCACGGTTCCGGTGATGTCGTCACCGGGCAGGTCGTCTCGGTCGTTCCGTTCGGTGCCTTCGTCGAGGTGGCTGGCGTGCACGGTCTGCTGCACAAGGTCGAGTGGTCCGATGAGCCCGAGGTCGGCGCGGACATCCGGGTCCGCATCGCTGAGATCGATGCCGAACGCCACCGGATGAGTCTGCTGCCCGCGTAAATCGGCGCTGATGCCGCAACCGATCCCCAGTTGGCCGCGGGGATCGGTTGCGGTCCCGCGGCGGTCGACCGCGTCCGGGAAGTACTTCGGCAGCCCCGTCACCGGCCGAACTCTGGACCTCGCCTCATTATCTACTTCCCAGTAGCTTGTGTTTCCGATCAGGTTCGCCGGAACCGCAGCACGGGAGACCGCATGGGCAACGGTGGCAGCAGACTGCGGGCCGGGTCAGTGGCGGCCGGGTCAGTGGGGGTCAGGTCGGTGGGTGTCGGGTCGGTGGCGTGCCTGTTGGTCGCCGGGTCGTTCTTTCCGCCAGCCGCACAGGCGAATCCGGATCGGACCGAACAACCCGTCCGATCGAGCTCGCCGATCAGCCAGGTGCAGGAATCCGTGGTGCGGGTGAAAGTGCCGCTCCCGGCAGCGGCGGGCGAGCATCCCGAGGCCTGCGACTGGTTGTCGTACCTGCGATTTCGGCACGTCGACGGACCGGCCTCCTCGGCCCGCGCCGATCGGATCCACGCTGCCGACCAGCGGTGCGCACCGCTGGAACCAGGTGCCGAGATCGCACCGCGACGGACGTTGACTTTCCGGGGTTCCTGACGAAACTGGGGCAGTGGTCAAGACCGTGCGCCCGAAGAGCTACAGCGATGTGTACTACGTCGGGGATTTCTTCCGCCAGGGCGTCGCTGTGTTGATGGATCTGACGAGCATGACGAACTCGGACGCGACACGTCTCGTCGACTTCGCCGCAGGTCTGGTCCTCGGACGAGGCGGCGACATGGACCGCATAGCACCGAAGGTCTTCCTGCTGCTCCCCCCAGGAACGGTCCGCAAAAACCTTTGAGAGTGGGCGGGTCGTCTTGCGTGGCGGTGCGGTAGCAGAATCTCAGAGGCCTTCTCGTCTCTGGGATCCGGATAACTGACGCATCTCCATACCTTGGCCGCGCGGTGCGATCAAAGAAGTTGTTGGCCGGACAACGCCCATGGATCAACTTCAACATCTCCTCCGAAGACGACCGGCCGAACTCGGACGCAACCTCCCGGCGGATGACACGTCTCAATGATTAAACTTTGATCATCAGAAGGGTTGGAAGTGCACCGCCAGCAGATTTCCCACCTCGCCGTGACAGTCGCGGCAGTGGCTCCGAGCGCGGCCTGCGGGCCGAGTCCTACGACGGCATCCGCGCTGGGCGCGGGAGTTTCGCCGGGCATCGCGCTTGGTGCGCCACCGGTGCCGAACACCTCCGCGACCGGGCAACCGGACGAACTCCCCGGTGCGAGCACCGGTTTCGGCAAGGGCGTTTCCGACTCCCCGCACCAGCGGGCCTGAACCGGGATGAGGACCGTGCCCGACGAACCCACCGTTGTTCTCGCCAAGGTCAACAGACGCGGACGACGCTACCGCGATCTCATCCCTATCCCGGTCCCACCAGGCTCTGACGCCGGAGCACGACTTCGCCGGTACCTCCTCCTCGCCGAGCCGCGTGGCGAGTCCAGGATCGAGCTTCGCATTCGAAGCTCTCGCAGTTGCCGCAGCGGTGCATGCGCGGCTTGGGAAACGGCTCCCCGTTCGGGCCGAAATGATGAGAGGTGAAATGATCAGGAAATTACTGGTTTGCGCGGCGATGCTCGGTTTCGCAACCATCTCGTGCGCTGGCCCACCAGACGACACCGGTTCGGCTTCGGCTGGGCCGGAGAACGGCGTCGCCGACACGACGGTCAGTCCCGGGGTGCTGCCCAACAACATCGTCGGCGGTGGGAACGCCGTCGAGAAGTACCCCTTCATGGCCGAGATCACCAACGAGGCCGGTAACGAGCACTCCTGCGGCGGCGCGTTGATCGCGCCGAACTGGGTGGCCACCGCGGCGCACTGCTTCATCAATGACGGTGGGGACGTTCCCCATCCGCCGCCACCGCCGAGTCATGTGCGAATCGGCTCGAACGACCGGACCAGTGGTGGAAAACTGGTGAAGATCGCTGAGGTCATCGGGCATCCGGAGTTCGAGAAGACGCCGGGCCACGACGTGTTGTTGTTGCGTCTGTCCGAGGCGGTGGACTACGCCCCCGCGAAGATCGGCACCTCGGCTGCCGCCGGGACGCAGGTGCGGGCCCTTGGCTGGGGACAGACCTGCCCCGGGTACACGTGCCCGGAATTGCCCGAGCAGCTCAAGCAGTTGGACACCAAGATCCTCGACGATGCGAAGTGCACGAAGGATGATTTCGTCGGTGCCACCGAGGTCTGCGTTGACGCGACGACCAGCGCGACCCCTTGCTTCGGCGACTCGGGCGGGCCGCTGTTGACCAAGGCAGACGGGGATTGGCGGTTGCTCGGCGTGACCAGCCGGGGCAGTGCGTACACCTGCGGCGAAGGCCCGGAGATCTACACCGACCTCGGCGAGCACCTGGCGTGGATCAACCAGACCATCGGCACGACATAGCAACCCGTCCGACCGGCAACCTCCACCAAGTGCCGCAACTTGGTGGAGCGGCGGACTGGTGGTGGTCCGTCCGTTTCAGTTCCCGGCCTGCGCATCGCAGTGGTCCCTCCGATGCCCGGTGGGCGTTGGTCGAGCCGACCTGGACGGCTTGGTGTGCTGCGCGGCGTGGGCGGAAACCGCAGCAACGTGCGCATGGCCTGCGGGAGATCGTGGCGTGGCCGCTTCGAAGGACAAGACCGAGGTTAGGCTCAGGCCTTGGGGCCGGGGCCGGTGCTGGCTCGGATCTTCAGTTCGGTGGCCAGTTCCACCCGGTTGGTTTCGAAGCCGCCCGTTTCGGCGTGGCGCAGCAGCATGCGGGCTGCTTGGGCGGCCATCGTGGCCACCGGTTGGTGCACGGTGGTCAGTGCCGGGGTGATCCACTGGGCCATCGGCAGGTCGTCGAAGCCCACGACGCTGACATCGTCGGGAATGGACAGACCGCGCTGCTCGACCGCGCGGTACGTGCCGAGGGCCTGTTGGTCGTTCGCGGCGAAGATCGCGGTCGGCGGGTCCGCGAGGTCCAGCAGTTCGTGGGTCGCGTTTTCGCCGCGGTCGTAGGTGAAATCGCCCTCGACGATCAGTTCTTCGTCGATCGCGACCTCCGCGGCCAGCAGTGCGGAGCGGTAGCCGTCCAGGCGCGCGCTGCTGCACTGCAACTGCGGCGGGCCACCGATGAAACCGATGCGGTGGTGGCCCGCGGAGACCAGGTGCTCGACCGCCGCGCGCGCCCCGCTCCAGTTGGTGGCGCCCACGGATGCGACGCTCGGGTCGGGTTGGCCCAGCGAGTCGATGATGATCACCGGCACGCCGAGTCCGTGCAGCAATTCGGCGTGCCGCGGCCCGAGTTCGGTGACGGCCAGGATGATCCCGTCCGAGCGCCGCGAGCTGATGTTGTCCAGCCACGCGCGGTCGGTCCGGCGGCCCTCGTGCACCGCGGAGACCACGGTGCCCAGTCCGGCATCGTGCGTGACGCTTTCGACCCCGCGCACGATTTCCAGCACCCACTGGTTGTCGAGGGTGTGGAACACCAAGTCGATCAGCCCGGCTCGGCCGGTTCCGTGGCTGGCGCGCCGCGAGTAGTTGTAGTGCATGATCAACTTCTCGACGCGTTCGCGGGTGTGCGCGGCCACCTCTGGGCGGCCGTTGAGGACCTTCGAAACGGTCGGGACCGAGACGCCAGCCTCCCGGGCGATGTCGCTGATCGTCACCCGGTTCTTCTTGCCTGCTGACACCCCTGCCTCCTCGCTCGGTGCACGCCACGGTACCTGAAACTTTCGGTGTGCCGGTCGGCGCCGCTGCGTCGGCGGCGGGCGTGGGGCTCCGTTCTCCGTTCTGGTGAGGGGTGAGGGGCACCCGTGACCCAGTTACTCGGTCACGGGTGCCCCTCACCTCGTCCGCTCACTCCGCGTGTGCGGGGGTGGTTAGGACTCTGTCGTGGCCTGCCTCTCGGGGTTCGCCGACGAGCTCGAAGGAACCGGTGAGCGGGGTGTCGCTACTGGAACCGCCGATGTGGACTTCGATCTCGCCGGGTTCGACCAATCGTCGGCCGCCCGCGCCGGTGAACGAAGTCCGGTCCGCGTGCAGCCGGAAGGACACCTGCCGGGCCCCGTCGGCGGGCACCTCCACCCGGAGGAACCCGGCGAGCTGGCGCACCGGCCGGGTCACCTGGGCGACCGGATCGCGCAGGTACAGCTGCACGACCTCGACACCATCGCGATCGCCGATGTTGGCCACCGTGCAGGTGATCTCCACCTCGGCGTCGGTCGGCACCCGGTCGGCGCTGATGCGCAAATCCCGGTAGGCGAAGCCGGTGTAGGACAGGCCGTGCCCGAACGGGAACAGCGCGGTCGGGTCGAGCGAGCTGACGTCGCTGCGCGTCCCCAACCGCGCGGTCAGGTAGGTGCCGGGGTTGGCGCCGGACTCGGCCGGGATCGACACGGGCAGCTTGCCGGAGGGATTCACCACGCCGGTGAGAACATCGACCAGCGCGGCGCCGCCCGCTTCGCCCGGGAAGAAGACCTGCACGGCGGCGGCGAGCCGATCCGCCAGCCTGCCGAGCGCGTAGGGGCGACCGCTGCACACCACGAGCACCACCGGAACTCCGGTGCCGAGCAGCGCCTCCACCAGTTCCTCCTGCTCGCCCGGCAAGCGCAGGTCGGCTGCGTCGCAGCCCTCGCCCGAGGTGCCGCGTCCGAACAGTCCAGCCTGGTCACCGACCACCGCGATGCAGACATCCGCGGACGCGGCGGTGCGGATCGCCTCGTCCAGATCGGTTGGCCCGTCGGGGAGTTCACAACCCTTGGCGTGCGACACTTTCTCGGCGCCGAAGTGCTCGGCGAGCGCCGCTCGGAAGGTCGGCAGCTCGATGCCCACCGGCCAATCCGGATAGGACACCCCGATGTGCGCGGGGAACGAGTAGCACCCCAGCATCGCCATCGGGTCGTCGGCCAGCGGTCCGACCACGGCGACCCGCTCCAGCGGCCCGTTGAGAGGGAGCGTGCCGCTGTTGCTCAGCAGCACGATCGACTCCGCGGCCAGGCGCCGGGAGAGTTCCCGGTTCTCCGGCGGATCGAGGTCCTCCGGCGGGGAAACCTGCGGCGACCAGTCGGGGTCGAGCAGGCCCAGTTCGCACTTCTGCCGCAACACCCGGCTCGCCGCCTGATCGACGACCTTCTCGTCGAGAGCGCCGGAGCGCACCCGCTCGGCGAGCGGTTCGACGTAGCACCGCGCGTTCGGCAGTTCCACGTCCACCCCGGCGCGCAGGGCCAGTTCGGCGGCGTGGCCGAGGTCCCCGGCCACGCCGTGCAGCATGTGCAGGAACGCGATGCCGAAGTAGTCGGCCACCACCACGCCGTCGAAGCCCCATTCGTCGCGCAGCAGTGCGGTCAGCAGCGACTCGTCCGAGGCCGACGGCATCCCGTCCGTGTCGGTGTAGGCGTGCATCACCGAGCGGGCGCCGCCGTGGCGCAACGCCATCTCGAAGGGCGGCAGGATCACGTCCGCGAACTCTCGCGGGCCCATGCTCACCGGTGCCAGGTTGCGGCCCGCGCGGGATGCCGAGTACCCGGCGAAGTGCTTGAGGGTCGCGACGATGCCCGTCGACTCCAGACCGGCCACGTAGGCGGCCCCGACCGTGCCGGTCAGGTACGGGTCCTCGCCGATGGTCTCCTCCACCCGGCCCCAGCGCGCATCGCGGACGACGTCGAGCACCGGCGCGAGGCCTTGGTGCACGCCGACCGAGCGCATGTCGTTGCCGATCTTCGTGGCGATCTCGCGAACGAGGTCCGGGTCGAACGACGCACCCCACGCCAGCGGGACCGGGTACGCGGTGGCGTTCCAGGCGGTGAACCCGGCAAGGCATTCCTCGTGCGCCATCGCCGGAATGCCGAAGCGGCCCGCGGAGGTGATCTCGTCCTGCAACCTCGCCAGCGCCGCGGCACCCGCGCCGGGCTCGATCGGCGCGCTGCCGAACACGCGGGTGAGCTGCCCGAGACCGTTCTTGATCATCTCCTGCCACGGCGGTGCCTCGTCGGCGAACTTGTCCTGGTAGGGCGCGACGCGCTCCTCCGCCCCGGAGACGTAGAGCCACATGCTGACGAGCTGGTTCAGCTTCTCGTCGAGCGTCATCCGGGATAGGAGGTCGGCGACTCGCTCATCGATCGGTCGGGCTGGATCGCGGTACGGCGGACGGTCCTCGGATGGGCTCGATTGCTGCATGTGCTGGGACTCCTGTCGTGCTGGCCGCCGGATCGCGGACCGCATCGATGATAATTTCCGAAATTTTCGATCTCAACGACATGAGATTGAGACCATCTCGTCGCTACATTGCCACAATCAGGGTTGGAAAGTCTTGGTAGGACCGTGTGAAGCCACCGGGGCCAACTGGGCGAAACTTTTTGAAAGTGATCCTTGTTGATCGTTCGACAGCTGCGCTAAAGTCGCGCCCACCACTGCCCGGTGGCGGTCGAACTGCCCGGCGGTTCGACCGAAGTGTCCGCAATGGTGCGACGACGGCGGGAGCAGCGATGCGTGGAAGGGTGCGACGCCTGTGCGCGGTCGGGACGGCCATCCTGGTCGCGTTGGTCTCGACCGGCTGTACCGCCTTGCTACCACCCGCCGAAGGTAGCAACGCGGTGCTCACCGCCTGGGCGATCAGCGCTGGCGGCGAAGAGGAATTGCTGCCCCCCGCCGCGGAGGCCTTCGAACGCCGCACCGGCAAGCCGATCCAGGTCCAGTTCTTCCAGAACGACCCCTACAAGAACAAGCTGTGGGTGTCGATGGGCTCGGGCAACCCGCCGGACGCCATCTTCGGCTGGGGCGGCGGCCCGCTGAAGACCTTCGTCGACGCGGGCAAGATCGTGGACCTCGCACCGCAGATGCGCGCGGACCCGCAGTGGCGCCAGCGGTTCCTGCCCAGCGTGATGGGCCCGGTCGACCAGGACGGGCACACCTACGGGGTTCCCATCGGCAGCATCCAGCCGGTCGTGCTGTTCTACAACAAAGACGTGTTCGAGTCTGTCGGCCTGCAGCCGCCGCGGACCTGGCAGCAGCTCACCGCGGCGGTGCCCCGGTTGCAGCAGGCGGGCTACATCCCGATCTCGCTCGGCGGCGCCGATGCCTGGACGTACCTGATGTGGGAGGAAGCACTGGTGGACCGGGTCGCCGGTCCCGAGGCGTTCCAGGCGGTGCTCGACGGGAAGCCCGGTGCGTGGCAGAACCCGGACATCGTGCGGGCCAACCGGATGCTGCAGGACCTGGTTCAGCAGGGCGCCTTCGGCGACTCGTTCACCTCCACCAGCGCGGAGCTCAACCAGCAGACCGCCCTGGTGACCAGCGGGCGGGCCGCGATGACCCTGCACCTCGGGTCGGCCTACCCCACGATGCTGGAGAACGCGCCGGACTTCGTCCGAAATGGACGGTTGGGCTGGCTGCCGTTCCCCGCGGTGGAGGGCGGTCGCGGCGACCCGGCCAACCTGTTCGGCAATCCGGCGACCTTCATGTCCGCCACCACCGGGCCGCGCCAGGACGAGGCGGTGGACTTCCTGCGCCACGAGGTCTCCAGCCCGGAGTACTCCGAGGGCACCATCGCGCGCGGTGAGGTGCCACCGGTGGTCGGCATCGAGGACCGCCTCCGCACCGCCGAGAACTCGGACTGGCTGCTGTTCGTCTACGACCTGGCCAAGAACGCCCCGCACTTCCAGCAGTCCTGGGACCAGGCGCTGCCGCCCGGCCCGGCGCAGAACCTGCTCACCAACCTGCAGAAGCTGTTCCTGGAGCAGATCACCGCACAAGAGTTCTCCAGCGAGATGGAGGAATCCCCGAGATGACCGCGACCGAGGCGCTTCGCGGCACTGCGTCGCCCAGCGGCGCTGACCGACCCCGCAGTCCTTCGGTGCGGCGGTTGAGCGAACCTTCGATGTGGCTGGCGGCTCCGGCGCTGCTGTTCTTCGTCGCGTTCGTGGTCGGGCCGGTCGTCGTCGTGCTGGTCCTGTCGTTCACCGAGTGGAACGGGATCTCGGCTCCGGCGTTCACCGCGGGCAACTGGGCGGATCTGATCAGCGACCCGGGGATGTGGCGGTCGCTGTGGATCACGTTGCAGGTCATGGTGTTGAGCTGGCTCGTGCAGACCCCGCTGAGCATCCTGCTCGGCGTGTTCGTCGCCGGACGGCAGCGCTACCGAGCGGTGCTGGCGACGATCTTCTTCCTCCCGCTGGTGCTGTCGGCGACGGGAATCGGGATCCTGTGGCGCAACCTGGCCGACCCGAACTTCGGCATGCTGGCCGGACTCGGCCTGCCAGGGCTGAACCTGCTCGGCGACCCGGATCTCGCGCTGTACGCGATGATCCTGGTGGTGGCGTGGCAGTTCGTGCCCTTCCACACCCTGCTCTACCAGGCCGGTGCGCGGCAGATCCCGGCGCAGCTGTACGAGGCCGCCGAGCTCGACGGCGCAGGCCCGGTGCAGCGGTTCTTCTCGGTCACGATCCCGCAGCTGCGCAACACCATCATCACGTCGAGCACGATGGTGCTGGTCGGCTCGCTCACCTACTTCGACCTGTTCTACGTGTTGACCGAGGGCGGTCCCGGTGATGCGACCCGAATCCTGCCGGTGAACATGTACGTCATCGGCTTCCAGCACTACCAGTTCGGCTACGCCAGTGCGATCGCGCTGCTGCTGGTGGCCCTCGGGACGGCCCTTTCGCTGACGTTGACGAAGTACTCCGGGTTCGCCCGAATGCGAAGCGAGCAGGAAGGTCTGTGATGCGGAAATCCCGAGGCGGTGTGTTCCCGGCGATAGGGGCCGGGGTCTGGGCTCTGGTCGTCGCGATTCCGCTGTACTACGTGGTGGTCACGAGCCTGCGCGAGTCCGAAGACGCGCTGTCGGCCAACCCGTTGTCGCTGCCCGCCGAGCCCACGCTGGCCGGCTACGGCGAAGTGCTCTCGGACGATTTCCTCTCGTTCCTGTTCAACAGCGTCATCGTCACCGCGTTGACGGTCGCCGCGGTGCTCTGCGCCGCACTGCTGGCCGCGTACGTCGTCGTCCGGGGTCGACGACGTGCGCACCAGTGGTTGTTCCGGGTTTTCCTGGCCGGACTGGCGATTCCGCTGCAAGCGACGATCATCCCGGTGTACGTGATAATCGTGCAGATCGGGCTCTACGACAGCCTGCTGGCCGTGGTGCTGCCCGCGATCGCCTTCGCGCTGCCGCTGTCGGTGCTGATCCTGACCAACTTCCTGCGGGACATCCCCGAGGAGCTGTACGAGTCGATGCACCTGGAGGGCGCCGGGCAGTTCCGGGTGCTGATGAGCCTGGTCCTGCCGCTTTCCCGACCGGCGCTGATGGCAGTCGGGATCTACCAGGCGCTGCAAGTGTGGAACGGGCTGCTGTTCCCGCTGATCCTGACCCAGCGGCCGGAGACCGCGGTGCTGCCGCTGGCGATCTGGAAGTTCCAGGGCCAGTACACCGTCAACATCCCGGCGATCATGGCCGTGGTCGTGCTCTCAGCCTTGCCGGTGCTCCTCCTCTACATCCTCGGACGCAGATTCCTAGTGGCCGGTTTGACCGCCGGAGGGGGCCGGTAGCGGCGAATTCGGTCGTGGGCTGAGTCTTGACGTTGGTGTGATCCGGATTATAACGTTCGTGAACGGCAAATTTCAGAAACCTTTCAACGCGTTTCATCTGCAACCCCTGCGGCCCAGTTCTTTTCCTGGCTGTTAGCAATCGCTTTCGGCCGCAGAGTCGAAGGCCGCCGCTGGACAGCACAGGAGGCTGGTGCGCAGCGGCCGAGCGGAGGTCATGCCGGTGACTGAACAGGCCATGCCGTCCTCGCGCGGAACCCGTCGCGCCCGATCCGCGTTGCTGACTTCGCTGGTGGTGCTCGCCGCCACGCTGCTCGGTCCGGGCAACGCCGTCGCAGTGGAATCGTCGATCGTGGTCGACCCCACCCGGACGCACCAGCGGGTCGACGGCTTCGGGTTCTCCGAGGCGTTCCAGCGCTCCAACATCATGCACGGGTCGGAGGGCCTGTCACCGGCGAACCAGCGCCGGGTGCTGGACCTGCTCTTCGACACCGAAGGCGGCGCGGGATTCAGCATCCTGCGCAACGGGATCGGTTCCTCGCCGGACAACAGCTCCGACCACATGCGCTCGATCGCGCCGTTCGATCCGGGCGGCCCGGACGCCGAACCGCAGTACATCTGGGACGGCTCGGACAACAGCCAGGTGTGGCTGGCGCAGGAGGCGATGCGCTACGGCGTCGACCAGATCTACGCCGACGCGTGGAGCGCGCCGGGCTACATGAAGACCAACGGCATCGACAGCAACGGCGGCGAGCTGTGCGGGATGCCGGGAACCGCCTGCGCCAGCGGTGACTGGCGGCAGGCCTACGCCGACTACCTCGTCCAGTACCTGCGCTTCTACCAGCAGGAAGGGATCCCGATCAGCCACCTGGGGTTCCTCAACGAGCCGGACCTGTCCACCGACTACGCCAGCATGCGCGCGACCGGTGCGCAGGCCGCCGACTTCCTCAAGGTGATGGGGCCGACGCTGCGGCGCTCCGGGCTGGACACCCAGCTCGTCTGCTGCGATTCCACCGGGTGGCAGGACCAGGCGGAGATGTTGACCGCGATCCAAGCGGATCCCGCGGCCAGCGAGCAGCTCGACGTCGTCACCGGCCACGGATACGCGAGTCCGCCCTCGGAGCCGCTGCGCACGGAACTGCCGGTGTGGCAGTCGGAATGGGCCGACTTCGAACCGTGGACCCCGGTGTGGGACGACCAGGGCGTGGCGGGGGAGGGCCTGGTGTGGGCCAACCGCATCCAACAGGCCTTCACCGACGGCAACGTCAGCGCCTTCTTCCACTGGTGGGGCGCATCGGCCAGCACCGCCAACTCGGGGCTGATCCGGTTGCAGGGCGACTCGGTCGAGATTTCCAAGCGGCTGTGGGCCTTCGCGCAGTTCAGCAGGTTCGTGCGGCCGGACGCGCTGCGCCTGGACACCCGCGGCTCGTTGCCGGATCTGGGGGTCAGCGCGTTTCGCAACGCCGACGGCTCGATCGCGGTGCAGGTGATCAACAACGGCCACCAGCCGGTCACCGAGGAGGTGCGCATCCCCGGCGCGAACGGCAGCCGGATCCAGCCCTACCTGACCGACAACGCGCACGACATCGCTGAGCTGCAACCGATCCCGTTGCGCGGGAACAGCTTCGCAGCGACCCTCCCGGCCCGCTCGATCATCACCTACGTCCTGCCCGCGCGACGCTGACGACCGGATCCACCCGGCAGGCCGGTGCGAACAGATCGTCCACATCGGATTCGCCGGGCTGCGATCGGCAGAGGGGAAGTGGAGATGTTCTCGATGTCACGGCGGCGAGCCCTCGCCGTGCTCGGCGGGGCGGCGGCAGCGGCGACGCTCCCGGGCTGCGCGCCACCCAGCGCGGACCTGCCGCCGGAACCGGAGGCGCTACCGCCGCTGCCGCCCGAGCCGGTGGAGCTGACGATCTTCGACGTCGCCGGGAACCTGGTGATCTCCAAGGCGATGATGAAGAACTTCCAGGCGGCGCACCCGGAACTCGTGAGCGAATACCACTACCTGAAGGCCCCGGCGACCGACGTGATCGGCAAGATCAAGGCGCAGCAGAACGCCGGACGGGTCAGCATCGACCTGGTGCTCACCGGCGGGGACGGGCTGTCGTCGCTGCGCCAGGAGAACATGCTCATCCAGCTGTTCCCGCGTTACGGAGCCGCGCTGCCCGACCTGGCCGATCGGTTGGTGCCAGGCGCCTCGAAGATGCACGAGAGCGGCGGCGGCTTCGGCGTGGTGGCCACCTACGGCCCGAACGGACCGCTGCTGGAGTACGCGCCGAAGCGCGTCCCGACACCACCGAAGACCCCGCAGGAACTGCTGGCCTGGGCCCGCCAGCGGCCCGGCCGGTTCTGCTACCCCCGGCCGGACAACTCCGGCCCCGGCCGAACGTTCCTGATGGCGCTGCCCTACCTGCTCGGCGACCGCGACCCCAAGGATCCGGTGCGGGGCTGGGAGAAGACCTGGTCGTTGCTCACCGAACTGGACGCCTTCATCGACTACTACCCGTCGGGCACCAGCGAGGCGTTCAACCAGTTCGCGGGCGGATCGCGGGACATCGTGGTGAGCACCTGCAGCTTCGACATCGGGCAGCGCGCCGACGGCGCCATCCCGACGGACAGCGCGGTCGGCGTGTTCGACGGGTTCCACTGGGTCGCCGACTCGCACTACGCGGCGCTGCCCAGGGGCATGGCGGCCGAGAACATCCCGGTCGTGCTGAAGCTGGTGGACTGGATGCTGCGCCCCGACCAGCAGGCGCTGGCCTACGACGAGGGTTTCGTCAGCTTCCCCGTGCACGGCGTCACCGACGCGCTGGCCAGCCCGAAGGGCAGGCGCATCGCCCGCGAGTTCGGCAGGCCGGACTTCTACCCGGCGCTGTTCGCCTCGCACCCGGTGGAAACACCGCTGGAATCGGATGCGCTGGCCAGCGCGTTCGACCTTTGGAACCGCCGCATCGGCAACGGAGGGGCGAACCGGTGAGCAGCGACGGAAATCCGCGGCAGACGGCCTTCGAAGAACTGGTCCTCGACGGGCTCACCCGCACCTTCGGCTCCTACACCGCCGTGGACGGGCTCAACGCGACGATCCGGGGAGGGGAGTTCGTGGCACTGCTGGGCCCATCCGGCTGCGGCAAGTCGACCGTGCTCAACCTGCTCGCCGGGCTGCTGGAACCCACCTCCGGTTCGATCTGGCTGGACGATGAGCGCGTCGACATCGTCCAGTCCGAGAAGCGCGACTTCGGCATGGTGTTTCAGAACTACGCGCTGTTCCCGCACCTCACCGTCGCCGACAACGTGGGCTTCGGGCTGGCGGTGCGCAAGGTCGCCAAGCCGGAGCGCCGCCGCCGGGTGCGCGAGGCGCTGGAACTCGTCCAGTTGGTCGACCAGGCCGACAAGCGCCCCGCGCAGCTCTCCGGCGGGCAGCAGCAGCGGGTCGCCATCGCCCGCGCCGTGGTCACCGAACCACGCCTGGTGCTGATGGACGAGCCGCTGTCCAATTTGGACGCCAAGCTGCGGCTGGACATGCGCACCGAGATCCGACTGCTGCACCAGAAGCTCGGGCTGACCACCGTGTACGTCACGCACGACCAGCAGGAGGCGCTGTCGCTGGCCGACCGGTTGATCGTGCTGCTCGGGGGAGTGGTGCAGCAGATCGGCACACCGCAGGAGATCTACCAGCACCCCCAGAGCCCGTACGTGGCCGCGTTCGTGGGTTACCGAAACAGGCTGCCGCTGACCGTCGCCGACACCAGGTCCGACACGACGCGGGTGCGCGGCGGCGATGTCGAACTGCTGGCCGCGGGAGCCGAACTGCCGCAGCACGGCGAGGTGGTGGCCATGATGCGCGCGGAAGACCTCACCGTGACCTCCGCCGACTCGCCGCGCGGCCCCAACCGGATCTCGATGACCGTGCGCGTCGTGGAATACCAGGGCAACCACTACGCGGTGGAGGGCCGCACCGCCAGCGGATCGATCCTGCACGCCCACAGCACGTTCCCGGTGCGGCCGGGGGAGGACGTCACCGTCGCGGTCGATCCGGAGCGGCTGCGGCTCTACGCCGCGCCGGACGGCACCGACGACATCGATGACCAGGTCGCGCTGGCGGCGGAGGGGCAGCGAATATGAGCAGCGCTGTTTCGGCGCCCTCCGGTGCGCGTCCGCAGCCGTCCGGTGGGGCAGTGCGCACCCCGGCGCGGTCGTGGTTGCAGCGTCGCGGGTTCAACCGCCTGGTCCTCCTGGCGTTGCCCGCCGTGGTCTTCATGATCGCCTTCTTCATCTACCCGCTGTGCTACGGCGTTGGGTTGTCCTTCCAGGGCGAGGGCGGCCTGTTGAGCACCTACCAGCGCTTCTTCGCCGACCCCTACCTGCGCGACTCGGTGTGGATCACGCTGCGGTTGAGCATTCCGGCCGCGCTGATCAACGTGATCGCCTCGATCCCGCTGGCCTACCGGATGCGCCACCCGATGCGCGGCAAGCAAATGCTCACCGCGCTGCTGCTGGTGCCGATGACCCTGGGCACCGTCTTCGTGGCGCAGGGCATGCTCGACTTCCTCGGCCCGGACGGCTGGTTCAACCAGATCTTGCTGCTCAGCGGGCTGATCGACGAACCGGTGGTGCTCATCCACAACACCGCCGGGGTGCTCATTTCGATGATCATCTCGGGTTTCCCGTTCGCGTTCCTGCTGGTGCTCAGCTACATCGGGGGAATCGACCCGAACCTGGAGAAGGCCGCGGCGGTGCTGGGCGCCCGACCTGCGCAGCGGTTCCGGATGGTGCTGCTGCCGCTGCTGCTGCCCGGCCTGACGATCACGTTCTGCCTGTCGTTCGTGATGTCCTTCGCGGTGTTCCCCTCGGCGACCCTCGTCGGTGATCCCTCCGGCACCACGCACGTGATCTCGATCGTCGCCTACGAGGCCGCCTACCAGGACATCGACTACGCCTTCGCTTCGGCCGTCACGGTGATCATGGCGCTGGTGGAGCTCGTCGTGCTGGGCCTGGTGATGCTCGGCCGAGGACGGCTCTACCGGGGCACGAGCTCAGGGGGCAAGGGATGAGCACGATGCCGACGCGCGCCGCGCGGCGACCGCGACGCTGGACCCTCACCGGGGCGCTGACCTGGGTCGGCACCGGCGGATTCCTGCTCGGGCTGTTCGGCGCGGTGGTCGCGGTGGTGCTGACCTCGTTCGCGGCGAAGTGGACCGGGACGTGGCTGCCCGAATCGCTGACCGCCGACTGGTACCGGCTCGCCTGGGAGGACTACTCGGTCGGCGACCTGCTGCTGGTGACCCTCCAGGTCGCCGTCGCGGTCGTGATCCTCTCGCTGCTGATCGCCGTGCCCACCGCGTACGTGCTGTCCCGGCTGACCTTCCCCGGCAAGCGGCTGTTGCTGCTGCTTTTCCTGCTGCCGCAGGTGATCCCGCCGATGACCTACGGCATTCCGCTGGCGACCGTGATGTACAAGTACCACCTGGCCGAGACGCTGCTCGGCGTCGTCCTGGTGAACCTGGTGCCCTCGGTGCCGTTCGCGGTCCTGGTCCTGGTGCCGTTCGTCGAGCAGATCGACCCGCGCGTGGAGCAGGCGGCGCGGGTGTGCGGGGCCGGAACGTTCGAGGTCTTCCGCCGGGTGCTCGTGCCGCTGCTGGTGCCGGGGCTGCTGGCGGCGGGGGTGCTCGTGCTGGTGCGCACGGTCGGGATGTTCGAGCTGACCTTCCTGGTCGCGGGCCCGGACAGCCAAACCCTGGTGGTGGCGCTGTTCTACGCGGCGGCCTCACCGGGACTGCAATCCACCCAGCAGATCGACGCGATGGCGGTCATCTACATGCTCACCACCCTGGTGATGCTGCTGGTGGCGTTGCGCTTCGTCGACCCGACGCTGGGGGTGAGGCGAGCAGCCGGAACCAGGGACTGAAAAACCTGTCTTTGGACTCGTTTTGCGTGGCGGTGCGGGTGTGGCAGACCTGGCGATTTCGCGCGAAATCGCCACCCGCCCCGCATGGGAGACGGCGATTTCGCGCGAAATCGCCCACCTCACCCGAGGTGGACGGCCCGACACGACCACTTCAAAAACAGGCACTCAGACGCCGTCCCGGTCCCAAAGACAGGCACTAACCGAGGGTGCGGATTGGTTTTGCGCAGGTTGTCGGGTAGCGAAACTCGAACCCACCTGCGTGTGCGGTGGCAACGTTTTGCCTGCGAGACCGCACGCCGATCCGCGCGAACTCCAACCCGAACGTGCTGGACATTCCGGGCTCGCGAGGTGCCCGGCTCCGAGGGAAGGACACATGATCGAATCGCGCAAGATGCGTGCCGCCATCATCGGTGCGGGCGGAATCGCACAGCACAGCCATGTACCCGCGCTGCGGTCGGTCGCCGACCGCGTGGACCTGGTGGCCGCGGTGGACACCGACCCGGACCGGTTGGCGGAATTCCGCACCACCAACGGCATCGAGGCGGGGTACTCGTCGGTCGAGGAGATGCTGGAGACCCAGAAGCCGGACCTCGTGCACGTCTGCACGCCGCCGTTCGCGCACGTCGACCCGGTCGTGCAGTGCCTCGAAGCCGGTGCCTGGGTGCTGGTGGAGAAGCCGGTGTGCCTGTCGTTGGCGGAATTCGACCGGATCGAGGCGGCCGAACGCGACGGCGGGCCGTACGCGAGCGTGGTGTGCCAGCACCGGTTCGGCTCCGGCGGCAAGCACGCCGCGCGGCTGCTGTCCACCGGGAAGCTGGGGCGGCCGCTGGTCGCGGAGTGCCGGACCACCTGGTACCGCGACCACGGCTACTTCGAAGTGCCCTGGCGCGGGCGCTGGCAGACCGAGGGCGGCGGCCCCACGATGGGCCACGGCATCCACCAGATGGACCTGCTGCTGGCGCTGCTCGGTGATTGGACGGAGATCCACGCGATGGCCGGTCGGCTGGACCGCGACGTGGAGACCGAGGACGTCTCGATGGCCTCGGTGCGGTTCGACAACGGCGCGATGGCCTCGATCCTCAACAGCGTGCTCTCCCCGCGCGAGGAGAGCTACATCCGCATCGACTGCACCGACGCCACGGTCGAGCTCACCCACCTGTACGGCTACGAGAACACCGACTGGCACTACACCCCGGCCCCGCACGTGACCGACGAAACCCTGGTGCGCTCCTGGCGCACCCCCGGCGCCAACGTGCGCAGCTCGCACGCCGCCCAGCTGTCGATGATCCTGGCGGCGATGGACTCGGGGCAGCGGCCACCGGCCAGCGGCGCGGCTGGGCGGCAGACCCTCGAACTGATCACGGCGCTGTACCGGTCGGCGTTCACCGGTGAGCTGGTGCGCCGCGAACAGCTCACCTCCGACGACCCCTTCTACCACGACCTGCACGGCGGAGTCCGGGGCTGGGCCCCGGTCGCCGACAGCGAAGGAGCGAAGCCTTGACGCCAACCGAAGTCGCGGCGCGGCAGGCACCGAACGGGCAGGTTGAGGCTTCGGCCGACCCGATTTCCGTGGTGCACGAGTTGAATTCGGCGCTGAGCGTGCAGGCGCGCGGCGTGGAGCTGTTCCGCTACATCTACCGCCACGACATCGCGGCCAGCGAATGCCCGGCCCCGTACTTCCACCCGTTGCGGACGTTCGCCGACGAGGTGGTCACCGGCAACCGGCCGCACGACCACCGGTGGCACAAGGGGCTGGCGATGACCGCGTCGCACCTCTCGGAGCAGAACTTCTGGGGCGGTGGCACCTACACGCCCGGCGCGCCGGGGGCCGGTTACCTGGACCTGCCCAACGTCGGTGCGTTGCACCACCGCGAGTTCGCGGAGATCAGCGCGGGCGAGCGCACCGGGTTCGTGGAGCACGTCGACTGGATCACGGCGGCGGGCGAGAAGTGGATCGAGGAGCGGCGCACGGTCGGGGTGTCCTACGTCCGCGGCGACCAAGGCGGCTGGCTGCTCGACTTCGGCACCGAACTGTCCAATGTGCGCGGTGCGGCCCTGGACTTCGGCAGTCCGACGGTGTTCGGGCGCGAGTTGGCGGGCTACTGCGGGTTCTTCTGGCGCGGTCCGCGCTCCTTCACCGGGGGAGCGGTGATCTCCCCGGGCGGCGGGTCGGCCGCGGAGATGATGGGTACCGCCGCGCCTTGGTTGGCGTTCGTCGGCAAGCACGACAACACCAACAACGTGTCCACGCTCCTCTTCCAGGATGCGCCGGACAATGCGATCCCCGACGGCCGTTGGTTCGTGCGCAGCGAGCCGTACCCGGTGGTGAACCCGTCGCTGGCCTTCTTCGATCCGCTCGTGCTGGCCGACGGCGATACCCTGCGACTGCGCTACCGGCTGTTCGTCTTCGACGGGGCGCGCGACCGGGAGCAGTTGGACGGCGTGATCGAGGGCAATCCGTGGTGACCTGCGACGTGCAGCCAGGGGTCGTGAGTGCGAAAGCCGGTTGGAGCCGGTTTTCGC